>NZ_JAFLWU010000033.1:0-55503 GCF_017316265.1 Pseudomonas sp. Marseille-Q1929
GCTTGGGCGGGCCGGATACTGTCTTGGGCAAGTATTCGCCGTCGGGATTGGGTTCGCAGTGGTCGTGGTGGTGTTCGTGGTTATTCGGTTCTTGGGGTCGACGGGACATAACAATACGCTCCTCGCAAATGGGAACGCGTCAGAACTGCGGCGCGCGGTGGCAAGGAAATCAGACACTCGCGAGGGGGGGGCGTCTAGCTGTGAGAATTGACAGTGCCGACGAAAGGGGGCGGCTTTAAACGGCGGGTCAAGTGTTGCTGCAGATGCGTTCAGCCAATGTTTTGTTCGGTCAGGCGTTGTACCACTAATCGTCGGTAGTGGGACGGTGTCATACCTTTGAGCTGCTGGAAGCGCCGGTTGAAGTTGGAGATGTTGTTGAAACCGGACTCGAAGCACACATCCGTCACCGCTTTATCACCATCAGCCAGCAACTCGCATGACTTGCTGATACGCAAGCGGTTGACGAACTCGATAAACGTGCGCCCGGTGGCCTGTTTAAACACCCGTGAAAAATACGTCGGCTTCATTCCCAGGTATTCCGCCACTTCCTCCAGCGACAATTCCCGCGCGTAGTGGGCAAAGATGTAGTCCACCGCGCGGTTGGTGCGGTCGATGCTGTGCTCATCGGCCAACTGTGGCGTCGTCGCGCCCGACAGCAACTGGTAGTTCTCACACGCGCTCAACACTTCCAGCAGGATAAAGAAGTGCCCCAGGCGCGCCATGCCCTGGGCGTCCTCGATGCGTTGCATCAAGGTCATGGCTTGGGCGATGGTCTTTTTACAGCGGAATTCGATGCCGTACTGCGCGCGCTCCAGCAGCGGCGCCAGGCTTTTCAGTTCGGCGAAGATATGGCTGCCGCTCTCAAACAGTTCATCGGTGAAGTTCACCAGCATGTCGCGTTTGGGCACCACCTCGTCTTCTTCTACTTGGCTGATCCAGTTGTGGGGCAGGTTGGGGCCGGTGAGGAACAGACTTTCCGGGTAGAAGTTGCCGATATAGTCGCCGATAAACACCTTGCCGGAGCTGGCGACGATCAGGTGCAGCTCGTATTCCTTGTGGAAATGCCAGCGCACCAGCGGGCAGGGGAAGCCGTGTTGGCGATAGATGATGGACAGACCGTTGTGATCGTCCATCAGCTCGTAGGAAGGGTCGGTGATGCGCGCTGCTCGGGTCATGCTGGCGTCGCTTTATTGTTGGTTGCGACCCGAATAATGCCCCTATGCGTGTAAGGCTGCCAGCGCCGATGTTTATACAGCGCGGTTTTTTGCCTCGATCCACTGGGACATGTACTGCGTACTTTTATGGGCGTGGTGGCGCAGCATGCTGCCGGTGAAGTTGTCCCGGCGATGGGCGGCGAGGTTTTGCCGGCATTGCTCAAGGCACGCCACCAGCGCCGGGGCGTGGAGGGCGACGTCGTAGCGCCGCGCGAGCAAATGGCGGCCCTGTTCCTGGGCTTCGGTCCAGCGCTCGCGGTCCTGATACAGCGCCACGGCGGCGGTAGCCAGCGCCTCTACGCTCTGCTCAATGGCACCCGGCCACGGTTGCTCATCGCCCATGGCTTCGGCACCGATCGGCGTGGTGATGTTCGGCGTGCCGCAGAGCATGCCATCCGCGAGCTTGCCCTTGATCCCGGCGCCAAAGCGCAACGGTGCCAGGCAAATGCGCGCGGCACTCATGACCTGCAACGCATCCTCGGCCCAATTCATCACATGAAACCCCTGCGCCGGATTGTGCAGCGCAGTGGCCTTGGGCGGCGTGTAGGAGCCGTAAATGTGCAGCTGGGCGCCCGGCAGTTGCTGGCGGATCAGCGGCCACAGGCTGTTTTTCATCCACAGCACCGCATCCCAGTTGGGCGCGTGGCGGAAATTGCCGATGCTGAGGAAGTGCGCGCGGTCCTCAAACGGGGTGAAGGGCGCGGTGGGCACCTCCAGCATCAGCGGGCACCAGTGGAGCAGGGCGGCGGGCACCTTGAATTGTTCGGTGAGCAGGCGGATTTCCACGTCGGAAATCATCAGGCTGATATCACAGCGGTAAATCGCCGCGATCTCGCGCTTGGCGATGTCGGTGTCGGCCATCAGCTCGAATTCTTCTTTCAGGGCCGGGGCGAAAAGCGCGCTGAAGTCTTCGCTGTCGGGGTGGGCCTTGAGGTGCTGTTTCAGGCGCTGCTGGCGCGCGTCGCGCAGGCTTTGCAGGTCGCTGGTTTCCAGGACGCGCAGGGCATCGGGGCAGTGCTTTTCGACGCGCCAGCCGAACTGTTCTTCCATCATGAAACGGTCGAACAGCACGATATCCGGGGCCAGCTCGCGGATAAAGTCATCGAAGCTGCTGTTATTGAGTTCGATGGCGCATTCGGCGATGCCGAGGGCTTGCAAGTCGGCCTTGTGTTCGCCAAGCGCGGCGGGACTGCTGAAGGTAATGTCCCAGCCTTGCGTAAGAAACGTCTCGAGTATTTGCATCATATGCCCGCCCGCGGCCGAGGAACGGGGTTCCGGCCAGACATAACCAATGACCAGGACTTTGGTGGCAGGCTGATTCATCAACAACGGTTTCCTTGAAGGAGGGGGCGAAAAGCGCGCAATTAAACCACAACCACGTCGCATGACAATTTGTGTCTGGCGGTAGGTAGTCATCGCGCTTTGTGGTTAACTTCCGCCTCTCGAATTCGTTTAACCCAACACAGCAAAAGGATTCCGTTCATGGCTCAAGTCACTCTCCGTGGTAACCCTGTCCAGGTTGAAGGCGAACTGCCACAAGTCGGCACCCAAGCCGCTGATTTCACCCTGACTGCCGGCGATCTATCGGACGCCACCCTGGCCACTTTCGCCGGCAAGCGCAAAGTGCTGAACATCTTCCCAAGCGTCGATACCCCGACCTGCGCCACCTCGGTGCGCAAGTTCAACGCCCAGGCCAATGATGTGGCCAACACCGTTGTACTGTGCATTTCCTCGGACCTGCCATTTGCCCAAGCCCGCTTCTGCGGCTCCGAAGGCCTGGAAAACGTGAAGAACCTGTCGGATTTCCGCAGCGCTGCGTTCTCTGAAGACTACGGCGTGAACATCGTTGATGGCCCGCTGCGCAGCCTGACCGCCCGCGCGGTTGTTGTGCTGGACGAAAACAACAACGTGCTGCACAGCGAGCTGGTCGCCGAAATCGGCAACGAGCCAAACTACGAAGCAGCCCTGGCTGTTTTGAAGTAACTGTATCGGCGCATGACTGTCGTCTGACAGTAACACGCGTGCTACATGATTGCGGCCTGGCCTAGTCCAGGCCGTTTTCATTTAAGGGTCAAACGCTTAGCTGAATTAGCCAATGGACTAAGGTCAGAAGTTAAAAGTTGTAAGCCCAAGGTAAATAGCCGGTAAAGGCGCTTCTCTAAACGCGCTCCAGTGCTTATCTTTCAGCCTCCCAAAGAAGAAGCTCTCGCGCCCAATGGTTGATCAATCCATGCAATCGTCCCCCCGTAAGTCCCGCCGCTGGCTGTTTGGCCTGCTTGTGCTGCTGGTTATCGCCGGCCTGTGCTGGAAATTCTGGCCCGCCAGCCACAAGGACGCCGCCGCCCAGGCGCCGGCCGGGCGTGCCGGCAAGTCGGGGATGATGCGCCCGGGCTTCGGTGGTGCTGCTGGCCCGGTGCCGGTGCGCGTGGCCCCGGCGGTGCTCGGCGAGTTTCCGGTGTACTACAAGGCGCTGGGGACAGTGACCGCGCTCAACACCATCAATGTGCGCAGCCGGGTGGGCGGTGAATTGGTGAAGATCGCCTTTGAAGAAGGGCAGATGGTCAAGGCTGGCGACCTGCTGGCCGAGATCGACCCGCGCAGCTACCAGAACGCCTTGCTCCAGGCCCAGGGCACGCTGCTGCAGAACCAGGCGCAGTTGAAGAACGCCCAGGTGGATGTCGAGCGTTATCGCGGCCTGTATGCCCAGGACAGCATTGCCAAGCAGACCCTGGACACCGCCGAAGCGCTGGTCTTGCAATACCAGGGCACGGTCAAGACCAACCAGGGCGCGGTGGATGACGCCAAGCTCAACCTGGAATTCACCAAGATCCGCGCGCCCATCGGTGGCCGTGTCGGCTTGCGCCAGGTGGACGTGGGCAACCTGGTGGCGGCGAACGACACCACGTTTATCGCCGTGATCACCCAGACCCAGCCAATCAATGTGGTCTTCACCCTGCCGGAAAACACCCTGGACACCGTGCTCACCCGCTACCACGCCGGCAACAAGCTGCCCGTGGAAGCCTGGGACCGTGGCGACGTGAAAAAACAGGCCGTTGGTGTGCTGCAAAGCCTGGACAACCAGATCGACGTGACCACCGGCACCCTGAAATTCAAAGGGCGCTTCGATAACAAGGACCAGGCGCTGTTCCCCAACCAGTTCGTCAACGTGCACCTGCTCGCCGACACCCTGCACAACGTGGTGCTGGCGCCGTCTGCGGCGATCCAGTTCGGCAACACCGGCACGTTTGTCTACAAGCTCGATGGCGACAAGAAGGTCAAGATCCAGCCCCTGGTCATCGGTGACACCGACGGCGACAACACCGTGATCAAAGAAGGCCTGGTGGCCGGTGATCGCGTGGTGCTGGAAGGCACCGACCGCCTGAAGGACGGCACTGAGATCGAAGTGGTCAACGACAGCACCGAAGTGTTGACCACCCCGACCGAGCACCTGCAAGGCAAGCCTGCGGCGAAAGGGGAGACCGGCACCACCGCCGGCAAGGCGCAAAAGGTCGGTTCATGAATCTGTCGCGGCTGTTTATCCTTCGCCCGGTCGCCACCACGCTGAGCATGCTTGCCATTGTGTTGGCCGGCATCATCTCGTATCGCTTGTTGCCAGTGTCGGCGTTGCCCCAGGTGGACTACCCGACCATCCGGGTGATGACCCTGTACCCCGGCGCCAGCCCGGACGTGATGACCAGTGCCGTCACCGCACCGCTGGAGCGCCAGTTCGGGCAAATGCCCGGCCTTACGCAGATGGCGTCCACCAGTTCCGGTGGCGCGTCGGTGCTGACCCTGCGCTTCAATCTCGACGTGAATATGGACGTCGCCGAGCAACAGGTGCAGGCCGCGATCAACGCTGCCACCAACCTGCTGCCCAAGGATCTGCCGGCGCCGCCGGTGTACAACAAGGTCAACCCGGCGGATACCCCGGTGCTGACCCTTGCGGTCACGTCCAAGACCATGCTGCTGCCCAAGCTCAATGACCTGGTCGATACGCGCATGGCGCAGAAAATCGCGCAGATCAGCGGCGTCGGCATGGTCAGTATCGCGGGCGGCCAGCGCCAGGCCGTGCGTATCAAGGTCAACCCCGAGGCCCTGGCGGCCAATGGCTTGAACCTGTCGGATGTGCGCACCTTGATCGCCGCGTCCAACGTCAACCAGCCCAAGGGCAACTTCGACGGCCCGACCCGCGTGTCGATGCTCGATGCCAACGACCAACTGGTCTCGCCGCAGCAATACGCCGAACTGATCCTGGCCTACAACAACGGCGCACCGCTGCGCCTTAAGGATGTGGCACAGATCGTCGATGGCGCCGAAAACGAGCGCCTCGCCGCCTGGGCCAATGAAAACCAGGCCGTGCTGCTGAATATCCAGCGCCAGCCGGGCGCCAACGTGATCGAGGTGGTGGACCGCATCAAGGCGTTGCTGCCGAGCATCACCGACAACCTGCCCGCCGGCCTCGACGTGCTGGTGCTCACCGACCGCACCCAGACCATCCGCGCCTCGGTCACCGACGTGCAACACGAATTGCTCATCGCCATTGCCCTGGTGGTGATGGTGACCTTCCTGTTCCTGCGCCGGGTCAGCGCGACGATCATTCCCTCCATCGCGGTGCCGCTGTCGTTGGTGGGCACCTTTGGCGTGATGTACCTCGCTGGTTTCTCCATCAACAACCTGACGCTGATGGCCCTGACCATCGCCACCGGGTTTGTGGTGGACGATGCCATCGTGATGCTGGAGAACATCTCCCGCTATATCGAAGAAGGCGAGACGCCGCTGGCGGCAGCGCTCAAGGGCGCCAAGCAGATTGGCTTCACCCTGATTTCCCTGACCCTGTCGCTGATCGCCGTATTGATTCCATTGCTGTTCATGGCCGACGTGGTGGGGCGCTTGTTCCGCGAATTTGCCATCACCCTGGCGGTGGCGATCCTGATTTCCCTGGTGGTGTCGCTGACCCTGACGCCGATGATGTGCGCGCGCCTGCTCAAGCGTGAGCCCAAGGAAGAAGAACAAAGCCGTTTCTACAAGGCCAGCGGTGCCTGGATCGACTGGATGATCGAAGCCTACGGACGCAAGTTGCAGTGGGTACTCAAGCATCAGCCGCTGACCCTGTTGGTGGCCATCGGTACTCTCGGCCTGACGGTGGTCTTGTACCTTGTGGTGCCCAAGGGCTTCTTCCCGGTGCAGGACACCGGCGTGATCCAGGGCATTTCCGAAGCGCCGCAGTCGATTTCCTTTGCGGCCATGAGCCAGCGCCAGCAGGAGCTGGCCAAGATCATTCTGGCCGACCCGGCGGTGCAAAGCCTGTCGTCCTATATCGGTGTGGATGGCGACAACGCCACGCTCAACAGCGGCCGTTTGCTGATCAACCTCAAGCCCCACGGCCAGCGCGACTTGAGCGCGGCCGAGGTAATCACCCGCCTGCAACCGGAAATCGACAAGCTGGTGGGCATCCGCCTGTTTATGCAGCCGGTGCAGGATTTGACCATTGAAGACCGCGTGAGCCGCACCCAGTACCAGTTCAGCATGTCGTCGCCAGACGCCGACCTGTTGGCGCTGTGGAGCGACAAGCTGGTACACGCCTTGAGCCAGTTGCCGGAACTCACCGACGTTGCCAGCGACCTGCAAGCCAAGGGTTTGCAGGTGTTCCTGGTAATCGACCGCGATGCCGCCTCGCGCCTGGGCGTGACAGTGTCGACCATCACCGACGCGCTGTACGACGCCTTCGGCCAGCGGCAGATTTCCACGATCTACACCCAGGCCAGCCAGTACCGCGTGGTGTTGCAGGCGCAATCGGGCGAAACCCTCGGCCCGGATGCGCTGAACCAGATCCACGTGAAAACCACGGATGGCGGCCAGGTGCGCCTGTCCAGCCTGGCCCGGGTCGAACAGCGTCAGGCGCAGCTCGCCATCGCCCATATCGGCCAGTTCCCGGCGGTGATGATGTCGTTCAACCTGGCCCCCGGCGTCGCGCTGGGCAAAGGCGTGGAGCTGATCAACCAGACCCAGAAGGACATCGGCATGCCGGTGGGGGTGCAGACCCAGTTCCAGGGTGCGGCACAGGCGTTCGAAGCGTCGCTGTCGAGCACCTTGCTGCTGATCCTGGCGGCGGTGGTGACCATGTACATCGTGCTCGGCGTGCTCTACGAGAGCTATATCCACCCGATTACCATCCTGTCGACCTTGCCATCGGCGGCGGTGGGGGCCTTGTTGGCCTTGCTGCTCAGCGGCAATGACCTGGGCATGATCGCGATCATCGGCATCATTCTGCTGATCGGTATCGTGAAAAAGAACGCGATCATGATGATCGACTTCGCCCTCGACGCGGAACGCAACCAGGGTCTGGACCCGCAAACGGCGATCTACCAGGCGGCACTGTTGCGCTTCCGACCGATCCTGATGACCACGCTGGCCGCGCTGTTTGGCGCGGTGCCGTTGATGCTGGCCACCGGCTCGGGCGCGGAATTGCGTCAACCCCTGGGCCTGGTGATGGTCGGCGGCTTGCTGGTGAGCCAGGTGTTGACCCTGTTCACCACGCCGGTGATCTACCTGTATTTCGACCGCCTCGGTCGGCGCTGGCGCAAAGAGCCGCAAAGCCTGGAGCCGGTTGAGTCATGAACCTGTCCGGACCGTTTATTCGCCGGCCGGTAGCCACCATGCTGCTGAGCTTGGCGATCATGCTGCTGGGCGGCGTGAGTTTCAACCTGCTGCCGGTGTCACCGTTGCCGCAGATCGACTTTCCGGTGATCGTGGTCTCGGCGAGCTTGCCCGGTGCCAGCCCCGAGGTGATGGCGTCTACCGTGGCGACGCCGTTGGAGCGCTCTTTCGGCGCGATCGCCGGCATCACTACCATGAGCAGCAACTCCAGCCAGGGCTCGACGCGGGTGATCCTCGCGTTCGACTCCGACCGCGATATCAACGGCGCCGCGCGGGAAGTGCAGGCGGCCATCAATGCCTCGCGCAACCTGCTGCCCAGCGGTATGCGCAGCATGCCGACCTACAAGAAGATCAACCCGTCCCAGGCGCCGATCATGGTGCTGTCGCTGACCTCCGACGTGTTGCAGAAGGGCCAGTTGTACGATTTGGCCTCGACGATCCTCTCGCAAAGCCTGTCCCAGGTGCCCGGCGTGGGTGAAGTGCAGATCGGCGGCAGCTCCTTGCCGGCGGTGCGCATCGAACTGGAACCCAAGGCCCTCGACCAGTACGGCGTGGCCCTCGACGATGTGCGCAACACCATCGCCAATGCCAACCAGCGCCGGCCCAAGGGCTCCCTGGAAGACAGCGAGCGCAACTGGCAGATCCAGGCCAACGACCAGCTGGAAAAGGCCAAGGACTACGAACCGCTGCTGATCCGCTACCAGAACGGCGCGGCCCTGCGCCTGGGCGATGTGGCGAAGATCAGCGACGGCGTGGAAGACCGCTACAACAGTGGTTTCTTCAACAACGAACCGGCCGTGCTGCTGGTGATAAACCGCCAGTCCGGCGCCAACATCATCGAGACCGTCCGCCAGATCAAGGCCCAGCTCCCGGCGTTGCAGGCGGTGCTGCCGTCCAGCGTCAAGCTCAACCTGGCCATGGACCGCTCGCCTGTTATCACCGCAACCCTGCATGAAGCCGAGATGACCTTGCTGATTGCCGTGGCCCTGGTGATCCTGGTGGTGTACCTGTTCCTCGGCAACTTCCGTGCCTCGCTGATTCCGACGCTGGCGGTGCCGGTGTCGCTGGTGGGCACCTTTGCGGTGATGTACCTGTTCGGGTTCTCGCTGAACAACTTCTCGCTGATGGCACTGATCCTCGCCACCGGCCTGGTGGTGGACGATGCCATCGTGGTGCTGGAGAACATTTCCCGGCATATCGACGACGGCGTGCCGCCGATGAAAGCGGCGTACCTGGGGGCCCAGGAAGTCGGCTTTACCTTGCTGTCGATGAACGTGTCGCTGGTGGCGGTGTTCCTGTCCATCCTGTTTATGGGCGGGATCGTCACCAACCTGTTTCGCGAGTTTTCCATCACCTTGTCGGCGGCAATCATCGTCTCGCTGATCGTCTCGCTGACCTTGACCCCGATGCTCTGCGCGCGCTGGCTCAAGCCCCATGTCAAAGGCCAGATGACCGGCTTGCAGCGCTGGAGCCAGAAGGTCAACGATCGCATGGTCGCCAGCTACGCCACCAGCCTCGACTGGGTGCTGCGTCACCGCCGCCTGACCCTGCTCAGCCTGTTGATCACCGTGGGCGTGAACATCGCGCTGTACGTGGTGGTGCCCAAGACGTTCATGCCGCAGCAGGACACCGGTCAGTTGATCGGCTTTGTGCGCGGCGATGACGGCCTGTCGTTCAATGTGATGCAGCCGAAGATGGAGACCTTCCGCATCGCCGTGCTCAAGGACCCGGCGGTGCAGAGCGTGGCCGGCTTTATCGGGGGCAGCAACGGCACCAACAACGCGGTGATGCTGGTGCGCCTCAAGCCCATCAGCGAGCGCAAGGTCTCGGCCCAGGCGGTGATCGAGCGCCTGCGCAAGGACGTTCCATTGGTGCCGGGCGGGCGGTTGTTCCTGATGGCCGACCAGGACCTGCAATTTGGTGGCAGTCGCGACCAGAGCAGCGCGCAGTATTCCTACATCCTGCAAAGCGGTGATCTGGCCGCGTTGCGCCTGTGGTACCCGAAAGTGGTCAGCGCCCTGCGCGAGCTGCCGGAACTGACCGCTATCGACGCCCGCGAAGGCCGTGGTGCGGCGCAGGTCACGTTGATTGTCGACCGCGACCAGGCCAAGCGCCTGGGCATCGACATGGCGATGGTCACGGCGGTGCTGAACAACGCCTACAGCCAGCGGCAGATTTCTACCATCTACGACAGCCTCAACCAGTACCAGGTGGTGATGGAAGTCAACCCGAAGTACGCCCAGGACCCAATCACCCTGAACCAGATGCAGGTGATCACCTCCACTGGCGCACGGGTGCCGTTGTCGACCATCGCCCACTATGAGAACAGCCTGGCGGACGACCGCGTCAGCCACGAGGGCCAGTTCGCCTCGGAGAACATTGCCTTCGACATGGCGCCCGGGGTCACGGTGGAGCAGGGCACGGCCGCCATCGAGCGGGCGATTGCCAAGGTCGGCTTGCCGGAAGACGTGATCGCCAAGATGGCCGGCACCGCCGATGCCTTCGCCGCGACGCAAAAGGGCCAGCCGTTCATGATCCTTGGCGCGTTGGTGGCGGTGTACCTGGTGCTGGGCATTCTGTATGAAAGCTACATTCACCCGCTGACCATCCTCTCGACCCTGCCGTCGGCGGGTGTTGGCGCGTTGCTGTCGATCTACCTGCTGGGGGGCGAGTTCAGCCTTATCTCCCTGTTGGGCTTGTTCCTGCTGATTGGCGTGGTGAAGAAAAACGCGATCCTGATGATCGACCTTGCCCTGCAACTGGAGCGCCATGACGGTATGAGCCCGCTGGAGTCGATCCGCAGCGCCTGCCTGCTGCGCTTGCGGCCGATCCTGATGACCACCCTGGCGGCAATCCTCGGTGCGCTGCCGCTGTTGCTCGGCACCGCCGAAGGCGCGGAAATGCGCCAGCCCCTGGGCCTGACCATTATCGGCGGCCTGGTGTTCAGCCAGATCCTGACCCTTTACACCACCCCGGTGGTTTACCTCTATCTCGACCGCGCGCGCCATCGCTTCAACGCCTGGCGTGGCGTGCGTACCGATGCTGCCCTGGACACTGCGCTATGACCGATTTCCCTAAGACAAGCCAGAAACTGTTGGTGACGGTGCTGTGTGGCCTGTTGCTCAGCGCCTGCGCCATTGGCCCGGATTACCAGCGCCCGGACGTGGTTGAGCCGGTGCAGTTCAAGGAAGCCCAGGGTTGGCGCCAGGCCACGCCAAGCGACGCCCTGGCCCGTGGCGCGTGGTGGGAGTTGTACGGCGACCGCCAGCTCAACGACCTGGTGCTGCGCCTGAACACGTCCAACCAGACCGTGGCCCAGGCCGAGGCGCGTTTTCGCCAGGCCCAGGCCCAGGTGCGTAGTGCGCGGGGGGCGTTTTACCCCACGGTTGACCTGAGCGCCGGGAAAACCCGTGCCAGCCAGGGCACCGGCAGCAGTAACGCCAGCCTCAGCAGTTCCAGCAGCGGCATCCGCGATACCCTCAACGCGCAATTGGGGGTGAGTTGGGAAGCGGACGTCTGGGGCAAGTTGCGCCGAGGCCTGGAAGCCAACGACGCCACGGCCCAAGCCAGTTCCGCGGACTTGGCGGCGATGCGCCTGAGCCAGCAGTCGGAGTTGGTGCAAAACTACCTGCAACTGCGGGTGATGGATGAACAGACCCGCTTGCTGCAAGCCACGCTGGACACCTACCAGCGCTCGCTGCAAATGACCGAAAACCAATACCGCGCTGGCGTCTCCGGCAAGGATGCGGTGGCCCAGGCGCAAACCCAGCTCAAATCCACCCAGGCCAGCCTGATCGACCTGATCTGGCAGCGCGCCCAGCTGGAAAACGCGATTGCCGTGTTGATCGGCGAGGCACCGGCCAACTTCAAGCTGGCCGTGAGCAACGACATCCCGGCGCTGCCGCAGATCCCCGTGAGCCTGCCGTCGCAACTGCTTGAACGCCGCCCGGACATCGCCTCGGCCGAACGCTCGGTGATCGCTGCCAACGCCAATATCGGCGTGGCAAAAGCTGCCTACTACCCGGACCTGAGCCTGAGCCTGGCCGGTGGTTATTCCAGCAGCACCTACGCCGACTGGATCAGCCTGCCGAACCGCTTCTGGTCGGTTGGCCCGAAACTCGCCATGACCCTGTTCGACGGCGGCCAGCGCTCGGCCGAAGTCGATCGCACCGTGGCCAGCTATGACGAGACCGTGGCCAAGTACCGCCAGACCGTGCTGGATGGTTTCCGCGAAGTGGAAAACTACATGGTCCAGCTCAAGGTGCTGGAAGACGAAGCCGTGGTCAGCAATGAAGCGCTGGACGCTGCCCGTGAATCGTTGCGCCTGACTCAGAACCAGTACAAGGCCGGGCTGATTGCCTATCTGGATGTGGTGCAGGTGCAGGCGACCGCATTGAGTAATGAACGCACGGTGTTGACCTTGTTGCAGACACGTCTGGTGGCGAGTGTGCAACTGATTGCCGCGTTGGGCGGTGGTTGGGATGGCAAGACCGCCGTCGACGCAAAGGATTGACTGTAAACACGGACCAAAATGTGGGAGCTGGCTTGCCTGCGATAGCGGTACATCAGCCAACACCTCTGGTACTGATAAACCGCTATCGCAGGCAAGCCAGCTCCCACATTTGGACTCAAACAGGTCCCTAATTTGAGGGGCTTTTGAGTCAGCCGATTGGCGTCAAAAAGGCAGTGATGGCTATGCGCTAATTAATCAACTGTACAAGAATCTTTCTCGCTACAATCGCCCGCTTTGCCACCTGGCACGGGCTTTTCAGGCCCGTCAGTCTTGAGAAGCCCCATGCTTATCGGTAGTTATTCTCCCTCGCTGGTCGTGATCTCCCTGTTCGTTGCGATCCTCGCGTCCTACACCGCGCTGGACCTGGCCGGGCGCATTGCGACGGCCAAGGGCCGCGCGGTGTTCTATTGGATGAGCGGTGGGGCCTTGGCCATGGGCGTGGGGGTGTGGTCCATGCACTTTATCGGCATGCTCGCGCTGCGCTTGCCGTTTGCCCTGGGCTTTGATGTCGGCATCACCGCGTTGTCGTTGCTGATCGCCGTGTTGTCCTGCGGTTTTGCGTTATGGCTGGTCAACCAGCCGCGCTTGCCGGCCTGGCAGTTGGCGTTTGGCGCGCTGGTCATGGGCGCGGGCATCAGCAGCATGCATTACACCGGCATGGCCGCGATGCGCATGACCCCGGGTATCGATTACGACCCCACGCTGTTCAGCGCGTCGCTGTTGATCGCGGTGGTGGCCTCTGGCGCGGCGTTGTGGATTGCGTTCCACCTGCGGCGCAACACTCCGTACGTGCGCCTGATGCGCGGTGGTGCGGCGGTGGTGATGGGGCTGGCGATTGTCGGCATGCACTACACCGGCATGGCGGCCGCGCAATTTGCCGACGAAAGTTACTGCGGCGCAGCGCTGTCGGGCCTGAGTGGCAAGGGCCTGGACAACCTGGTGGTGGTCACCAGCCTCGCGGTCTTGGTGATTGCCTTGCTCACCTCGGTACTGGACGCCCGCCTGGAGGCGCGCACCGCGGTGCTGGCGGATTCCCTGAGCCTGGCCAATCAGGAGCTGACCCACCTGGCCCTGCACGACACCCTGACCGGGCTGCCCAACCGCACCTTGCTCGCCGACCGGATCCAGCAGGCCATGCAAGCGGTCAACGAGAAGGGCGGCTGTTTTGCCCTGATGTTTATCGACCTCGACGGGTTCAAGCCGGTCAACGATGCCTTCGGCCACCACATGGGCGACCAGTTGCTGCGTGAAGTCGGCCTGCGCCTGCGGGAAGACCTGCGCAGCCAGGACACCCTGGCGCGCATCGGCGGTGATGAGTTTGTGTTGCTGGTGCGCCTGACCCAGCCCGACGATGCGCTGCGCCTCGCGGAGCGCCAGGTGGGCCTGGTCAACCGCGCGTTCAAGGTGGCCGAACATGAGCTGAAGATTTCTGCGAGCGTGGGCATTGCGATCTACCCCGGCAACGGCGGCAACCCCCAGGAACTGCTGATGAACGCCGACGCCGCGATGTACCACGCCAAGGGCATGGGCAAGAACGGCTACAGCTTCTTCGATGTGTCGATGAACACCAATGCGCGCAAACAACTGCAACTGTTGCAGGACCTGCGCAACGCCGTCGAGCAACAGCAGTTCTGCCTGCATTACCAACCCAAGTTCGATGCGGTCAGCGGTATCCCGGTGGGCGCCGAAGCGCTGTTGCGCTGGGAGCATCCGCAGCAAGGCTTGCTGTTGCCGGCAACATTTATCGAGCTGGCGGAAAAGACCGGGCTGATCATTCCGATCGGCGAGTGGGTGCTCAACGAAGCCTGTCGCCAGATGCGCCTGTGGTATGCGCAGGGTTATGAAGACTGGCGCATCGCGGTGAACCTGTCGGCGTTGCAGTTCTGTCATGCCGGGCTGGTCAAGAGCGTGGCCTCGGCCCTCGACCGCCACCAGTTGCCGGCCAACAGCCTGACCCTGGAAATCACCGAAACCACCGCCATGAGCGACGCCGATGCGAGCATGACCGTGTTGCAGCAGCTATCGGACATGGGCGTCGACCTGTCTATCGATGACTTCGGCACCGGTTATTCCAGCCTGATGTACCTCAAGCGCCTGCCGGCCAATGAGTTGAAAATCGACCGTGGCTTCGTCCGCGACCTGGAGCACGACGGCGACGATGCGGCCATCGTCTCGGCCATCGTTGCCCTCGGCCACGCCCTTGGGTTGCGCATCGTCGCCGAAGGGGTGGAGACCGATGTGCAGCAGAATTTCCTCACACGCCTGGGCTGCAACTCCCTGCAGGGCTACTTGCTCGGCCACCCGTTGCCGGCGGAGCGTTTCATGGCCGACATCCAACGCGCCGAAGAACTCGCGGTGCCTGACAGAAGCCTGGGCTGACGGGTATTCTTGGATCCAACCTTAAACACCCGGTTGGATCAGGAGACCCCACCCATGGACAAAGTCGTCATCATCACCGGAGGCAGCCGCGGGATCGGCGCCGAGACGGCCTTGCTGGCTGCGCGCCAGGGCTATCGCATCTGCATCAATTTCCAGTCCGACGAGGCCGCTGCCCACCGCGTGCTGGAGCAGGTCCGCGCACTCGGGGCACAGGCCATCGCGGTGCGGGCCGATGTCAGCATCGAAGATGAAGTGATCGCGTTGTTCAATCGTGTCGATGCCGAGTTGGGGCGGGTCACTGCACTGGTGAATAACGCGGGCACCGTGGGGCACAAGTCGCGGGTCGATGAGATGTCCGAGTTCCGTATTCTCAAGATCATGAAAACCAATGTGTTGGGACCGATCCTGTGCGCCAAGCATGCGGTGCTGCGCATGTCGCCCAAGCACGGCGGGCAGGGCGGCAGCATCGTCAACGTGTCGTCGGTGGCGGCGCGCCTGGGTTCACCGGGGGAATACGTGGATTACGCGGCGTCCAAGGGCGCGCTGGACACCTTCACCATTGGCCTGTCCAAAGAGGTCGCAGGCGAAGGGATCCGCGTCAATGCGGTGCGTCCCGGTTATATCTTCACCGACTTCCATGCCCTGAGCGGCGACCCGGACCGGGTCAGCAAATTGGAATCCGGCATTCCCATGGCCCGTGGCGGGAGGCCGGATGAGGTGGCGGAGGCGATTATCTGGTTGTTGTCGGATAAGGCTTCCTACACCACCGGGACGTTCCTGGATCTGGGGGGTGGTCGCTAGTTTTGTAGCGCCAGGGCCGGCGCCATCGCGGGCAAGCCCGCTCCCACATTTGACGGTGTTCGCCATTCAAACTGTGGGAGCGGGCTTGCCCGCGATGGCGTCAGAAAGGGCGACTCAATGACTCAGAACGACCGCACAATCCGCCCCAACGTCTCCATCGCCTTCTCCGACGCTTCCGTCCACGGGCTGCCATAGTTCAAGCGAATGCAATTCCTGAAACGCTGGGTGGCCGAGAAGATCGGCCCCGGCGCGATGCTGATGCCTTGGGCCAGGGCCATCTGGAACAACTTCAACGAATCGGTCTGCTCCGGCAGTTCCAGCCACAGGAAGTAGCCGCCAGCGGGCTGGCTGACCCGTGTCTGTGCCGGGAAGTAGCGGGCAATGGCCGCGAGCATGGCGCTTTGCTGTTCTTCCAGGGCGTAGCGCAGTTTGCGCAGGTGGCGGTCGTAACCGCCGTGTTGCAGGTAATCGGCAATCGCCGCCTGGGCGGGCATTGACGGGCACAGTGAGGTCATCAGCTTCAAGCGTTCGACCTTCTGCGCATAGCGCCCGGCCGCCACCCAGCCCACGCGGTAACCCGGCGCGAGGCTTTTGGCGAAGGAGCCGCAATGCAGCACCAGGCCCTCGGTGTCGAAGGCCTTGGCGGGTTTGGGTGGGTGTTGGCCGTAATACAGCTCGGCGTACACGTCGTCCTCGATCAGCGGCACCTGATGGCTGCGCAACAGTTCCACCAGCGCCTGTTTCTTGGCTTCCGGCAGGGTCGCGCCCATGGGGTTCTGGAAACTGGTCATGGTCCAGCAGGCCTTGATCGGGTAGCGCTCCAGGCTTTGCGCGAGCGCGCCCAGGTCGATGCCGTCGCGCGGGTGCACGGGGATTTCCACGGCCTTGAGCTTCAAGCGCTCCAGCACTTGCAGGCAGGCATAGAACGCCGGAGCCTCGATGGCCACCAGGTCGCCCGGTTCGGTGACGGCTTGCAGGCACAGGTTCAGCGCTTCGAGGGCACCGTTGGTGATCAGCAGCTCTTCCATGGGCAGCATCAGGCCGCCGACCATGTAGCGCAGGGCAATTTGCCGGCGCAGTTGCGGGTTGCCCGGCGACATGTCGGTGACCACCAGGCGCGGGTCCATCTCGCGACTGGCGCTGGCCAGGGAGCGGGCCAGGCGGGGCAACGGGAACAGCATCGGGCTGGGGAATGCCGAGCCGAAAGGCACGGTGTTGGGGTCTTTGATCGAGTCGAGCACGGAGAACACCAACTCGCTGACATCGACTTCGGTGGACTCGTGCACCTGTTCGCTCACCACCGGCTCGGAAAACGGGCTGGGCGCATGGGTGTTGACGAAGTAGCCGGAGCGCGGCCGCGCACGGATCAGGCCCCGGCGCTCCAGCAGGTAATAGGCCTGGAACACCGTGGATGGGCTGACGCCGTAGGTCTGGCTGGCGTAGCGCACCGACGGCACACGCTGGCCGGGGCCCAGGACGCCGGAGCGGATCAGTTCGGCAATGTCGTCGGCGAATTTTTCGTAGCGTTTCATGGGGGCCTTAAACAAAATCTTCAGAATTTACACGGAGCACACTGTGGGAGCGGGCTTGCTCGCGAATGCGCTAGGTCAGCCAACTCATCCGGTACTGACCGACCGCCTTCGCGAGCAAGCCCGCTCCCACATTTGGATCTCCACCTATTCAGATAGGTATCAGCGGTTCATAGGCGCGACGAAGCGGCTATCGGCAGCACTGTAAACCCACGGTTCATCCACATCGGTAACCTTGAAACGCAACGTCTGCGAACTGCTGGCCGGTTTATCCGCCAACAACGCCACCGACACCGGCACATCGCTGATTTCTCCCGGCGCCAGGCTGATCTCGGTCTTGCCTTGCAGTTGGAAGCCCTCGGCGTCCACCAGCTCCAGGCGGTAGTCCTGGCGCTGCTGGGTCTTGTTGATGACCTTGAGGCTGTAGATGTTTTCGATCAAGCCCTGGGCGTTCTCGCGGAACATGCCGCGGTCCTTGGTCACATCCAGCGACACCATCGGCCGCTGCACCAAGGCCACCACCAGCGCTGCAATCATTACCAGCAGCACGGCACTGTAGCCGATCAGGCGTGGCCGTAGCAGATGGGTCTTGCCGCCTTGCAGTTGATGTTCGCTGGTATAACTGACCAGGCCACGGGCGTAGCCCATCTTGTCCATGATCGAGTCGCACGCGTCGATGCACGCCGCGCAGCCGATGCACTCCATTTGCAGGCCATCGCGGATGTCGATGCCGGTGGGGCACACCTGCACGCACAGGTGGCAGTCGATGCAGTCGCCCAGGCCGACGTCGGCGGGTTTCACCTCGCGTTTGCGTGGGCCGCGGTGTTCGCCACGGGCGGCGTCGTAGGAAATGGTCAGGGTGTCCTTGTCGAACATCACGCTCTGGAACCGTGCATACGGACACATGTGCATGCACACCGCTTCACGCAGCCAGCCGGCATTGATGTAGGTGGCGCCGGTGAAAAACAGCACCCAGAACAGGCTCACTCCGCCCATTTGCCAGGTCAGCAACTCGGCGGCCAGGGGGCGGATCGGCGTGAAGTAGCCGACAAAGGTCAGGCCCGTCAGTACGCTGATACCCAGCCATAAGGTGTGCTTGGCCGCGCGCCGCGCCAGTTTGTTCGGGCTCCAGGGCGCGGCTTGTAGCTTGATGCGCTGGTTGCGCTCGCCTTCGGTGACTTTTTCGCACCACATGAACAGCCAGGTGAACGAGCTTTGTGGGCAGGTGTAGCCACACCACACGCGGCCGGCAAAGACGGTGATCGCAAACAGGCCGAAGGCGCAGATAATCAGCAGCGCCGAGAGCAGGATGAAATCCTGTGGCCAGAACGTCGCACCAAAAATATGGAATTTACTTTCAGCCAAGTCCCATAGCACGGCTTGGCGTCCGCCCCAGTTCAGCCACACCGTGCCGAAAAAGGCCAGGAACAGAAAGCCTGCACCGCTCAAGCGCAAGGTGCGGAACAGGCCGGTGAAACTGCGGGTGTGGATCAGGTTGTCGCTGGATTTGGCCTTCACCTTCTTTGGGTGGATCGGCTCAAAGGTTTCCACGGTTCGGACGGGGATTCTTTCGCTCATGGTCGTTCGCTCATCAGCCTCCATCAGGCAGAGGAACTATGCGCGCCGGTCTGTTTGCATAACAGACTCAGGTCTATCGATAAAAAGCGGATCAGATGGGTTTGTGCGGGGTGCCTGCGTCAATGTGTTGCACCCCGTAGCGCTTGGGGTGCAGCTGGGTTTGAGGCGTGCTGATACAGATCAATTAAATCGCCGAAGCAGGCCCGCGTCGGGCTCAGGTCACCAGGTTGCTCTGGCGCACCTCACCAAAGACCTTGACTACAAACGGCGGCTCACCCGGGTTGCCGGAAACCGACACCACGCTGGTGTTGGTGCTCGATGAGTAATCAATTTTGACTTCCCCGCTGGCGCCCGTGAACTGGTTGACGACCTGCAGGGGTTTGTTCATCTGTTTTCGAATGCCCGAGAGGTCCACTTTGTCGTTGGAAGAGAAGTTTCGGATTTCGCTGGGCGCGTCCAGGGTAGATTCACTGAGTCGGTTATAACTGTAGGTATTGCCTGGAGCGCGACGTCGCGCGTTGTTGATGTTGTCGTCGCTCAGAGAACCGCCGATATCGTGCAAGCCGTTGGCGGCAGAGGTTGATTCGGAGAATTTTTTCTCCATGTCGGCTTTTTCATCCTGCCACCGCTTGACGTTGCCGACGAAACTTTCAATGCCGCCTCCCTCAAATGCCTGCATGATCATCTCGATATTGCGCGCCATCAACTCCTGGATTTTTCTCTCGGCCATCTGGTTTTTGGTTTCGGACAGGTTGGAATCAATCTCGTCTTTGTTCAGTGCCTTGTGGATGGCTTTGAGCTTCCTGGCGTTCGCTTCTCCGTTGGGGCCTTGCAGCAACGCTTCGATTTTTTCGGGTGTCAGTCGCGCGCGAAGTTTTTCAAGGATTGCCTTGGACTTTGGCGAGTTGGGGTCGCGCACGATCTCCTTGATGTTCTCTTTGCTCAGCAGTTCGGCCAGGTCGCCGGGGTCCTCCTGTGGCGTTGTGTTGTTTGTCGGCGGCGTCGGGTTCGGGGCCTTGGGCGTCTGGGACCAATTCGGGCCGGCGTCGAGCAGTGTTTTCACACGCGCATCTGTTTGTGCCGATGGGGGTGGGTTGTTGCCGTACGGCGCTGGCGTTTTGGGGGACTCGGCGGTGTGACGCGATTGGATAGTGGACATCGGGACTTCCTCGCAATAAATGGGGCAAACGCCCAATTAACGGAGCGCAAACAGGCGTTTGCGCGTGCGAGTATAGGAATCAGCCCTTGGGGCAGAGGAGGGCAATAGGCTATTGGGTCTGTAGGTGGTTTCAGTTTTTTTTGTAGCTGGCTTGTTGCTGAAAAAGGGCCAGTAGCGGACGAGTCCCAGGCTGGCCCGACAGTCAGACGATCACCGGGGGGTGGGGCGTCGGTGGCTCTTCAACTGCAGGTGGCTGCTGTTCTGGCGGCTCCTGCTCCGGAACCGGTTGGGGGGCGGTGGGTGGCAGGGCTGGTTTGTCGATATTCGGGTCTGGGGTTTCAGCCGGGATCGGGATATTCATCGGTATGGCCTCCTTTGTGCTTTGCTCTACCGGTGGACAGCTGCCGGGATCAATTGATTCCCAGCCCAATGGCTGTACATCCACCTGAACTTTTCGCGCGGGCACAGGCTCGGACCTATGACGGTTGCGCTCAGGGAGAGCGCTGGCGTGTCAGAACCCGGATCAAGCAAAGAGCGTCCACAGGGCGTAAGGGGAAGATGCTCGATGACTGCTGAAACACAGGTTCCCAATGCATCTGCATTAGCGCTGTCCCAGGCACTGTTACTGCCCAGGATCGCGATTGAAAGCACCATGCCGGTGATCGACGGCGGCGAATTTGCGGTCAAGGCCGTGGTGGGGCAGCGTGTCAATGTCACCAGCAAGGTGTTCGCTGACGGCCACGACAAGCTCGCGGTGCTGATCCGCTGGCGGCCGCTGCAGGACGAAAGCTGGCATAGCGTGGTGATGAGCGATGTGGGCAACAATGGTTGGGAAGGCGCGTTTACCGTCACCCATCAAGGCCCCCATGAATATTGCATCGAAGCCTGGATCGATACGTTCGCCAGCTTCTGCTACGAATTGCGCAAGAAACACGAGGCCGGGGTGCCGGTCAGTCTGGAATTGCAGGAAGGCCGCAGCCTGGTGCTGCAAGCGGCCGAGCGCAGTGACAACGCGTTGCGCGACCGGCTGATGCTGTTGCACCACGAACTGTCCGGCCTGCTGGAAACCGAGCAGGTCGCGCTGTTCCTGCACGAAGACAGTGCACACCAGATGACCCAGGCCGATCACCGTGCTTACCTGAGCATCAGCACTGTGTACCCGATCGATGTCGAGCGCCAGGCAGCGCAATTTGCCAGCTGGTACGAGCTGTTTCCTCGCTCGATCACCGACGATCCGGCGCGCCACGGCACGTTCAATGACGTGCATTCGCGGCTGTCGATGATCCATGACATGGGCTTCGACGTGCTGTACTTCCCGCCAATCCATCCCATTGGCCGCAGCCATCGCAAGGGGCGCAACAACGCCCTGACTGCCGGCCCCGATGATCCGGGCAGCCCCTACGCCATCGGCAGCGAGGAGGGCGGGCACGAGGCGATCCATCCGCAATTGGGCAGCCGCGATGACTTCCGTCGCCTGGTCAAGGCCGCCGCCGAGCACGGCCTGGAAATCGCCCTGGACTTCGCCATCCAGTGTTCTCAGGACCATCCGTGGCTCAAGCAGCACCCTGGCTGGTTCAACTGGCGCCCGGACGGCACGATCAAGTACGCGGAGAACCCGCCAAAAAAATACCAGGACATCGTCAACGTTGATTTCTATGCGGCAGATGCCATTCCCAGCCTGTGGACCGAGTTGCGCGACATCGTGCTGGGCTGGGTCGACGAGGGCGTGAAGACCTTTCGTGTCGACAACCCCCACACCAAGCCGCTGCCGTTCTGGCAGTGGTTGATCAGCGATGTGCGGGCCCGGCACCCGGAGGTGATCTTTCTCGCCGAAGCCTTCACCACGCCAGCGATGATGGCGCGCCTGGGCAAGGTCGGTTACACCCAGAGCTACACCTATTTCACCTGGCGCAACACCAAGGCCGAGCTGAGCGAATACTTCACGCAATTGAATGAATCGCCGTGGCGCGAGTGTTTCCGGCCGAACTTTTTCGTCAACACGCCGGATATCAACCCGCGGTTCCTGCATGAATCCGGCCGCCCGGGTTTCTTGATCCGCGCCGCGCTGGCGACCATGGGCTCGGGCCTGTGGGGGATGTATTCGGGTTTCGAGCTGTGTGAAGCCGCGCCGGTGCCCGGCAAAGAAGAGTACCTGGACTCAGAGAAGTACGAGATCCGTGTCAGAGACTTCACCGCGCCGGGCAACATCATCGCCGAGATCGCCCAGCTCAACCGCATCCGCCGGCAGAACCCGGCGTTGCAGACGCACCTGGGCTTGAAGCTGTACAACGCCTGGAACGACAACATCCTGTATTTCGGCAAGCGCAGCGAGGATGGCAGCAACTTCATTCTGATTGCGGTGAACCTTGATCCCTACAACGCCCAGGAAGCGAACTTTGAATTGCCGTTGTGGGAATTGGGCTTGCCGGACGATGCGCAGACCCAAGGTGAAGACCTGATGAGCGGCCATCGCTGGACCTGGTATGGCAAGACCCAGTGGATGCGGCTGGAGCCGCAGATGCCGTTTGGGATCTGGCGCATCACCGTTTCTCAAGCCAGTTAGAGATCAGAAATGTGGGAGCGGGCTTGCTCGCGAATGCGGTGAATCAGTCAATGAGTTCGCTGGCTGACACACCGCATTCGCGAGCAAACCCGCTCCCACAGTTTGATCGCATCCGGCCTGCAAAATATTAGTATTCCAGGAGTTTCCAATGGCGAAGAAACCCACCCCATCCCCCTTCACTCAAGACCCGCTCTGGTACAAGGACGCGGTGATCTACCAGGTTCACGTCAAATCCTTTTTCGATGCCAACAACGACGGTATCGGCGACTTTGCCGGGCTGATCGCCAAGCTCGACTACATTGCCGACCTCGGTGTTAACACCCTGTGGCTGTTGCCGTTCTACCCCTCGCCACGGCGCGATGACGGCTATGACATCGCCGAATACCGCGGTGTACACAGCGACTACGGCACCTTGGCCGACGCCAAGCGCTTTATTGCCGAGGCCCACAAGCGCGGGCTGCGCGTCATTACGGAGCTGGTGATCAACCACACCAGCGACCAGCACCCGTGGTTCCAGCGCGCCCGCAAGGCCAAGCCCGGTTCGGCGGCGAGGGACTTCTACGTGTGGTCCGATGACGACCAGAAGTACGCCGGCACCCGCATCATTTTCCTCGACACCGAGAAGTCCAACTGGACCTGGGACCCGGTGGCCGGCCAGTACTTCTGGCATCGCTTCTATTCCCACCAGCCAGACCTCAACTTCGACAACCCGCAAGTGATGAAGGCCGTGCTGTCGGTGATGCGCTATTGGCTCGACATGGGCATCGACGGCCTGCGCCTGGATGCCATCCCGTACCTGATCGAACGCGACGGCACGAACAACGAAAACCTGCCGCAAACCCACGACGTGCTTAAACAGATCCGCGCCGAGATCGATGCCCACTATCCCGACCGCATGTTGCTGGCGGAGGCCAACCAATGGCCGGAAGACACGCAACTCTACTTCGGCGACCCGAAGGGCGATGACGGCGACGAATGCCATATGGCCTTCCACTTCCCGCTGATGCCGCGCATGTACATGGCGCTGGCCCAGGAAGATCGTTTTCCCATCACCGACATTCTGCGCCAGACCCCGGAGATCCCGGCCAATTGCCAATGGGCGATCTTCCTGCGCAACCACGATGAACTGACCCTGGAGATGGTCACCGACAAAGAGCGCGACTACCTGTGGAATTACTACGCCGCCGACCGCCGCGCCCGCATCAACCTGGGCATTCGCCGCCGCCTCGCGCCCCTGATGGAGCGCGACCGTCGGCGCATCGAGCTGCTCAACAGCCTGCTGCTGTCGATGCCCGGCACGCCGACCCTGTATTACGGCGATGAAATCGGCATGGGCGACAACATCTACCTCGGCGACCGCGACGGCGTGCGCACGCCGATGCAATGGTCCATCGACCGCAACGGCGGCTTCTCCCGCGCCGACCCGGCGAGCCTGGTGCTGCCGCCGATCATGGACCCACAGTACGGCTATCAGTCGGTGAATGTCGAAACCCAGGCCCAGGACCCCCATTCGTTGCTGAACTGGACCCGGCGCATGCTGGCGGTGCGCAAGCAGTCCAAGGCGTTTGGCCGGGGGCGCTTGAACATGCTGTCGCCAGCCAACCGCCGCATCCTCGCGTACACCCGTGAGTTCACCGGGGAAGACGGCCGCACGGAAATCATTCTGTGTGTCGCCAACGTGTCGCGCAGCGCCCAGGCGGCCGAGCTGGACCTGTCGGCGTACGCCGGCATGGTACCCGTGGAGATGCTCGGCGGTAACGCCTTTCCGCCCATCGGCCAGTTGCATTTCCTGCTGACCCTGGCGCCCTACGGGTTCTACTGGTTCGTGCTGGCGGCGGAAAACCAGATGCCCAGCTGGCATGTCGAGCCGGCGCAGAGCATCCCGGACTTCACCACCCTGGTGCTGAAAAAACGCCTGGAAGAGCTGCTGGAGCAACCCTGTCGCGCCACGCTGGAGCAGGCCGCGCTGCCGGCCTGGCTGCCCAAGCGGCGCTGGTTCGCGGCCAAGGATGTCGCCATCGACACCGTACATATCGCCTACGGCGTGCGCTTCGGCGACCCGCAGCACCCGGTATTGCTCAGCGAAATCGAGGTGACCAGCGCCGGTCAGGTCAGCCGTTACCAATTGCCGTTCGGCTTCCTCGCGGAAGACCAGCTCACCAGCGCCTTGCCCCAGCAACTGGCCCTGGCCCGTGTGCGACGCGCGCACCAGGTGGGGCTGGTGACCGATGCATTCAGCCTTGAGCCTTTTATTCGCGCCGTGATCCAGGGCTTGCAGGCCGGCACGCGGCTCTCTTCCAGTGAAGGCGAGCTGCGATTTGACGCCACGCCCCACCTGGCCCAGTTGCAACTGACGGACGACGCGCCGGTGCGCTACCTGTCGGCCGAGCAGTCCAACAGTTCAGTGGTGGTGGGCGAAAGCCTGGTGCTCAAGCTGATCCGCAAGGTCGCCAGCGGCGTGCACCCGGAACTGGAAATGAGCGCTTACCTGACCGCCGCCGGTTACCCGAATATTTCGCCGCTGCTGGGTGCGGTGATTCGCCGCGACGGGGCAGGGCAAGACAATTTGCTGATGATCGCCCAGGGTTACCTGAGCAATCAGGGCGATGCGTGGGCCTGGACCCAGAACAGCCTGGAACGGGCGATCCGTGATGAATTGGCCGGGGCCATCTCCGAGCAGGAGCAACACTACAACGCCCTCGGCGAGCTAAAGGACTTTGCTGGATTGCTCGGCCAGCGCCTGGGCGAAATGCACGGGGTATTGGGCGCGGACACGGCTGATCCTGACTTCAAGCCTGAAGTCACCCGCGTCAAAGACACCCAGGCGTGGGCCAAGGATGTCGGTGCGCAGCTCGACCGCGCCTTGCGATTGCTCAGCCAGCACCAAACCCAGTTGAACCCTGCGGACCAGCTGCGGGTCACTGAGATGCTGGTGCAGGAAAAGGCCATCGCCAGGCATGTCCAGGCCCTGGCGAAAGCCACGGCCGGTGGGCTGCGCATACGCGTCCACGGTGATTTGCATTTGGGCCAGGTGTTGGTGGTGAAGGGTGATGCCTACTTGATCGACTTCGAAGGCGAACCGGCGCGGCCGTTGCATGAGCGGCGTGGCAAGCACAGCCCGTATAAGGACGTGAGTGGCGTGCTGCGCTCGTTTGATTACGCGGCAGCGCTAGCCTTGAACGGGCAAGGGCTGGACCACTCGCCCGCAGCCGAGCTGGCGCGCAAACGGGTGACCGATCGCTACCTGAATGACGCACGTCAGGCTTTTATCCAGGCTTATCAGGCAGCTACGTCTACACTGGCGCATGACTGGCAGGAAGCCACAGGCCAGGACGCTGCGCTGACGTTGTTCAGCCTGGAGAAGGCCGCGTATGAAGTGGCCTACGAAGCGGAAAACCGTCCCAGCTGGCTACCGGTGCCCCTGCAAGGGCTGCACCGTTTGTTGAGCGGGCTTGAACCAATATCGAAAACTGCACGCGGTGGGGAGACGTCATGAGCTTTACACATAAAGAACCGCTGCAGCCCAAGTTGACTGCATTGCCGGCGTCCAACGACATCGAATGGCTGGTGCGCGCCGAGCACCCTGACCCGTTCTCGATTCTCGGGCCGCACGATGACGAACAGGGCGGCCAGTTTATCCGCGCGTTCCTGCCAGAGGCGCTGAGCGTCCAGGTGCTGGCGCGCGACAACGGCGAGACGCTCGGCAGCCTGGACGCTACCCAGGTGCCGGGATTGTTTGTCGGGCACTTTGCGACGCGCCAGGCGTACCTGCTGAAGATCCAGTGGGCCGGGGGCGAGCAGATCACCGAAGATCCCTACAGTTTCAGCCAATTGTTGCTGGGGGAAATGGACCTGTACCTGTTTGCCGAAGGTAACCACCGCGACCTCAGCAGCTGCCTGGGCGCGCAAGTCACCACGGTGGATGGCGTGCAAGGTGTGCGCTTTGCCGTGTGGGCGCCGAATGCGCGGCGGGTGTCGGTGGTCGGCGACTTCAATATCTGGGACGGCCGGCGTCATCCGATGCGCCTGCGGCATCCGTCTGGCGTGTGGGAGATCTTTATCCCACGCCTGCAACCGGGCGCGGCCTACAAGTACGAGATTCTCGGCGCCAATGGCATCTTGCCGCTTAAGGCCGATCCCTGTGCGCTGGCTACGCAGCTGCCGCCCGACACCGCGTCGAAAGTCGCCGCGCCGTTGCAGGTGGACTGGCAAGACCACGACTGGATGCAATCACGCCTCGACAAGCACAAGACCACGGCGCCACTGTCGATCTACGAGCTGCACGTGGGCTCCTGGCAGTGCGAGCTGGACGAGGCCGGCGAGGTTGCCCGCCAGTACGGCTGGCGCGAGCTGGCCGAGCGCTTGATCCCCTATGTGCAGCAACTGGGCTTCACCCATATCGAACTGATGCCGATCATGGAGCACCCGTTCGGCGGCTCGTGGGGTTATCAGGCGCTGTCACAATTTGCGCCAACGGCGCGCTTCGGTTCGCCCGAAGATTTTGCCTACTTCGTCAACGCCCTGCATCAGGCCGATATCGGTGTGATCCTCGACTGGGTGCCGGCGCATTTTCCTACCGATACCCACGGCCTCGCCCAGTTTGACGGCACCGCGCTGTACGAATACGCCAACCCGCTGGAAGGCTTTCACCAGGATTGGGACACGCTGATCTACAACCTCGGCCGCACCGAAGTGCATGGCTTTATGCTGGCTTCGGCGTTGCACTGGCTGAAACACTTCCACGTGGACGGCCTGCGGGTGGATGCGGTGGCATCGATGCTGTACCGCGATTATTCGCGCAAGGCCGGCGAGTGGGTGCCCAATCGCCATGGTGGCCGCGAGAACCTCGAAGCCATCGACTTTTTGCGCCATTTGAACGATGTCGTCGCGCAGGAAGCACCCGGCGCGCTGGTCATCGCCGAAGAATCCACCGCCTGGCCCGGCGTGAGCCAACCGACCCAACAGGGTGGCCTGGGTTTCAACTACAAATGGAACATGGGCTGGATGCACGATTCATTGCACTACATCCAGCAAGACCCGGTGTACCGCGCCCACCATCACAACGAACTGAGTTTTGGCCTGGTGTATGCCTGGTCCGAGCGTTTTATCCTGCCGATCTCCCACGACGAAGTGGTGCACGGCAAACACTCGCTGATCGACAAGATGCCCGGCGACCGTTGGCAGAAGTTCGCCAACCTGCGCGCCTACCTGGCGTTCATGTGGATGCACCCCGGTAAGAAGTTGCTGTTCATGGGCTGCGAATTCGGCCAGTGGCGCGAGTGGAACCACGACCAGCAACTGGACTGGTACCTGCTGCAATACGCCGAGCACAAGGGCGTGCAAAAACTGGTCGGCGACTTGAACCGCCTGTACCGCGAGGAACCGGCGCTGCACGAACAGGACGATGCGCCCCAAGGCTTCCAGTGGCTGATCGGCGACGATGCAATCAACAGCGTCTATGCCTGGCTGCGCTGGAGCAAGGACGGCAAGCCGGTGCTGGTGGTGGCCAACTTCACCCCGGTACCCCGTGAGGCGTACGCGGTGGGCGTGCCATTTGCCGGGCGCTGGAGCGAGGTGATCAACACCGATGCCGACACCTATGCCGGTTCGAACTACGGCAATGGCGGTGAAGTGTTTACTCAGGATGAGCCGCGCCATGGGCAACCGGTGTCGTTGACGCTGAATCTGCCACCGCTTGGCGTGCTGATCCTGCGTCCTGAATAACGGCCGTATTCAAGAAGGGCTGACGTTTCTGAAAACCTGCGGGCGTGCAGTGGCGGCGCGCCCGTGGTAGCTGGACGCAAATTGTCATGTATTGCGTCGGAACAATTTCCTACGGGGTGTCCACACATGGACGTCAGCGATTGGGCGTAGGTCTTGCAACACACCTCGTTTCTTCGCTCGGTTTGTGCATACCACTCCCGGAGATGAAACTTCTGCCATGACGCCATTCCCAACTAACAACGTTCGTACTCCTGTGGCAGCGCTCAGCGCGCCAAGCGCCTATCTCTCAACCAGCCCCGTGGTCAAATCGGCCCCTGCGCTAGCGACGGCTCCCGTTCGTGCACCCGACTCCCCAGTTGCCCTGGTGCAGGGGAAGCTGCTTGACCTGGATGAAATGTTGAGCGCATTACGCGAGCTTCAGGCTCAGTCAGACCCCCCTGATGCCCAGAAGAAAAGCTTGTTCCTCAACAAGGATTCACCGCTTATCCCGCAAAACGGCTCGACTGAGCCGGGCAGCAACCGGCTCGACAATATGCTCAAGTACTACGGTGTTGTTCCGGCCAACCCCAGCACGCAAGCGCAAGTACAAGCGGCGATTGATGCGTTGGAAAATACCCGCAGCGAAATTGCCCTGGGCATAGGGAATGAGGCAAGCAAGGCTGATGCGTTGTTGCAGGACAGCAACGACGATTCAATATCCGCATTCGTGGGTGAGGCACAAGACAAGCATCAAAAGCCTTTGCTGAGTTATTTGACCGAGGGCATCTCGGCGTCCGTACTCGAAAAAGCCCAGCGCTCGCCGGCTACCTTATTGGAGCGGATCGCAAAAACACCCAAGGCTGAAGAACTGGTTCAAGCGCTACTGAAAAAGCTTGGCGGCAGTGACTTTCCTTTAACGGAGCTGATCTCCCCTCATGTGAAAGTCCAGTTATTGATCAAGGCCATAACCTTGAGTCTTGACCCCGTGCAAACGCGTAAATCCGGACATGTTGCAGGGTTTCACCTGGCGTCCAGCGAGCATGGCAACAAGGGCTACGCAGACATCGAGACGCAGTTCAGGCAACACCTGATCGCCGCAAATAACATATCTTCCGCCGACGCTGACCTGGCCGCCTATCTTCTGCGCCCGCAGTTCCCGGCAGACTTTGCCGTGCGCGATATCCCGGCGGAGTTGCGCTATCAAGGAAGCGCTGTGTGGGTCAATTTCAAGCATGGTGTGGCGCTGACAGAGGCGATTGAACCCGGTTCTTCGCGAAGCATGAGCTTTCAAGAGTTGGTGGACCTGCCCGGCAAGTTCGGCGAACAGGCGACGACAAGCGAGCAGTGGGCACTTATCGCGGCGACCCGTATTCCGGCGACGCTGGAATGGGCTGCTTTGCAGGGTGTGATTGAACAAAAAGAGGAGTATTCGCAGGCAGAGATCTCCAAGGCAGTGTCTGCTTTTGATGAGCATGTCAACGGCCTTGTAGAGGCGACTGCGCAACTTGCAGTCGATGTGCCCATGCGTAAGGACTACTTTGAAAAAATGGAAAAGGGCACCTCCCGGACCGAATTCTTGTCGTTGATAAGCCCGTTTTTTGCGCTGTACCGACACCTCAATGGCGAAAAGATCAGGCCCTCCGATCTCGTCTATCAATACCCTGTTTATGACGAAGATAGTTTCAAGTCTGCGTTTGATCAGTATTTGGCGAAGGCCAAGTCTGGTTATGACAAAGTACTGCGCAGCCTGTTATCGCAGTTGCCGACCCAGGACCGTGTAGCGATTGAGCAGGGTGCAGCCACGGTCTATGCACTGCGGGTCAAGCCCGATACAAAAAATGAGACAGAAGAACAGAAAAAGGCCGCCAAGACTCGCCCGGGGTTCATTCTCAAGGCGGAACACGAGGGGCAGACAAGCTACTATGAAATCAACCCGGTCAAGGGCATAGCCCGGCGACGCGACGACTTGAAGCCGGTCCTGGAGGCCTACGATCCGGCTGAAAAAAATTATGACAAAGACTTTATTTCCATTGAGCACACCAATGATGGCGTACCTTCCGAAGAGCTGGTTGTGCGCAATAGCCGCACCGGCAGGGCGGCGTTCAAGAAACAGTGGGACGAATACAAGGCTGGCAGAGGCCCGCGGCCCAAGAGCTTTTCGATAGTTGTTCCGCAACAGCTCGATCATTTTCCCGCCACTGGCCGCGTCGGTAGCGCTGCAGTGCCAAACACCCTGGAATCAGAACGCTCGGGAGCCATTGCCAAGTCCATTACCGAAAAATTGTTTTATGTCGATGAGGATAAATTGCGGGAGTGGGCAAAGTCGGACCCTGACAGGGAGAGCTCAGCGAAGAAAAATGACGAGAATTTCTGGGAGCGTATGAAAAGCGTGGCCCAGTTCTTTGTTCCTTTCTGGGGTGGGATCGAGGACCTCGTCAATGGCCGTACCAAAGATGGCATTGTCGGTCTGATCATCGACGGTCTATTTACGTTCGCAGGGCCGGCCGGCAAGCTGGCCGCCGGCTCGGTGCGAGTGTTGGCCAATGTTGGCAAGCTCAGCATGCGCGCGCTGCTGCCAAAATTCTTGCCCTTGATAAAGCAATTTGGTGTTTCTGTGGCGCAGAACCTGAACCCGCTTGAACCGGTAATGGCGGGCTTCAGCACCAAGGGAGGGAAAGGCCTTAAGTTCGGGAAAGGGCACATCGACAACATCCAGGCAGGCATTGCGCAGTTCAGGCGGTCATCGCCCTTCAAGCAACTGCCTGGAAAAGGGCGTTATGACGTCACCCCCAACATACCCTTGACCTCCAGAAACCTACCGGAAGGCGCAAGCGTACGCGTGCCCGAAGGCATCTCCAGCGATGAGGTGCGGGTGCTGAATAGGAAGAATCACACCGATGTGGTCGTTGGTGATGATGTCTTTCGGTATGACCCTGGCAAACCGGACAGCCTGACCAAACTGGGCGGCCCTGATCATGGCGGCCCGTTGGAAGGGTTTGCAACGACGTGTGGCGGCGGAGGACGCAGGTCCAGGCGTGACCTCAATGACCTCTGTTACACCAAAGAGATCGAGCCAGGTGGAACCCCCATCTTCCAGGACGCCCAAGCCCTCGACCACCGTCGGCTGATTCCTGGCCCTGCACAGGCTAACGGGCCGCGCACGGTGGTGCACGAGCACCGTTTATACCGAGTCAATGAGGCAGGTCAGCAGGAGTTGTTGCCTATTGCGACTTCGCAGCCTGTGACCTACAAGGCACAAACGACGGGCACGGTGATCAAGGAGCCAGATTTCGGGTTTGATGATTTCGGCGTACCTCGTTCGCTCAACAACGATACGGTGGTGGTGAAAGTGGATGCGATCAGCGACTTGAGCAATGACCAACGAATCGTCAGAGGCCACAAAATCGACCACAATGGCCGGCAATACGTGGTGGTCGAGGGCGATACCGGCGTTCATTACTACGCCGAACTCAACGCAACGGGCAAGCTCGACTTTTACCGCTTGGATCGCAAGAACCCCGTCAGCCGGAATTTTATTGAAACCCATGATCAATACCGAGACTTTCACGGATATGCTGCGCAGAAAAGTCCAAACAATCAGTTGATTGTCCTGCCTACCATGGACAGCCTGGTCAAGAAAATCGTGGCCGAGAACTCTCTATCCACCGCGGAAATCGAACACCTTGCCAAGGTATTGAAAGGTCTTACCCCCGAGAAGCAGCGCGAAGTACTCATGAGCGTTTACGCGTCTGGAACCAACCCGGGAAAGGTGGTGGTGGCGGCAAAACCGATTCGACTCGAACCCATCAAGAAGCCGGCAGATTTTTCCCAACTGCCGCCAGCGGATCAAAACCGGCTCTATGCTGAAGGGGGGAGGAAGGCCGTTGACGATCAGTTCCAGGCCACGGGTATCAGGTCCGCCAATCAACAAGTGCCGGGCCAACCCGGTGAGAAGATTCGCGCAGACGCTGCCGCCGAGACGGTAGGTTGGCTCTACACGCGCACAGGTGCGCCAAACTATTCCGAAATCGTGTTGAAGACCGGGGCCGGGAACTGCGACCAGATGGCCAAGGTTGCGGTTGATACCATCAACGCCAGTGGTGGCAGTGCGCGTATCGCGCAAGTCAAAGGGCACACTTTCGGCATTGTCGGCGGCCCGCCAGGCTATTCCAAGAGCAAGGGCTTTACCGGGCCGGAATGGGCCGATGCCTGGGTTGTAGATCCTTGGGCTGGCATCACCTGCAAGGCTTCGGACTATCCTGCCCTATTCAAGGCGCGCATGCAGGAGTGGAGCCAGGAAGGCCGGCTGATCCTGATCAGCGATGGCAATACACCACCGACCTCGGTGTGGAGTGACCCCATGGAGCCGCGCTGGATAGATGCAACCGTTAACGGGGAGGCCCAGGTTTTCTGACGGCGGGCCGCCAATCACAGCCAATGATTTGGCGCCGAGGGTTGTCTCATGCGCCTAGGGCCAAACAACGGCTCTATCTGGCTGGATTCAGTTGTTCAGATTGGTGGCAGGGTGCCACAATGGCGCCTTTGTCGTGGCAGTCGAAGCAGGCGGATTTCATGAATGGCCTTGGGCGTGGGCAGGACCAGGATTGCGTTATTGAGGAGCAGGTGCGGACCGACCGTTTGCACCAGCTGTTTCGCCAATCATTTGCCGCCATTTTCGGCAGTTTCCTCGGCGCGGCCATGTTGTGCTGGCTGTGCTGGGACCGGTTTTCCCACCAGGTCATCCTGATCTGGCTGGTGGCGCTGGGGGCGTCGTCGCTGCTGCGCATTCACCTGTTCATGGGCTGGTTTCGCTGCCCCCATGCCGAACGCACACCGGACCGCTGGGAACGTCGCTACTGGCTGACACTGATGTTGTCTGCGGGGATCTGGGGCGCGGGCGCATTGGCTGTGATGCCGACCGACGACCGCGTGTCACAGGTGCTGGTGATGTTGTTCACCGTGGGCATGTCGGTCAGTGCGGTGTCGTGTTATTCGGCGTATCGCTACATGACGCTGATGTCCATGGCCCTGGTGTTATTGCCGTGCACGGTGTGGCTGCTGTTCCAGCCGTCGCCCATGCAAGTCGGCGTGGCCGTGGCGGTGCTGGTGTTTTCGACGTTTGTGGTCAGCGCCACGCGCAAACTGTCGGATGCCCTGGAAAAAGCCTTTCGCCTGACCCGGCAAATGGAACGTGCCCACAATATTTCCACGCGCGCCGCCCAGACCGATGAACTCACCGGCTTGATGAATCGCCGCGCGTTCTTCGAACATGCCCACTTGTTGTACGCACAGTGCCGTCACAACAGCCAGCCACTGTGTGCGCTGATGTTGGACATGGACCATTTCAAGGAAATCAACGACACCTACGGCCATCAGGCGGGCGATCAGGTGTTGCGCCAGATCGGCGGGGTGATCAGCGCCTCGTTTCGCCAGACGGATGTGTACGGCCGATTAGGCGGCGAAGAGTTTGCCGTGCTGTTGCCCAATACGTCCCTGGAAACGGCGCGCTCTATCGCCGAGCAGTTGGTCCGCGCGATTTCCGGGCTGGCCGCCGAGCCGGTGCACGGTTTGACCGCCAGCCTCGGCGTAGCGTCGATCCGCAGTGTTGACCAGGATCTGCACAGCCTGATGAATACCGCCGACAAGGCGCTGTACCGTGCCAAGGCCCAGGGTCGTAACCAGGTCGCCGTGGCCGAGTAGACGCTCAGTCGCGCTGCATGGATTTGGCCAGCACCCGCGCCACCTGGTCGGCGGAGTAGGGCTTGGCGAGGAACTCAAACCCTTCATAGCCGCTGTCGGCCAGCTCTTCGCTGTAGCCGGAGGTGAGCACCACCGGCAGGTCCGGGCGGCGCTGGCGCAGCAGTTTGGCCATGGCCACGCCGGTCATGCCGGGCATCACCACATCCGAGAAAATACCGTCAAAGGCCATGGCGTCGGGGCCCGCCAGCGCGAGCGCCTGTTCGGCGTGGGTGGCCCAGGTGGTCCGGTAGCCGAGGTCTTGCAGGATCTGGTTGGCAAAGCGCCCGACTTCCAGGTTGTCTTCGACGATCAGGATATGCCGCTGCGCGGTGTCGAGGTGCAAGCCAGGCTCATGGGACGGGCCGGGCTGTTGTTGCGCTTGCGCGGCGACGGCGGGCAAGTACAGGGTGAACCGCGTGCCCTGGCCCAGGGTGCTGCTCACATCGACGTTGCCGCCCGATTGCTTGGCGAAGCCGAAGACTTGCGACAGGCCAAGCCCGGTGCCTTTGCCCACGGCCTTGGTGGTGAAGAAGGGCTCGAAAATGCGCTCGAAGGTGTCCCCGGCAATACCCACGCCCGTATCGCTCAACGACACCGCGACAAACGAATGATGTGCTTCGGCGTCGCCACGGATGCGCGGCAGGGTCGATACATGGGCCACCCGCAGGGTCAAGGTGCCTTGGCCGTCCATCGCGTCGCGGGCGTTGAGGGCGATATTGATCAGCGCCGTCTCAAACTGGCTGGCATCCACACACACATGGCACGGCTGCGCTGGTAACTCGACCTGGACGTGAATACGCGCACCGGTGAGGCTTTCCAGCATCTCGCCAATGTCTGTCACGCGCTGGCACACGTCGAAAACTTCCGGGTTCAATGGCTGGCGGCGGGCAAAGGCGAGCAATTGACTGGTGAGCTTGCTGGCCCGTTCGACGGTGTCGGAGACGGCGCCCAGGTAGCGTTGCCGGCGTTCTTCGGACAACCCTGGCTGGCGCAGGAAATCCACCGAGGAGCGAATGATGGTCAGCAGGTTGTTGAAGTCGTGGGCCACGCCGCCGGTCAATTGGCCGATGGCTTCGAGCTTTTGCGATTGATGCAGCGCGGCTTCGGCCTGGGTGAGGGCGGTGGTGCGTTCCTCCACACGCTGCTCCAGGGTCGCGTTCAATTCGCTGAAGGCCGCCAGCCCTTCGCGCACGGCGGCGTCGGCGCGCACGCGCTCGATATGGGCCCAGGAACGTTCGGTGACTTCCCCCAGCAGCGCCAGGTCATAGGGCGACCAGACCCGTGCCGATTTATGGTGCGCGGCCATCAAGGCGGTCAAGCGACCGTCCTTGATCAGGGGGAAACACACCGTCGCCGTGGCCCCGAGGGCCTGGTAGCTGGCGGACTCGTCGGGTGGGAACTCCACGCGGTTGTCGCGGATTACCAGCGGCTCGCCAGCGCGCAGGCGCTGCACCGCCAAGGCGCCGAACGACGCCAGGCTGTAACGCCCGACGATGCTCGGCGAGCCCGGCGCCGCCCAGTTACCGCGAATGGTGAAACCGTCTTCATCGGCGTCCATGTCCGCATACGCACAGTTGGAGACCTGCAGGTGCTGCGCCAGCAGGCGGGTGGTGCTGGTCATGATGGCTTCGGCGTCGGTGGCGTTGGCCACGGCATTGCCGATAGCGTCCAGCATCGCCAGGCGGCGCGCGAGGAACACGGTGGCGGTGGTTTCGGTGACGGTGTCGAGCATGCCGACCACCCGGCCATGGGGGTCGCGGATCGGGCTGTAGCAAAAGGTGAAATAGGCCTGCTCGGTACCGGCGCCGCGCTCGATCAGCAGCGGGTAGTTCTCGATATACGTCGCGTGCCCTTCAAACGCGGCCTTGGCGATCGGGCTGATGTCATTCCAGGCTTCGCTCCACACCTCACTGAACGGGCGCCCCAATGCGTAGGGCTTGTCACCGAGGATCGGAATAAACGCATCGTTGTAGAGCATGGTCAGGGAAGACCCCCAAACGATGGCCTGGGGGAAGCTTGAGGCAAAACACAGGGCGACGGTGGTCTTGAGCACGTCTGGCCACTGCTCCAAAGGGCCCAGCGGGGTGCTGGCCCAATCATGCAGACGCACCCGTTCGGCCATGTCGCTGCTGCTTTGCAGCCAATTCATCATTGCAAGAGCACCTTGTTTGCCGCCGTCTTTTTAATTGCCTGAAAGGTCAGGGCAACACGCTACAGACCGGAATGGCCGTTGGCAGTTCAACGCAATTATCGCGGAGATGGCATTTTGATGCTCTATCCATTTGAATGGATCTATTAGGTGCCGAACAACCCTGTCCAGTAGATCCCCGCATCACTCTTCGGGTCCATGGCATAGGCCGCGCCCAACTCGCGAAACTGCGGGTTCATCAGGTTGGCGCAGTGCCCGGGGCTGGCGAGCCAACCGTCCACCACCTTGCGCGGGGTGTCGAGGCCGGCGGCGATGTTTTCGCCGATGTTTTTTGCGATATACCCAGCCAACTCGGCACGATCGCCTGGCGTGCGGCCGTCATGGTCGAGGTGATCGAAGAAATTGCCGTTGGCCATGTTGCGCGTGTGGCTGTTGGCAGCGCCGGCCAGGTCGTCGTTCCAGCTCAACGGCGTGGTGGCGTTGAACGCTTGGGTGCCACATTGGCGCGCTTGTTCGCGGGCGGCGTTGACCAGGTTGAGCAATTGCTTGCCTTCGGTCTGCCAGTCGCCCAGGCCGCTGGACAGCAGCGGGCGGGCGAGCACGATGCGCCAGTCCTGGCCGCTGTTGCTCACGCCGATATCGACAAATTGCGGGTCCAGCACCACGCGGCAGAAGCTTTCGCGCACGGCCTTCATGGCGGATGCAGCATCCTTGGGCCCGGACAGGCTGATGGCCTGCACGTTGACCATCGGGTACGCCGCCCGCGCCAGTGCCTGTTGCAGGTCGCCGACATTATTGGCCGGCAGCACCAGCCGCGTGTCGCTGGTCAGCGGTGGCAGTTCCTGGGAACCCTGGTCGCCGCAGCGCTGTAGCTGGCTGCGGTATTGGTTGATCTGTTGTACCAACTGACTTTCTTCATTCGCCATCGCGCTGGCGCAGAACACCGTAGTGGCGGCCAGCGTCGTCAGACCCATCATCAATGACAGCACGCGCATGGACATTACCCTTGAGCTTGTAAAGTGCCCATGATGCGCGATGTAGGTGCGTCCATGCACCCGTTGGTCTGATCTTTTTCCTTCAGTTCTTGAAGGCCGAGTGTTTGCGGCCCTGGTCGCACAGGGCAAACACCACCACCAGCAAGGCCGAAATGCCGAGGATGATCACCACGCCATCGGTGGAGTGGGTGGCCGAGGCCGCGACCATCGACAGCGCACCCAGCGGCGCCAGGCCACCAGCGATGGCCGTGCCGATTTCACGCCCGGTACCAAAGCCGGAGGAACGGGTCTGGGTCGGGAACTGCCGGCTCAGGAACGAGCCCTGGGGCGCAAACATCATCGGCGCGAGGATGCCTGTGCCGACGCCGATGGCGATGTAGATCATCAGGCTTTCACCGGTGTTGAGCAGGGCCAGGAACGGGTAGGCGAACAACAGCGAACACACGCCGCCGAGCATCAGTACGGTCTTGCTGCTCCACTTGTCGCACAACCAGCCGAAGCACGGCACGGCGACGATGGCGATCAGGCTGGCAATGGTCACCGACAGCGAGGTGACGTGCACATCCACGCCTTTGAACTGGGTCAGGTACGCCAGGGAGAAGGTCTTGAAGATGTAGCTCAGGGCGTTGTAGCCAATGGCCACGAAGAACACCACGGCCAGGCCTTTCATATCGTTCTTGAACAGGGTTTTCAGCGGCGAGGCCTTGGCCTTGGCGGCTTCCTTGCTCAGCTCGTTGAACTGCGGGGTTTCCGGGATGCTGTTGCGCACCCACAGGCCCACGCCCACCAGCACGATGCTGCACACGAACGGGATGCGCCAGCCACCGGCCAGCAGGAACTCGTTGCCGTTGATGGTCAGCACGTACACGGTGAGCGACGACAGCAACAGGCCCAGGTTCAGGCCCAGTGCGGGCCATGCGCCTTGACTGCCGCGCTTGCCTTCCGACGCGTGCTCGTAGGACGTCACCGCCGCCCCCGACAGCTCGGCGCCCGCGCCCAGGCCCTGGATGATGCGGATAAACACCAGCAGGATCGGCGCCCAGATGCCAATCGAGGCGTAGCTGGGGATCAGGCCGATCAGCGTGGTGCACACGCCCATCAGGCAGAAGGTCAGCACCAGCACTTGCTTGCGGCCGAACTTGTCGCCGAGGTAGCCGAACAGGATGCCGCCGAACGGGCGGGCGATAAAGCCGATGGCAAAGGTGGAAAAGGCCATCAGGGTGGCGGTTTTCGGGTCGCTGTTATCGAAGAAGATCTTCGCGAACACAATGGCCGCCATGGTGGCGTAGAGGTAAAAGTCGTACCACTCCAGCATCGAGCCAAAGATCGTCGCGGCGGCGACTTTGCGTAGGCGCTTGCGGGTTTGTTCGGGTGTTTCAGTGGACGGAATGGAGGCAGGTGCCGACATGCTGGACTTCCTTCTGGGTCTTTATAGTTATTGTCAAATGGACGCGTATTGCGGGGTGTTACTCGGGCTGGAACAGGCGGTCGGCGATCATCGCGCCGATGGGCATGGCTGAGGTGGCGGCCGGCGAGGGCGCGTTGCACACGTGGAGCATTCGTGGGGTCTGGGCGAACAGGAAATCGTGCACCAGGCTGCCGTCGCGCATCACCGCCTGGGCGCGGATGCCCGCTTCATAGGGCAGCAGGTCGTCGAGGTTCAGCGACGGGCAATACTTGCGGCACTGCTCCAGGTAGCCGGACTTGAACAGTGAGTTCTTCATCTCGGTGGTGCCGGAGCCGAGGTTTTGCCAAATGGTTTTCCAGAAGCCGGGGAAGCTCGCGTACTGCGCCACGTCGCGCCAGTTCACCGAGAACTTGCGGTAGTTCTCGCGGCCCAGGCCCAGTACGGCATTCGGGCCGACGGTGACGCTGCCGTCGATCATGCGGGTGAGGTGCACGCCCAGGAACGGCAGCTCCGGATCGGGAATCGGGTAGATCAGGTGGTTGACGATGTTGTTTTTCGCCGCTGGTAAGCGGAAGTATTCACCGCGAAACGGGATGATCTGGTGGTCGATGGGAATGCCGGCAAGGGTCGCCAGGCGGTCCGACTGCAAACCGGCGCAGACCACCAGGTGACGGGCCTGCCAGGTTTCGCCACGGGTGTTGATGGTGACTTTGTCGGTGTCTTCGTGGATCGCGGTGACGGTGCGCTCCAGGCAAATCTCGCCACCGCTGCGGCGGATCACCTGGGCCATGGTCTCGCAGACCTGGCGGTAATCGACGATGCCGGTGGCATCGAGGAACAAGCCGCCGAGGCCGACGATGTTCGGTTCACGCTGGCGCAGTTGGTCGGCGTCGAGGCGTTCGACCTTCATGCCGTTGAGCTGGGAGCGTGCGTACAGGGCTTCCATGCGCTGCATTTCCAGGGGGCTGGAAGCCACCAGCAACTTGCCGCACACCTCGAACTTGATCCCGTGCTCCGTGCAGAATTGTTTTGTCTGTTCGGCGCCGCGCTTGCACAGGTCGGCCTTGAGGCTGCCCGGTGCGTAGTAGATGCCGGCGTGGATCACGCCGCTGTTGTGACCGGTCTGGTGCTTGGCCAGCACCGACTCTTTTTCCAGGATCACCAGCGAGGCGCCCGGCTGGCGCTTGAGCAGCTCCATCGCGGTGGCCAGGCCGACGATGCCGCCGCCGATAATGCAAAAGTCGTGAATCATTGTGTGAGGTACCTAAAGGTGCACATTTCGGTCTGCTTATCAGGTTGTCAGACTAATGTTTTTGTTAAAAAAATGGCGTGTCGAGGACACGCTACTTAAAGGATCAATGGGTGGCTGGCAGCTCCAGGCTCAGGCGGCGTGCCGCTGCACGCAAGTGCGCCTCGGCACTGGCGGCGGCGCGTGGGGCGTCGCCGTCGGCGATGGCCTGGTAGAGCGCTTGGTGTTCCTGGGTTGCATCGGCGGAGCCGGTGGCAAAGCGTGACGCCGAGTTTTCCCAGGCGGTTTTGCGGGCGCTGGCCAATTGGCTGCGCAGGAAGTCGTGGAACGCGACGAAGTAGTCATTCTTGCTGGCGTCAGCGATGGCGCGGTGGAATTCCACGTCGGCGAGGGCGGCGGCTTCGAAGTTGTCGCGGTGGTCCTGCATGGCCTGCAGCGCGCCTTTCATGCGTTGCAGGTCGGCCTCATCGCGGCGTTGGGCAGCAATCGAGGCGGCTTGGGTTTCGATCCACAGGCGCACTTCGAACATCTGCGCCAGGTCCGGGCTGCGGCCGTTGGGCTGGGGGAAACGGAACACCGTGCCCGCGGGCGTCTGCGAAATGAACGAACCCAGGCCCCGGCGGGCGGTGATCACGCCGTCTGCCTTGAGCTGGGCAATGGCTTCGCGCACCACGGAGCGGCTGACGTTGAGTTGCTCGGCCAGTTGCTGTTCGGTGGGCATGCGCGACTCCGGCGGCAATTGGCCGGAATCGATTTCTGCGCGGATCGCACTGACAACCCGCACGACAAGCGAGTCGGGACGCTGGAGCTCAAGCATGGGTCAACCTTGGTGATCAGGTTGTCAGACAATAGTCGCTGCGATTTTATCTTGTCAATGTTTGTGTTGCAGCGCGCCGGCCAACAGGATCAGGCCCACCGCCACCGCGAAGGTGGCATGCAGGCCAAAAGCCACGGATTGCGGGGTGGCGCGGATGATATCCGGCGTGGCCCAGGCGAACACCGCACCGAGGGCCGAGGCGCCGAAAATCAGGCCGACATTGCGCGACAGGTTCAACAGGCCCGACACCGTGCCCCGGCGCGGGCCTTCGACATCTCGCATCACCGAGGTGTTGTTGGCGGCCTGGAACAGGCTGTAGCCCGACGTCAGCAAGACCAGTGCGCCAAGGTAGGCCAGCAACCCGCCGGCCAGCGCCAGTGACAACGCGCCGACGGCCATGATGGCCAGCCCGAGGAGGGTCATGCGCGGGCTGCCGAAGCGGTCGGTGAGGTGGCCGGCAGGCACGCCGGTGACGGCCGCGACACAGGGCCCCACCGCCATGACCAGGCCCATCCACGCTGGCGCGAGCCCCAGGCCACGGGACAAGTAGAACGGGCCGACCACAAACGTCGCCATCATCACCGCCGACACCAGCGCGCTCATGCCCAGGCCGGCGCGCAGCCCGGGGCTGGCCAGTGCCGACCAGAACGGCGCTGCCGCCCGCGCGCCGGGTTCATTCGGCAGGTAGCGGTAGGCGAGGGCGGCCGCCAGCAGCCCCAGTGGCGCGCCGAGCAGGAACAACGCGCGCCAACTCCACAGGCTCAGCAACACGCCCCCGACGCTGGGGCCCATGGCGGTGCCGACGGCCGACAGCGTACCGAGCAAGCCCATCACGCGCCCGGTGCGTTCCTTGCTGACCGTGTCGCCGACCATGCCCAGGGTCATCGCCATCATGATCGCCGCGCCGAGGCCTTGCAGCACGCGCGCGGCGATCAGCCAGGGCAGCGACGGCGCCATGGCACACAGCCCGCAAGCCAGGGCGAACAGCAACAAGCCGGCGAGCAACAGCCGCCGCCGCCCCAGGCGATCGCCCAAGCGGCCCGCGCTGACAATCACGGCGGTGATCGCCAGCAAATAGGCGAGCACCACCCACTGCACCGCCTGAAACGACGCATCAAACGCCAGCACCAGGCTGGGCAGGCCGACATTGGCAATGCTGGTGCCGAGGGAGGCCAGCAACATGGACAGCGACAGGCTGAAAAGGGCGCCGCGTGTGGATTTGTGCATCAGAGAATCCTTGGATGATCGCTACTGTCACAAATCTACGGGCTCGCCTAACATGGCGGAAGACGCAGGGGTTGCAGTTAATACCTGCACAAGACGCCTGATTAGGAGCGCGAATGCCTGACCTTAATCTGCTGATTACCCTGGATGCCTTGCTCGCCGAGGGCAGCGTCGCTGGCGCGGCCAAGCGTTTGCGCCTGAGCCCCTCGGCCATGAGCCGCGCCTTGGCGCGCTTGCGTGAAACCACCGGTGACCCGTTGCTGGTGCGTGCCGGCCGTGGCCTGGTGCCGACGCCACGGGCCTTGGCGCTGCGCGAACACGTCGGCCGCCTGGTGCTGGACGCCCATGCCGTGCTGCGCCCCGCGCAAACCCTGGACATGGCCCGGGTCGAGCGCACCTTCACCCTGCGCACCAGTGACGAGTTCGTCGAAAACTTCGGCCCGGCCTTGCTCGCGCGCATCGCTGAGGACGCGCCTGGCGTGCGCCTGCGCTTCGTCAACAAGACCGACAAGGACAGTGCCTGGCTACGCGATGGCAGCGTTGACCTGGAAACCGGCGTGGTCGATGCCAACGCCAGCCCCGAACTGCTGACCCAGGCGCTGTTTCGCGATCGCTTGGTCGGCGTGGTGCGCAGCGGCCATTCCCTGAGCCTGGGTGAGATCAGCGTGCAACGCTATGCCGAGGGCCAGCACGTCTACGTGTCCCGGCGCGGGCAAGACCGTGGGCAGATTGACGACGCGCTGGAAGCCCGGGGCTTCAGCCGGCAGATCGGCACGATTGTCACCGGCTTTTCCACCGCCATCGCCCTGGCCCGCGCCACCGACTTGATCGCCAGCGTGCCCGAACGCTACACCGCCCACCAACGCGAAGGCCTGCACAGCTTTGCGCTGCCCTTGGCGTTACCGGCCTTTACCGTGGCGATGCTCTGGCACCCGCGCCTGGACGCCGACCTGGGCCATCGCTGGCTGCGTGGATGTTTGCGTGAGGTCTGCGGGCCGCAGCAGGTACAATCCCCGCAGCCTTGACGCGAAACCCCAGGAATTTGCATGTTCATCCTTACCCGTTACACCGCGCCGTGCCCTGCGCCCATCAGCGACCAGATCCTGCAGATGGTGGTGGACAACCTCACCGACATCAGCAGCGTGGCACTGCCGCCGAGCAACCTGCTGTACAACATCTACCAGTACGCCACGGGCTTTGAGGTGCATCTGTACCTGGAGGCCTTGAATGGGGCGAAGGGGATTGCGGTCGAGTTGATTGTGGCCACCGCCACGCTGGACCCGGAGAAAGTCATCGGTTTTGTGCTGTGCTTGCCGGTGAAGGATGACCCCCAGGCCTGTGGCATCGCGTTTATGGCGGTGCAAGCCGGTTTCCGGCGCCAGGGCGTGGCGCGCACCCTGATGGGCGATGTGCTGGAGCGTTATCCTCACGCTGAATTGAACTGCGCCGTAGAAAAAGTCCCGGCCTTCGAAGCCATGGGCTTCCAGGTGCGTGGTGCGCGGGACACCCAGGTGGTGATGAATACCCGCAGCTACGGTACCGACGGGTTGATGGGTGTGCTGGATGTGGCGGCGATCTACAGCTCGCTGGAAGTGCGGCAGATTCATACCTACCTGCTGCAAAAGCACGGCAAGCGCGCGATGGTGGATGCGGAGAAGCAGCGCGACCGGCACCTGGATCAACTGGCGCGCAAGGTACTGTTGTTTGTGCAGGGGCGGGGCTGAAATCTAGTTTTCTGTGGGTGATTGGTTGTTTGGGCCACCGCTATCGCAGGCAAGCCAGCTCCCACATTTTGACCGTGTGAACCCGATCAAGTGTGGGAGCTGGCTTGCCTGCGATAGCGCCCTCACTGCCTACCCACCATCCCCAGAATCATCTCAAACAACTCCCGCTGCGCCTCTTCCCGGCTGAGTTCACCACTGGCCGCCGCCTGGGACAAGGCTTCCGCCGCCCCGAGCATCGCCCGCAAACCAGCCCGGGACACCTTGCCACCGGGTGCAAACGGTGACAACGCGGCGCTGCATTTATCGAGGAAGATCGCCTCGTACTGGCGCTTGAGGGTTTCCAGCTCCGGCGAGCTGCTCAACGCCGCGATCACCCCAGGGATTTCCCGTCCCTGCAACAGCACGCAATCGACATAGGACGCGGCAATCACCCATGCCCGGTCCTCCAACGTCGCATTGCTTGCTTCGATAGCCTCGGCAAACACCTGGTTCTGGCGCCCGTCGAAATCGGCATACAGCGCGGCCAACAACCCGCCGCGGGTGACGAAGTGATCGTAGACCACCGGCTTGGTGACACCCGCCAGTTCCGCCAGGCGGCCCAGGGTCAGGGCGTCGGTGCCTTCATCGCGGACCAGTTGCCAGGCCACGTCCAACAGTTGACGCAGGCGATCTTCGCGCGACAGGCGACGACGTGGGGCAGGGGATTCACTGCTTGACATGCTTATATACCAAAAGTAACTTACCAAAGGTAACTTAAGCCCAGCCTAAACCGAAATGGAGTCAATGTCATGCACGCCTTGATCGTAGTCTCTCATCACGACCCGCAATCCCTGACCCACAGCATCGCCCTGCAAGCCGCCGCAGGACTGACCGCTGCCGGCCATACCTTTGAAATCGCCGACCTCGCCGCCGAAGGCTTCGACCCGCGCTACGGCGCCGCCGACCAGCGCGTGCATCGCGCCCGCGCCACGCCGCCGGCGGATGTACTGGCCGAGCAAGCGCGTATCGACCGCGCCGATGCGCTGGTGCTGGCGTTCCCGATCTACTGGTGGTCGCTGCCGGGTCTGCTCAAAGGCTGGGTCGACCGTGTGTTCGTCAACGGCTGGGCGATTGATTACGGCCCTGACAGGCCGGTGGTGAAAAAACTGCGGCACTTGAACGTGCACCTGCTGGCCGTGGGGGCGGCGGATGAAAGCGCGTTCGATCGCCACGGTTATGCCAAGGCCATGCGTACGCAGATCGACCACGGCATCTTTGATTACTGCGGGGCCAAGGTACTCACCTCCGAGTTGTTGCTGGAATCGGAAAGCGGCACTGCCGAGGCGCATCTGCGCAAAGCGCACGTGATCGGGCAGGGCTTGTTTCAGCAGGAGACCGTCGCGGGCTGATTCAGCCTTCGCGAAACAGGTCGTGGGCGTCGAGCAGGCGGTAGGCAATTTCCGGGCGGTTTTCCATGCCCCGGCGAATCGCTGCTGGAATCGCTTGGCGGGTCTTGCGACACAGGCCCGGAAACGGCTCGATGTCGATCTGGATACCGCGCATGCTCTTGACCTCGGTGTGCCCCGGCGCCACCTGCACGCGGATGCCCAGTTGCTGGTACATCAGCTGTTGCATGCGCTCCAGGTCTTGCAGGCTCTTGAGGTCTTCGAGGCGCGCGATCAGCTTCTTCTCTTCCTGACGCGTGAGGGTGAGGATGCGCGCGTCGGCGCCAGGAGTTTGCAGCAGTTGCTCGCGGTCGCAGTCGCAAGCGCCGGGTGGGCAGGGTTGGCGAATAGTCATGTGCATGGCCTCCCCATTCCGACGCTGCCGGCTCAGTAGCTGAGTTGCACCCCAAGACTGCCCAGGGCCTTCCAGTATTCAGGATAGGTCTTGGCCACGCAGTCCGGGTCCTGAATGCGGATGCCCGCCACTTTCAAGCCGGCCAGGGCAAAGCACATGGCGATGCGGTGGTCGGCGTGGGTGTCGATCAGGGCATTGCACGACGTGCCGGCCAGCGCCGGGTCGCTGGCGACGAGCAGGTCGTCGCCTTCGATGGTGGCCAGGCCCGGGCGGATTTCATTCAAGCCGTCGTGCAGCGCCTGCACGCGGTCACATTCCTTGACCCGCAGGTTGGCCAGCTCGGTGAAACGCACCGGGGTGTTGTTGAACGCGGCCAGCACGGCCAGGGTCGGGATGGCGTCCTGCATCTGCGAGCCCACCACTGTGGCCTGCATGTCTGGGAACTGGGCGATCACGGCCTGGGCCTTGGCGTCCGGCTGGGTGAAGTCCTGCGCGGCCACGCCGATGTCGATGCGGCCAGCGGTCAGCACTTCGGCCGCCCACAGGTAGGTGGCGGCGGAGGCGTCCGGCTCGATCAGGTAGTCGTGGGCGGTGTAGCCGGTCGGCGCGACGCGCCAGGTGGTGTCGTTCACGGTCTCGACCTGGGCACCGAAGGCGCGCATGCAGTCCAGGGTCAGGTCCACGTAGCCACGGGCGCCGATGTCCTTGCCGGTGAGTGCCACTTCAATCGGCGCTTCGCCACAGGCCGCAAGCATCAGCAGGGCCGACACGTACTGGCTGGACAAGCCGCCGTCGATCTCGAAACGCTTGGCCTGGACCTTGCCCACGCCGTGCACGGTCACCGGTGGGCAACCGGTTGGGCTGTCGACCTGGATGCCGTTTTCGCGCAGGGTCGCCAGCAGCGGGCCGATCGGACGCTTCTGCATATAGTCGTCGCCGGTCAGCACTACGGTGCCTTCGACGGTGGCGACGGCGGCGGTGAGAAAGCGCATCGCGGTGCCGGCGTTGCCGAGGAACAGCGGTTGGGCGGGCAGTTGCAGCTTGCCGGAACCGGTGACCACAAAGGTGGTGTCATCCGGCTCGTCGATGGTCACGCCCATCTGGCGCAGGGCCACCGACATATGGCGGGTGTCATCGCTCTTCAACGCGCCGCTCAGGCGGCTGGTGCCCTTGGCCAGGGCGGCCAGCAACAGGGCGCGGTTGGTAATGGATTTGGAGCCGGGGGGCGCGACCTTGCCATTGAGGGGGAAATTGGGCGGTGTAACGGTCACGGTTTTCTGCGAACTCAAGGTACAAGGCTCCTGATTCAAGGCAAGGTGGTACGGAGTGGCCGACGGGCGGACCCGAATAATCGGCCAAACCAGCAGTACTTGTCGAGGTTTAGCGCTGGCTCAGCCAGTAATCGTGCAGGGCACGCGCGGCCGGTTCGATCTGGCTGACACGCTGTTGGTGCGCTGCTACGTCCAGGTCGGCCGGCAACTCGAAATTGTCCTGCTCGGCACACCAGGAGATTTTCTCCAGTTCGCCGGCCTGCACTGCAGGCAGTGGCGGCCAGTTGCCGATGGCTGCGCCACGGATATAACCAAAGCACCATTCTTCGGCGAGGGTCACGGTTTGGCCCTGGTGTTCGGTATCGTCGAAACGTGCCTTGAAGCCCTGCGCGTCGGTCGCCAGTTGCCCGGCCAGGGTATTGATATGGCGCACGCACAGTTCGAGGAAGCGTTGCGCCTCGTCCATGCTTTCCCACTCGGGGTTCTGCCCGCCCCAGATCGCCGGGAACCACTCGGCCACGTCCACCTGTGCCGGGCTCGACACCAGGGCGGTGAAGTAGCCGTCCAGTTCGGCGAGGTTCAGCACCGAATGGTCGTCGCCGTACTTTTGCAGGGTGTCTTCGACAAACTCGAATTCGGCCGGGGTGAGGGGTTGGGCGTGCATGGGCATATCCTTTAAACGTCGAGCGCCGCTGATGGGGCGGCTTAAAGCGCGAAGGATGGCGTGTGCGCCGGGTTTTATCCAGCGTTTTCCAGTCCCGCTTTTGGCCGATGCGCCGTGGCGCACCCTTGTTATAGTTCGGCCCTTATCACTCGCCAGTCAGGGATCACTGCCATGTCCGAATACCAAGCTTTCGTCGTCGAACTCACTGGCAACGTTGCCCATGTGCAGATCAATCGCCCGGAAAAGATCAACGCGATGAACGCGGTGTTCTGGACCGAGATCATCGAGATCTTCCAGTGGATCGAAGACACCGATGCGGTACGCGCGGTGGTGCTGAGTGGCGCCGGCAAGCATTTCTCGTCGGGCATCGACCTGATGATGCTGGCCTCGGTGGCCAACGAGTTCGGCAAGGACGTCGGCCGCAATGCGCGCCTGCTGCGGCGCAAGATCCTTGAGCTGCAAGCCTCGTTCAACGCCGTCGACAACTGCCGCAAGCCGGTGCTGGCGGCGATCCAGGGCTACTGCATCGGCGGTGCCATCGACCTGATCAGCGCCTGCGACATGCGCTACGCCGCCGAGGGCGCGCAGTTCTCGATCAAGGAGATCGACATCGGCATGGCCGCTGACGTCGGCACCCTGCAGCGCCTGCCGCGTATTGTCGGTGACGGCATGCTGCGGGAACTGGCCTACACCGGCCGGCAGTTCGGCGCGGAAGAGGCGCGCAGCATTGGCCTGGTCAACCGTGTCTACCCCGATCAAGAGAGTCTGCTGGCCGGTGTGCTGGAGATCGCCCATGAAATCGCCGCCAAGTCGCCGATTGCCGTGACCGGCACCAAAGCCATGATCAGCTACATGCGTGACCATACAGTCAATGATGGTCTGGAATACGTTGCCACCTGGAACGCGGCTATGTTGCAATCCAACGACCTGCGCGTGGCCATCGCGGCCCATATGAGCAAGCAGAAACCCGAATTCGTGGATTGACTGATATGACCCCAGGCTGGATTACCACAACACTGCTGGACAACGAAACCCCTGGCGGCTGGGCTGTCGCCCGCAGCCGCGAGGGTTTTTTGCATGACAGCAATGGCCCGCTGTTCCCCCGCGAATGGCTCAAGCGCCAGGACCTGTCGGTGTTTGCCGAACATGGCATCGGCCACCTCGACGGTGAGCCGGTGTATTTGCTGGAGCTGAACGCGCCGGCCGACGTGCCGGGTTGCAGTTGGCAAGGCCTGCGCGCCTTTATGCTGCAAGGCGATCATACCTTGTACAAAGTGTTGGGCTACGCCGCGCAGATCGGCACCTGGGCGCGGGAGCACCGCTTTTGTGGGAGTTGTGGCCAGGCCATGGTCCAGGTGCCACACGAACGCGCGATGTTTTGCCAGGCCTGCGACCTGCGCAGCTACCCACGGATCTCGCCGAGCATGATTGTGCTGGTGACCCGTGGCGACGAGATCCTGCTGGCGCGTTCGCCGCGGTTTGTCACTGGCGTGTACAGCACGCTGGCGGGGTTTGCCGAGCCGGGCGAGTCGGCCGAAGACTGCCTGGTGCGCGAAGTGCGAGAGGAAGTGCAGGTGGAGGTCAAGAACATCCAGTACATGGGCAGCCAGTGCTGGCCGTTTCCCCATTCGATGATGCTCGGCTTTCATGCCGAATACGCTGGTGGTGACATCGTGCCCCAGGCCGACGAGATCGAAGACGCGCAGTGGTTCAACATCCACAACCTGCCGCCGTTGCCGGCGTCACGTTCGATTGCGCGCTACCTGATCGACCTCTACCTGGCGCGGCGCTTAGGCCACGCTGAACCAGTGCTGCCAGGCTAGGCGCACCGTCAGGCCCAGCACCACGGTGATAAACACCGGGCGAATGAACTTGGCGCCGCCGCTGATCGCGCTGCGTGCGCCAAAGAATGCGCCGCCCATCACGCAGACGCCCATGGTCAGGCCGACGATCCAGTCCACGGTGCCGTTGAAGATAAACACCGACAGCGCTGCCGCGTTGCTGACAAAGTTCATGCTGCGCGCCACGCCGCTGGCCTTCACCAGGTCGACCGGGTACATCAGCATCGTGCTGACGGTCCAGAACGCGCCTGTGCCGGGGCCTGCGACGCCATCGTAGAAGCCCAGGCCGAAGCCCTGGGTGGATTGCCATTTCTTCTTGATCGGTGCGTCCGCAGCCGGCGGCGCCTTGGGCGTGCCGCCGAACAGCAAATACAGGCCGCAACCAAAGACGATCACCGGCAGCATCTTGTTCAGGGTTTCGGCGGGCAGGTAGTGCGCGACCACCGCCCCGGTCAGCGCGCCGATAAAGGTGCCGACGATGGCGTGCACCCACTGGCGCGGATGAAACAGCTTGCGGCGGTAAAAGGTGAAGCTGGCGGTGGCCGAGCCAAAAGTGGAGCTGAGCTTGTTGGTGCCCAGTACCAGATGCGGCGGCATGCCGGCGGTGAGCAGGGCGGGCGTGGTGAGCAAGCCGCCACCGCCGGCGATGGCGTCGATAAAACCGGCGACGAAGGCCACGGCGGCGAGAATGGCGAGGGTGGTGAGGTCAACGCTGAGTTCGAAGGGCATGGGCAGGGCTTATTATTGGCAGGGCGCTATGCGGAGGGCCGCCATCTTACTGCCAGATGTACATAGATCCAAATGTGGGAGCTGGCTTGCCTGCGATGGCGGTCTGTCAGCAAAAAATCTGGGGCTGACCCACCGCTATCGCAGGCAAGCCAGCTCCCACATTTTCAGACCGTGCCCGCTTGAATCAGCGGCGTGCTTCGATCCACTCCAAAGCCGTACGCCAGATGCAAATGCCAAGGAAGTACGCCGACATCAGCGACCACAACCCAAACGTCCACGGGTTGGTGTTCGGATAATCCACCACCATCAAAAAGCTGCACAGCAACCAGATCGTGGTCACCGCGATATTGATTGGCATAAAGCGCTTCACGCGGAACGGGTGCAAGAACTTCATCGGCGTCACGGTGAGCAGGGCCAGGCCGATCACCGTGAGCAAGGTCACCCAGGCATCTGGCTGGATGATGTACACGCACAGCGCCACCACGTTCCAGGCAGCGGGGAAGCCGACGAAGTAGTTGTCCTTGCTCTTCATGTTCACGTTGCAGAAGCAGAACAACGACGACACCAGGATCACCGACACGGTGAACAGGTGGGTAAAGTCCGGCAGGTCGATGTAACGATAGATAAACAATGCTGGGATAAACACGTAGGTCAGGTAGTCGATCACCAGGTCCAGCACCGAGCCGTCAAAGCTCGGCAGCACTGTGCTGACGTTGACCCGTCGCGCCAGGGAACCGTCGACACCATCGACCACCAGCGCCAGGCCCAGCCACAGCAGGCAGGCCTTGGGCGAGTTTTCCAGCAGCGCCAGGGTGGCCAGGAAGGCCAATACCACACCGGTGGCGGTAAAGCCGTGGGCGCCCCAGGCTTTGAGTCTGGCTACATGCAGGGTCGATATCACGGGCGGTTCTCCAAAAGGTGAAACGGGGCAGCCGACAACGTGACGCCGTCGAGTCTGGCCAGGGAATGCAGGTATCGACCGGCAAGGGGAGGATATGGTTCACCACCCGGTGCAAGTCTAAGCGTAGCAAGCGCGGGCCGTTTCGGCATCAGCCTTGACGGAACACCAGGGCTTTCAAGCCACTTTGCGCATCAATATCCGGAAATTCCGGTGGGTTTTCCAGACGTTCGACAAAGCGCAGCCCCGGTGCTTCGCGGGTCACACCGTCGATCAGGAAGTCTTCACCGAAGGCCGGGTCGTTCATGCAGGCCAAGACCGTGCCTTGCGCCGTCAGCAGATCCGGCAGGCGGCGCAGCACGCGCTGGTAGTCCTTGGTCAGCAGGAAGCTGCCTTTCTGGAACGATGGTGGATCGATGATCACCAGGTCATAGGGGCCGCTGTGGGTGACTTTGGCCCAGGACTTGAACAGATCGTGGCCGAGGAACGTCACCTGGCTCAGGTCGTGACCGTTCAGGCGATGGTTGTCGCGGCCTCGGCTGAGGGCGCCACGGGCCATGTCCAGGTTCACTACATGGTCGGCGCCGCCTTCGATGGCCGCCACGGAGAAGCCGCAGGTGTAGGCGAACAGGTTGAGGACGCGCTGGCCCTTGGCCTGTTCACGCACCCAGTTGCGCCCGTAGCGCATGTCGAGGAACAGCCCGCTGTTCTGTTTTTTACCCAGATCGATCAGGTAACGCAGGCCGCCTTCGGTGATGGTCAACTCATCGACGGGATTGCCCACCAGCCATTCGGTGGTGCTTTGCGGCAGGTAGCGGTGTTGCAGGGCGACGGTGTGGGCGCTCAACTGCGTTTGCAGCAACTGCTTCAGGGCATCCAGCTGTTCAGCTTCCGGCTCCTTGAACAGCGAGACCAGCACCACGCCTTGCAACCAATCCACCGTCAGTTGCTCCAGGCCCGGCCAGCAGCGCCCACGGCCGTGGAACAGGCGCCGGGTTTCGCTGGGCGGGGTCGCCAGGGCGGTGAGCAAGTGGGCGTGCAGGGTGGCAAGGGCGTCTGGGTTCATCGTTTAACGTCGTTCGTTGAGCGGGCGGCATTTTAAACACAATGCCGAGGGTTCGGGGGACTTGAGCACAACGTGCTGAGGAAAGGCGGATTGCCAGTGAATCATGCTCAAACTTCAGATTTTTGCGCCTGATATCAGGCAAAAAATCCTCTGGCACCGACATAAACTGGAAAAAAGCCTGGAGGTGCCCATGAACGGTTTCGCAAGCGCGGTGAATCACACAGCCCTGGATCAACAAGAGTTGGATGAGTGGCGCGACGCCCTCGCGTCCCTGGTCGCCAACGCCGGCCCCGCGCGGGCCCGGCAGATCCTCGACTTGCTGGCCCGTGAAGGCAGCGCGCCGCACATCGACTGGAAGCCGCGTCACGGCACGCCCTATATCAATAGCATCAGCGTCGAGCAGCAACCGGCGTTTCCTGGCGACCTCGCCACCGAAGAGCGCCTGGCCTCGCTGGTGCGCTGGAACGCCCTGGCCATGGTGGTGCGGGCCAACCAGGCCTACGGCGAACTCGGCGGGCATATCGCCAGCTACGCCAGTGCGGCGGATTTGTTCGAGGTGGGCTTCAACCACTTCTTCCGTGCGCGCAACGCTGGTTTTGGCGGCGACCTGGTGTTCTATCAGCCCCATTCCGCCCCGGGCATCTACGCGCGGGCGTTTCTGGAGGGCCGCTTGAGCGAAAACGACCTGGCCCACTATCGCCAGGAAATCGGCGGCCCAAGGGCCAGCGCACGCGGGTTGTCCAGCTATCCCCATCCGTGGTTGATGGCGGACTTCTGGCAGTTCCCTACGGGTTCGATGGGAATCGGCCCCATCAGCTCGATTTTCCACGCGCGTTTCATGCGCTATCTGCAACATCGCAATTTGCTCGACACCACTGACCGTCACGTCTGGGGCGTATTCGGCGACGGGGAAATGGACGAGCCGGAAAGCATGTCCGCCCTGACCCTGGCGGCCCGCGAAGGCCTGGACAACCTGACCTGGGTGGTCAACTGCAACCTGCAACGCCTCGACGGCCCGGTGCGTGGCAATGGGCGGATCATCGACGAACTGGAAGCCTTGTTCGCCGGCGCGGGCTGGAACGTGATCAAGCTGGTCTGGGGCTCGGATTGGGACGCCTTGCTGGCCAAGGATAGCGATGGCGCGCTGGTCAACACCTTGTCGCAGACCGTGGATGGCCAGTTCCAGACCTTCGCTGCCAAGGACGGGGCCTACAACCGCGAACACTTCTTCGGCCAAAGCGAATCCCTGGCCAAACTCGTGGCGGGCATGAGCGACGAACAGATCGACCGCCTCAAGCGCGGCGGCCACGACATGGTGAAGATTCACGCGGCCTACCATGCGGCGCGCCGGGTCAAGGGCAAGCCCACGGTGATCCTCGCCCAGACCAAGAAGGGCTTCGGCATGGGCGAGGCCGGGCAGGGCAAGATGACCACGCACCAGCAGAAGAAACTCGACCGCGAGGCGTTGATCGCCTTTCGCAATCGCTTCCAACTGCCGCTGAGTGATGAGCAGACCGAATCCCTGAGCTTCTTCAAGCCGGCCGATGACAGCCTGGAAATGCGCTACCTGCACCAGCGCCGTCACGCCCTGGGCGGCTATGTGCCGAGCCGTAGCCAGCACGCCGCAACGGTCAGCGTGCCGCCCATGGCGGGCTACGGCGGGTTTGCCACGGCGGCCGACGGCAAGGAAATGTCCACCACCATGGCCTTTGTGCGCATGCTCACCCACTTGCTCAAAGACAAAGCCTTGGGCCCGCGCATCGTGCCCATCGTCGCCGACGAGGCGCGCACCTTTGGCATGGCCAACCTGTTCAAGCAAATCGGCATCTATTCCAGCGTCGGCCAGCGCTATGAGCCGGAAGACATCGGCTCGATCCTCAGCTACCGCGAAGCCACCGACGGGCAGATCCTCGAAGAGGGCATCAGCGAAGCCAGCGCCATCAGCTCCTGGGTCGCGGCGGCCACCAGCTACTCGGTGCATGGCCTGCGCATGCTGCCGTTCTACATCTATTACTCGATGTTCGGCTTCCAGCGGGTGGGCGACCTGATCTGGGCCGCCGCCGATCAGCGCGCCCGTGGCTTCCTGCTCGGCGCGACGGCAGGGCGCACCACTTTGGGCGGCGAAGGCTTGCAGCATCAGGACGGCAGCAGCCATCTCATGGCCGCCACGGTGCCCAACTGCCGCGCCTACGATCCGGCGTTTGCCGGGGAATTCGCGGTGATTCTCGACCACGGCATGCGTCAGATGCTGGAACGCGAGGTGGATGAGTTCTACTACGTGACGCTGATGAACGAAAACTACCCGCAGCCCTCGCTGCCCCAAGGGGTGGACGCGGCGATCATCAAGGGCATGTATCGCCTCGAAGGTGCGGATGATGCCAAGGTGCGCCTGCTCGGTTCGGGCACGTTGGTGCGCGAGGCGCAAGCGGCGGCACAGTTGCTGGCGGACGATTGGCAGGTGACCAGCGAAGTGTTCAGTGTCACCAGCTACAGCGAACTGGCACGTGATGCGCGCGAGGTGGAACGGTGGAATCGCCTGCATCCGCAAGCCCCTGCACGCATCAGTCATGTGACGGAGTGCCTGCCCAAGGGTGCACCAGTGGTGGCTGTGTCGGACTATGTGCGGGCGGTGCCGCAGATGGTCGCGTCATACCTGGATTCCGGCTACACCGTGCTGGGCACTGACGGGTTCGGGCGCAGTGATACGCGGGCGGCGTTGCGGGATTTCTTTGAGGTGGATCGGTATCACATCGTACTGGCGGCGCTGACGGCGTTGGATACGCGGATGGGTCAGCAGGCGATTGAGAAGTACGGCTTGCAGACAGAGCGTGATCCGTCCTGGATCTCCTGAACAAACGAGATCAACTGTGGGAGCTGGCTTGCCTGCGATGGCGGTGTACCAGTCGATAAATGTGCTGACTGACACTCTGTCATCGCAGGCAAGCCAGCTCCCACAGGGGTTTTGTGCTGTGGCTTAGAAGGTGGCGATCAGGGCCGGCCCAAACGCTTCCTTGAGGAAGCCTGGGGCGATATAGCGCTCGTAGTGCGCTTCGGACAACAGGAAAAACTCGCGGTCGATGGCATCCCGCAAGTCAGCCAGCTGCCGCTCACGAAACTCCGGCAGCAACGCCAACCCATACGCATCCAGCCTGGAAATCACCCGCGCCCCCCGGGCGATCAACTGGTACGCCCAGCAATACGGCGACTGGTGCGGCATAAAGCGGATCTTGCGGTTCTCCAGTTGCTGGCGCAGCAGGTGCGGATCAAACACCTCCAGCTTGCTGGCCATCACTTGCACCAGCAATTGCTCCAGGCGCAGCCACACCGCCTGTTTTTCCTCGGCGTTGTAGCCGTTCCACTGGATCACTTCGTGGTGATAACGCTTGCAACCCCGGCAGACCAGGTCACCGTAGACGGTGGAGCACAGGCCGATGCAGGGGGTCTTGATGGTTTGGTTGGGCATAAGTGGCTTGCTTGCAAAATCTAGAGAACACCGCGGACCCAATGTGGGAGCGGGCTTGCCCGCGATGGCGGTCATTCAGTCAATACATCGCTGACTGATCCACCGCTATCGCGGGCAAGCCCGCTCCCACAGGGTGTCCGCGTGGTTGATTAGTCCCAGCTCAGCGCGCCGCCAGTCTGGTACTCGATCACACGGGTCTCGAAGAAGTTTTTCTCTTTCTTCAAGTCCATGATCTCGCTCATCCATGGGAACGGGTTAGTCGTCCCTGGGTATTCTTCCTTCAAGCCAATCTGCGACAGGCGACGGTTGGCGATGAACTTGAGGTAGTCCTCCATCATCGCCGCGTTCATGCCCAGTACACCGCGCGGCATGGTATCGCGGGCGTATTCGA
>NZ_JAFLWU010000034.1:0-51520 GCF_017316265.1 Pseudomonas sp. Marseille-Q1929
CTATATTCAATACCTAAACTGTCAGCTTCGTCGGCGGCGTCAGATGCATATAAGAGACAGCCAAAACTCTGTTCAAGTTGTTTCAACGGACAGAGGATTTTTCACCATGGGCAAACGTCACCCCAATCTCCCCGCCTGGCAATGGCGCAGCTACCCGCAAAACCATCAGCACCCGACCAACCTGGCGTTGCACCTGATTGCCGTGCCGCTGTTTATCGTCGGGTTCCTGTTGATTGTGTCCGGGGTGTTCAGCCTGAGTCTGGCGAGTTTCGCCATTGGTGTGGTCGGCATCGTTGCCGGCCTGGCGTTGCAACGCCACGGCCATAGCCTCGAAGCCCAGGCCAGTGAACCGTTCAGTGATCGCAAAGACGCGGTGCAGCGCCTGGTGGTCGAGCAGTTCGTGACCTTCCCGCGCTTTGTCTTCAGCGGCGGCTGGTGGCGCGCCTGGCGGCAGCGCCAGCGGCACTGAGTGTCAGGCGAACACCACCACGGTCTGGCGGCTGATGGCGATCAACGCACCGCTCGGGCTCCACAGTGCGGCGGCGGCATGGCCGTAGCCGTCGCGGGCGTGTTCGATGGTTACGTAGTACTGGCACCAGTCCAGCGTGGTCAGCTCCTGCAACGGCTGGATGAACTCGATGGTCCAGGTCAGCGTGCTGCCCGGCGCGGGCTTCTTCAGGTGCGGCAGCAAGGCTGGGGGCCAGGCGTCCACCAGGGCAAGGATGTGCGCCTCGGTCAGCGGTTCTTCCTTCACATCCCCACGCAGTCGGACCCAGCCGCCCATGTCGCGGGACTTGTTACCGGTAAACGGTAGGCCACCGACACTCCAACGCATCGCCAAATGGCGCATGAACTCTGGGGTGACGCCCTTGATGTAGGGCAGTTCCTGGCATTCATCCCAGTGTTTGAACACGGGCGGCGCTGCGCTTTCGACCACGATCTCCGACTCACGGGACCCGCCGAAACTGGCCTGCACCAGTGTCGCGACTTCACCGTTCTGCACCACACGGCCGAGTAATTGGCTGACGGCCTTGCCTTCGCGCAGCAATTCGACTTGGTAACTGGCGGGGACATCGGGCGCCACTGGGCCGACGAAGGTGATCGCCAGCGAGCGTAATGGCCGATCTGCCGGAACCTGGGCACGCAGCGCTTCGTACTGCAACGCGGCAACCAGGCCGCCGAAGGTGGCACGGCCCTGGGCCCATTCGGCGGGGATGGTGACGTCTTGCGGGTGGCTACGGGCGGCGTCGAGCAAATCACAAAAGCGCATGGCGGCCTCACATCAAGGGAAACGGATGGGGGATCTTAACCAGCGTGTTGGCCTGGTGCAGCGCCTATTCCGGCCAAAAGCCGGACGATTGTCGGACGCGGAGCGTCGCTGGATGCATTCCCACGCGGAGCGTGGGAACGATCAGCCGGACCGGGTCAGAAACAATCGGAGCGGAGTTTATCCAGCACGCGGTCCGCCTGCCCTTCTGCCTTGGCCATGGTGCGCTGCCACACGGCAACGCAGGGCTGCAGATCCGTCTGGCGTGCGGCCTGGGCCAGCCACTGCCAGCAGTCGTGCCAATCACCCAGGGCACCTTGGGCTTTCTTCAGGCGGGACATGGCGTTGGTGGGGAGTTTGTTCAATTCGGGGTAGGCCTCGGCGGCATAGCGCACGCGCTTGATCAGCAACCGCAGCCGGTGGCGATCATGGCCTGGGTCCTTCAAGGCGGCGTCGAGTGCCTGCCATTGCTTGGCCAGACGTTTCTCGATGCGCGAGCGCAGGCCCCTGAGCAACTTCTGATGTTCGGATGCGCGGATAAAGCGTGGGAAGGCATCGAGGATCAGCAGCAACTGCGCCAACTCGGGGCTTTGCGCCACGTGGCGATATGCCTCGGGTTGCAGGCGCAGGCGCCGATCTGCGGCATCGTGATAGCCGTGCTGGTGCAGATAGGCCGCCAGCACCTCGCGGTCACGCAGCGGTGTGGTCAATTGGCCGACCGCGCTGGCGGCCGATTCAAGCTGCTCCACGCCTGGCAGCCCACGCAAAGGGCGCAACAAGCTGCGCAGGCGGCGCACGGTGGTGCGCAGGTCATGCAGGGCTTCATCGTCGGTGACGGCGGCGAGCCGAGCCTGGCAGCTCAGCAACCCTACTTCCAGGCCAATGACCTGAGCGACTAGCTGATCGACCAACGCTGACATCCTGCCCTCACTCTCCGATGAAAAATCCTACCCGCCGCTCGGATCAACGCCCGGCGCGCGACTCACGAATATAGAACCGCGCTTTCTCGGCCTTGTTGGCGCAGCCTTCAAACGCTTCAAATTGCTGCTGGGTCTTGGCACCAGTCAGCAGGGATAGGGCCTTGGAATAGCTGACAGTCCCGGCGAACCCTTCGGCCTTGGCCAGGTCCAGCTCGTGCCAAGCGGCATCCAATTGCGTGCCGCAGCTATCGCGGTACGCGGTTTTCCCGGCACAACCGGCCAGGGCCAACACGATCACAGGCACACACATCCAGGCTTTCATCGATGACACCTCAAAATAAAGAAAAACAGTCGTACGTTGTAGACGTTGCCTACATGAAAAAGTGCCTTGTCCTTAGCCTGAAAACGATAGTACCTATACCCAGAGCATACCCGAGGCTTAGCACTCCCGCAGCGAAGATTGAAGCCGCCCCCTCAATGGGTGCATTGTGGGCACCTGCCATCTGTAGGACATGACCATGAAGAAACGTGTTGCCTTGGTGCTGGGCTCTGGCGGGGCCCGGGGCTACGCCCATATCGGCGTGATCGAAGAGATCGAGCGACGGGGCTATGACATCGCCTGCGTCGCCGGTTGTTCCATGGGCGCCGTGGTCGGTGGCATCTACGCCGCCGGCAAGCTGGATGAGTACCGCAACTGGATCGAAAGCCTCGATTACCTCGACGTGCTGCGCCTGGTAGACGTGAGCTTTCGCCTCGGCGCGATTCGTGGCGAGAAGGTCTTCGGCCAGATCCGCAAGATCGTCGGCGAGTTGAATATCGAAGAGTTGCGCATCCCCTACACCGCCGTCGCCACCGACCTCACCAACCAACAGGAAATCTGGTTCCAGGAAGGCTGCCTGCACCAGGCCATGCGTGCTTCGGCGGCGATCCCCAGCCTGTTCACGCCGGTGATGCAAGGCAACCGCATGCTGGTGGACGGCGGCCTGCTCAACCCGCTGCCCATCGTGCCGGTGGTGTCGAGCCATTGCGATTTGATCATCGCGGTCAACCTCAACGCCACCAACCAGAAGCACTACCAATTGCCGGTGATCCAGCGCCCACCGGCGTTCAAGAGCCGCTTCAACAGCCTGGCCAAATCACTCGGTTCGCACTTGCCGTTTCGGCGCAAGCAGGCCGAGCAATTGATGAAACTGGAACAGGAAGCCTTGCAGGCCGAAGCCGCCGACATCAACCCCTGGCTGGACGCAGCGGAACCCGAATCCCAACAACCCGCCGCCGCACCGGAAAAGGCCGGCGCGCCGAAGTCGGCGACCGGTTCGTTCATCATCGATAACGTGGGGCCGGCGTCGTTGCTGGACCTGATCAACCAGAGTTTCGAGGTGATGCAGACGTCGTTGGCGCAGTACAAGATTGCCGGGTACCCGCCGGATGTGTTGATCAACGTGCCGAAGCGGGTGTGCCGGTTTTTCGAGTTCTACAAGGCGCCGGAGTTGATCGCGCTGGGGCGGGAGATTGCGCGGGATACCCTGGATCGGTATGAGAGTGAGCAGGGCTGAAATCTTGGGTGCTGCTGATGGCCCCATCGCAGCGATGCGGCGACCCGACAAGCCAGCTCCCACATTCGAACGTATTCACAAATCAAAATGTGGGAGCGGGCTTGCCCGCGATGAGGCCGGCACAAACAACAAATATCTATGTGTTCAACAACCGATACCCCACGCCCGCCTCCGTCACGATAAACCGCGGCTGCGTTGGATCGTCCGCCAGCTTCTGCCGCAAATGCCCGACCACAATCCGCAGGTAGTGACTGTCCTCGATGTGCGTCGGCCCCCAGATATCCTTGAGCAATTGCTGCTGGGTAATCACCCGCCCCGGATGTCGTGCCAGTTGCGCCAGCACCGCGTACTCCTTGCGCGTCAGGGCGACTTCGACGCCGTCCAGCAGCACGCGGCGGTAGGCCAGGTCCACGGTCAACGGGCCGAAAGACAGCGCCGCTTCCTGGGCCTCCCCCACCGGCGCCTGGCGCAGCAACGCGCGCACGCGGGCGAGAAATTCCTGGATGCCAAAGGGCTTGGTCACATAGTCATTGGCGCCGCTGTCCAGGGCTTCGACTTTCTGCCCCTCGCTGGCGCGCACCGACAGCACCAGTACCGGCACCGTGGACCACTCGCGAAATTCGCGCAGCACCTGCTGGCCGTCCATGTCCGGCAGGCCGAGGTCGAGCACCAGCAAGTCCGGTTTGCTCAATGCCGCCTGGGCCAGGCCTTCGTTGCCGGTGCCGGCCTCGATCACCTTGTAGCCCTGGGAGGCCAGGCTGATACGCAGGAATTTGCGGATCTGCGGTTCGTCATCAATGACCAAAATCGTCGCGGTCTGGCTCATGGTGTCCAATCAGAATCGGGAGAGAAAACAGGGTAGCTCATGCCTCGCGCTCCAGGCCAGGTTGGGTCGGCAACGGCAGGAACAGAGTGATGCAGGTGCCGCGGCCGTCGATGCCATCGGCCACGCCGATATGCCCGCCGTGGGCGCCGACCATGCCTTGGCAGATCGCCAAACCCAGACCGGTGCCCTGCCCGCCGCGATCGCCACGGGCGGCGGTGTAGAACATGTCGAAAATCTTCGCGCGCTCGTCCTCGGGGATGCCGGGGCCTTCGTCGGCGACGGCAAAAAACAGCTGGTTATCCAAGACGCCCGCGCTCAACTGCAAACGCCCATGGGCCGGCGAAAAGCGCGCGGCGTTTTCCAGCACATTGACCAGCGCCTGTTCGATCAGCGCCGCGTGCACATACAGCAATGGCAACTGGGCCGGCACCTCGGTGTGCACCTGCAGCGGCGCCAGTACGGCGCGCAAGCGGCCGAGGGCGCTGCCGACAATATCACCCGGCGAGACCCAGTCCCGCGCCAGCTTCAACGCGCCGTGGCCCAGGCGCGTCATGTCCAGCAGGTTCTGGATGTAACGGTCGAGGCGCTCGGCTTCATCGCGGGTGCCTTCCAGCAGTTCGCGGCGGTCCTCCAGGGGGATGGCCTCACCGAGGGCCAGCAGGCTGTCGATGCTGCCGCGCATGGAGGTCAGCGGCGTGCGCAAATCGTGGGACACCGAGGCGAGCAAGGCGCTGCGCAGTTGCTCGGTTTCGCCGTGCAAGCGCGCAGACTCCAACTCCTGCGCCAGTTGCGCGCGGGCCAAGGCTTGCGCCAGCGGCTGGCTCAAGGCGGTCAGCAAGCGGCGGCGCTGACCGCTCAATTCCAGGCCCGGTTTGGGGCTCACACCGAGCAGGCCCAGCGGCCCTTCTTCAGCGGATAACGGCCACCACCACCAACGTCCAAGCGGTAAGGTGCCGGTGCCCATGCCGGCTGGTTGATCGTGCTGCCAGGCCCAATCCGCAGCGGCGCGTTCGCCTTCGGTGAGGGTCAGCGGGCCACCGGTTTCGATCGTCCAACCACCTTGGCCGTCGCGATTGACCAGGCACAGGTCGAGGTCGCTCCAGCCTTCCAGGTGATGGGCCGCCGCGCTGATCACCGCCTGGCGGTCAGTGGCGGCGGTGAGCTTGCGCGACAGGTCGAGCAACTCGCTGGTTTCTTCCTGGGTGTCGCGCAGCGCCTGCAACTGTCGGCGTTGACGCGCCGCGAGGTTGCCGGTGAGCGCTGCCATCAGCAGGAAGAACAGCAAGGTCAGCACGTCTTCTTCACGCTGGATCGCGAATGAGAAATTCGGCGGGATAAACAGGAAGTCATAGGTCATGAACGACAACGCCGCGCACACCAGCGACGGGCCCAGGCTACTGCGCACCGCCACCAGCAGCACCGCCGCGAGGAACACCAGAGAGATATTCGGCAACGGCAACACGCTGGACACCGCCCAGGCCACCGCCGCCGCGACGACGGTCGCGACCACCGCCAGGCCGTAGTCGAACCACACCAACCCGCGCACATCCGGCAGGCGCGGCGGCGCGGGGATATCGTCGCTGTCGAGGACGTTGATTTCCAACCCACGGGCATTGCGCAACAGGCGCGCCGCCAGCCCGCCACCAAACACGCGACGACGCCAGCGCATCCGCGACTGCCCCACCAGCAGCAGGCTGGCACGGCGTTCGGCGGCGTGCTGGATCAGGGTCTTGGCCACCTCCCCGGCCCGCAGCAACACCACTTCACCGCCCAGGCGTTCGGCCAGTTGTTGGGCGTTTTGCAGGCGCAGGCGCGATTGTTCGTCCCGCGCACCGCCGTTATCGATATGCACCAGGCTCCACGGCAAATGCCGACGCTGGGCGACACGGCTGGCATGACGCACCAGGCGTTCGGCCTGGGCATCGCCGTCCACGCCCACCAGCAGGCGACCGCGCACCGCTGGCGCGGCTTGGCCGAGCTGGCGGTAGCCTTGGGCCAAGTCGTCATCGACGTGGGCGGCGGCGGTCTGCATCGCCAGCTCGCGCAGGGCCATCAGGTTGGTCTGGGTGAAAAATGCGTCGATGGCCGCGCGGGCCTGTTCCGGTACATACACCTTGCCGTCGCGCAGGCGCTCCAACAGCTCGCGCGATGGCAGGTCGATCAGCAGCAGTTCGTCGGCCTCTTGCAGCACCCAGTCCGGCAGGGTTTCGCGCACCTGCACGCCGGTGATGCCGCGCACTTGGTCGTTGAGGCTTTCCAGGTGCTGGACGTTGACCGTGGTGAACACGTTGATGCCGGCGGCGAGCAGTTCCTGGATGTCTTGCCAGCGCTTTTCATGCCGGCTGCCGGGCGCATTGCTGTGGGCCAGTTCGTCCACCAGCACCAGCTTGGGCTTGGCGGCGAGCAGGCCGTCGAGGTCCATTTCTTCGAGCATTACGCCGCGGTATTCACTGCGTAACAGCGGTTGCTGCGGCAGGCCGCTGAGCAGGGCTTCGGTCTCGGCGCGGCCGTGGGTCTCGACCACGCCGGCGATCAACTTGACGCCCTGGCGCAGCTGGGTGTGGGCGGCCTGGAGCATGGCGTAGGTCTTGCCCACGCCCGGCGCGGCGCCGAGGAAGACTTTGAGCCGGCCACGGCCGTTGCGGGGCAGGTCGGCTAGCAGGGCATCGGCGCGGCCGGAGTCGCTCATGTAGGGGGTTCCTTCAGGTGTTTATTTGCAGTCTTTGAGGCCGTCATCGCGGGCAAGCCCGCTCCCACAGGGGAATGCATTTCAAGTGTGGGAGCGGGCTTGCCCGCGATTGGCGGTGCCACTGCCTACAACTTTTCCAGGGCCATATTCAGCGCCAGCACATTCACCACCGGCGGCCCCACCAGCGGGCTTTCGATGTGCTCATCGAGCAAACGTTGCAGGGTCGACACCGGCACATTCCGCGCCGCCGCCACGCGGGCCAGTTGATAGGCAATCGCCTCCGGTGGCAAGTGTGGATCAAGACCGCTGCCAGAGGTAGTCAACGAGGCCAAAGGCACCGGGCCCTGGCTTGGCACTAGCTGTTTATTCGCATCCTCGAAGACGCGCGTGGCCAATGCCGGGTTGCTCGGGCCGAGGTTGCTGGCGCTGCTGGAAACCGTGGCAAAGGCACCGGCGGATGGGCGCGGGTGGAACCAGGTGTCACCGGTAAAGTCCTGGGCGATCAGGCTGGAGCCGCGCACCTTGCCGCTGGCGTCGTACACCAGGCTGCCGTTGGCCTGGTCGGGGAAGGCGACTTGGGCGACGCCGGTGACCACCAGTGGGTAGGCGACGCCGGTAATCAGGGTCATGAGCACCAGCAGGCTCAGGGCCGGGCGGATGATGTTGGACATTTCAAGTTCCTCAATTCAGTCATTGCAACCTGTGGGCACAGGGAGAGCACCCACAGGCATCGGGTCAAACCAGGTGCAGCGCGGTCAGCAGCATGTCGATTGCCTTGATGCCCACGAACGGCACCAGCAGCCCGCCCACGCCGTAGATCAGCAGGTTGCGCCGCAGCAAGGCCGCCGCGCTTGCCGCCTGCACACGCACGCCGCGCAGCGCCAGGGGAATCAGCACCACGATGATCAACGCGTTGAACACGATGGCCGAGAGGATCGCGCTCTGCGGGCTCTGCAAATGCATTACGTTGAGCACGCCCAATTGCGGGTAGATCGAGGCGAACAGCGCCGGCAGGATCGCGAAGTACTTGGCCACGTCGTTGGCGATGGAAAAGGTCGTCAGTGCGCCACGGGTCACCAGCAATTCCTTGCCGATCTGCACCACGTCCAAGAGCTTGGTGGGGTCGCTGTCGAGGTCGACCATATTGGCCGCTTCGCGCGCGGCCTGGGTGCCGTCGTTCATCGCCATGCCGACGTCGGCCTGGGCCAGCGCCGGGGCGTCGTTGGCACCGTCGCCGCACATGGCGACCAGGCGGCCGTCGTTTTGCTCGTGACGAATGCGCGCGAGTTTTTTCTCCGGGGTGGCCTCGGCCAGGACGTCGTCCACGCCGGCTTCGGCAGCAATCGCGGCGGCGGTCAGCGGGTTGTCGCCGGTGACCATCACGGTGCGAATCCCCAGCTTGCGCAGTTCGGCGAAGCGTTCGCGGATGCCGGGCTTGACCACGTCCTTGAGGTGAATCGCACCGAGCAATTTGCCGTCGGCGCACACCAGCAACGGCGTGCCGCCACTTTGGGCGATCTTGTCGATTTCCCGCGACAGCGCGGGTGCGAAGTCGCGGCGTTGTTGGCCCACAAAGGCCAGCAGCGAATCCACCGCGCCTTTGCGGAATACGCGGCCTTGGTAGTCAACGCCGGACAAGCGGGTTTCGGCGCTGAACGGGACGGCGGTCAGTGCGTCCAGGGACGGTTCGGCCTGGGGGTGCAGCGCACGCAGGTATTCGACGATGGATTTGCCTTCCGCCGTGTCGTCCGCCAGAGATGCCAGCAGCGCGCCTTCGGCCAGCTCGCGGCCACTGACGCCTGGCGCCGCAACCACCGCCGAGCAGCGACGGTTGCCAAAGGTGATGGTGCCGGTCTTGTCCAGCAGCAGCACATGCACGTCGCCCGCCGCTTCCACCGCGCGCCCGGATTTGGCGATCACGTTGAGGCGCACCAGGCGGTCCATGCCGGCGATGCCGATGGCCGACAGCAGGCCGCCAATCGTCGTGGGAATCAACGTCACCAGCAGTGCGACCAGGAACACCAGCGGCAAGCTGCCATTGGCGAAGTGGGCGAACGGTTGCAGGGTCACCACTACCAGCAGGAAGATCAGGGTGAGGCCGATCAGCAGGATATCCAGCGCCACTTCGTTGGGCGTTTTCTGGCGCTTGGCGCCTTCGACCAGGGCGATCATGCGGTCCAGGGTGGACTCACCGGGGTTGGCGGTGATGCGGATCAGCAGCCAGTCCGACACCAGCCGCGTGTTGCCGGTAACGGCCGAGCGGTCGCCGCCGGACTCGCGGATCACCGGCGCGGACTCGCCGGTGATCGCCGCTTCGTTGACCGCCGCGATGCCTTCGATGACCTCGCCGTCACCGGGGATCATTTCCCCGGCGGCGACGCGCACCACATCGCCTTTGCGCAGGCTGGTGGCCGGCACGACCTTGAAGCTGCCGTCGGCTTCCTTGCGGCGTGCGCTGAGGCCTTCGCTGCCGGCCTTGAGGCTGTCGGCACGGGCCTTGCCACGCCCTTCGGCCAAGGCTTCGGCGAAGTTGGCGAACAGCACGGTGAACCACAGCCACACGGCGATTTGCACGGCGACAAACGTCGGCACGGCAGTGTCGGGCACAAAGCACAGCACGGTGGTGAGGATGGCGGTCAACTCGACCACCAGCATCACTGGCGAGCGTTGCAATTGGCGCGGGTCGAGCTTGACGAACGCCTGGACCAGCGCCGGGCGCCACAGGGCGGAGATGGCGGTTTTGGCGGGCTCCTGGGTTTGCACGGGAGCGGCGTTTTTTGCAGGCATATTCATGTTCATATCCCCTTAGAAGCCCATGCTCAGGTGTTCAGCGATGGGGCCTAGAGCAAGCGTCGGCAGGAAGGTCAGGCCGCCCACCAGCAAGATGGTCACGGTCAACAGGGTCACGAACAGCGGGCCATGGGTCGGGAAGCTGTTCTGGCCAATTGGTGCGGCCTTCTTCATCGCCAGGCTGCCGGCCAGGGCCAGGACCGGGAGGATGTAGCCGAAGCGGCCGATCAACATGCCAAGGCCGAGCATCAGGTTGTGGAACGCGGTGTTGGCGCTGAGGCCGGCGAACGCCGAGCCGTTGTTGGCACTGGCGGAGGTGTAGGCGTAGAGCAATTGGCTGAACCCGTGAGGGCCAGGGTTGCTGATGGCACTCGCCGGGCCGGGCAGGCTGGCGGCGATGGCACTGAGGACGAGCACGCCTACCGGCATCACCAGCAAGGTGACGACGAGCAATTGCACTTCCTTGGCCTGGAGTTTCTTGCCGAGGTATTCCGGCGTGCGGCCGATCATCAAACCGGCGAGGAACACCGCGATCAACACGTTGAGCAACATGCCGTACATGCCGGCACCGACGCCGCCGAAGATCACTTCACCGACCATCATGTTGACCAGCGCGACCATGCCGCTCAGCGGGCTGAGGCTGTCTTGCATGCCGTTGACCGAGCCGTTGGACGCCGCGGTGGTGGTCACCGACCAGAGCACGGTGCCGGTGGTGCCGAAGCGCGCTTCCTTGCCTTCCAGTGGAGCGGTCTGCTCGACGGCCGGGTGGTTCAGGGTCGGGTTGGGCTGGGACTCGGACCACAGCGAGGTAGCGCCGCCGATCAGGAACAGGGCCAGCATGCAGCCGAGGATCGCGCGGCTCTGGCGCAGGTCCTTGACGTAGTGACCGAAGGTGAACACCAGCGCCACCGGGATCAGGATGATCGACGCCACCTCGAACAGGTTGGCCCACGCGGTCGGGTCTTCAAACGGGTGCGCCGAGTTGACGCCGAAGAAGCCACCACCGTTGGTGCCCAGTTGCTTGATCGCAATCTGGCTGGCGGCCGGGCCGAGGGGGATCACCTGATCCACGCCCTGCATCGTCAGCGCATCGACGTAATGCGCGAAGGTCTGCGGCACGCCCTGCCACACCAGGAACAATGCGAGCACCAGGCACAGGGGCAACAGGCCGTAGAGGGTGGCGCGGGTCATGTCGACCCAGAAGTTGCCCAAGGTCTGCGCGGATTTGCGCCCGATCCCACGGCACAACGCGACAAGGACGGCCAGGCCGGTGGCCGCACTGACGAAGTTCTGCACGGTCAGGCCGGCCATCTGGCTGAGGTAGCTCAGGGACGCCTCACCGCTGTAGGACTGCCAGTTGGTGTTGGTCATGAAACTGACGGCCGTGTTGAAGGCCAGCGTCCATTCCTGCCCCGGCAATTTCTGCGGGTTCAGTGGGAGGTATTCCTGGAACAACAGGATGGCGAACAGCAGCAGGAAGCCGGCAAGGTTGAATGCCAGCAGGGCCAGCATGTACTTCTGCCAGCTTTGTTCCTGATGCTCATCCACGCCCGAGAGGCGATAGCAGGCTTTTTCGACAGGCCCCAGGACCGGGCTCAGCCAGGTGCGCTGGCCTTCCATCACCTTGTAGTAGAAGCGGCCCAGGAACGGCGCCGGCACCAACACCACGGCAAAGAAGGCGATGATCAGCCAATAGTCATAACTGTGCATGGCCAAGCTCCTAGTTCCGATCCGCGCGTAACAGCGCAACCAGCAGATAAATGAACAGCGCCACGGCCAATAGCAGTGACACCCCGTCCAGAACGCTCATGGAAGTTTCTCCGTTTAGCGGCGTATTGCCGCGTGTGGGGCAATTGTCCGCAGGAGTGGCGTAAAGGAACGAGAGCGAGGGTGCGGGTGGGGCGTAAAGACGGCGTAAAGAGTGGGTTTATGCGGGGGTTACAGGGGGATTTGTGTGCGCTGGGAGGGCCTCATCGCGGGCAAGCCCGGCTCCCACAGTTTGACCGGCGCTCGTCATGACACCTCGGTCAAGGGTGGGAGCGGGCTTGCCCGCGATGACGGCAGCGCAAACAACATCGCACTCATCTGGTGCAACCCTGCCGACATTCAAACGCCAAACCATCCCCCCGACGACAGTTGCGTGCCTTTACGACAATGATTCTCAGGCTGGCATGGCCGCTGCAACACCTTGAATCATTCCAAACCGTTCAGGGAGCGCAGCACGATGAACACACAACTCAAGCCCACCTTGGGCACCCTGCATTTGTGGGGCATTGCCGTTGGCCTAGTGATCTCCGGGGAATATTTTGGTTGGAGCTACGGCTGGGGCGTGGCAGGAACCTTGGGCTTCCTGGTGACGTCGTTGATGGTCGCCGCGATGTACACCTGCTTTATCTTCAGTTTCACCGAACTGACCACCGCCATTCCCCACGCAGGCGGACCGTTTGCCTACAGCCGTCGCGCGTTTGGGGAGAAAGGCGGCTTGATTGCAGGGCTGGCGACCCTCATTGAATTCGTGTTCGCCCCGCCCGCCATCGCCCTGGCCATCGGCGCTTATCTCAATGTGCAGTTTCCTGCGCTCGACCCGAAACATGCGGCCGTCGGCGCCTATTTCGTGTTCATGGGCCTGAACATCCTCGGCGTGAAACTCGCGGCCACCTTTGAGCTGGTGGTGTGCGTACTCGCCGTGGCCGAGTTGCTGGTATTCATGGGCGTGGTCGCCCCGGCGTTCAGCTTCAGTAACTTCGCCCTTAATGGCTGGGCCGGTTCGGATACATTTGGCGCGCCGGCGATTGCCGGGATGTTTGCGGCGATTCCCTTTGCGATCTGGTTCTTCCTGGCCATCGAAGGCGCGGCCATGGCCGCAGAAGAAGCGAAAGATCCCAAGCGCACCATTCCAAAAGCCTACATCAGCGGCATCCTGACCCTGGTGATCCTGGCCATGGGCGTGATGTTCTTCGCCGGTGGCGTGGGTGACTGGCGCACCTTGTCGAACATCAACGACCCACTGCCGCAAGCGATGAAAACCGTGGTGGGCGACCACTCCGGCTGGTTGCACATGCTGGTGTGGATCGGCCTGTTCGGCCTGGTGGCGAGCTTCCACGGCATCATCCTCGGCTATTCGCGTCAGTTCTTCGCCCTGGCCCGCGCCGGTTACCTGCCCTCTTTCCTGGCCAAGCTGTCGCGTTTTCAGACACCCCACCGCGCCATCCTCGCCGGTGGTGTGGTCGGTATCGCGGCAATCTACAGCGACGGTTTGATCAACCTGGGCGGCATGACGCTCACCGCTGCGATGATCACCATGGCGGTGTTCGGCGCCATCGTGATGTACATCATGAGCATGCTCAGCCTGTTCAAGCTGCGTAAGACCGAGCCGCTGCTGGAGCGTACCTTCCGCGCGCCGGGTTATCCGATCGTGCCGGGCATCGCACTGGTACTGGCGGTGGTGTGCCTGGTGGCCATGGCCTGGTTCAACACGTTGATCGGGTTGATCTTCCTGGGCTTCATGGCGGTAGGGTTTGCCTACTTCCAGATGACCGCGCAGCACCGTGCCGATGCCCCGGCAGATGCGATGTTGACCGGGCTCTGATCTACTGGAGGCAGAACGGGCCTACACTGAACTACTGAGAAAGCCCGTTACTCAAAGCAGTTATTCCCGTGGGAAAATTCTCCCACGGCAATCTGCCTCAAGGAGAGCCTTATGCCGTGGTATGCGTGGTTGATTTTAGTGGTGGCGATCGGGTCGATCGTCGGTGGCCTGCTGATGCTGCGGGACAGCGCCAACAAGGTGGAACTCACCGACGAACAACGCAAACGCGTGGCAGAACGCAACGCCCAGGCGGACGCCAAGGACGCGCAAGATCGCTGAGCCTTGGGTTACTCCCAAGCAGCCTTGGCAATATGCAACCCGTGCTGCCCCTTGTAGGCAGCACGTTCCGGCTGGCTCCAGCCGCTGAGCAACGCCTCCTCCAACCGATAGATCTCGACACCCAGCGGGCGACACACCGTCAGCGGATCCTGCGCATCCGGCCCCCACATCGGCAGTGACAGGTCCCCACCCGGGCACGTCGACAGCGCGCACAGCAGATCAATCTCGGCAAAGAACTCCAGGTAATCACCCTTCTGCGCCGGGCACGCCTTCATGAAATACATGTCGTCCTGATTGAGCCCGGTGCACTGGAAAATGTTCAGCACGTCATGCACGTCGAACTCCGTCAGGCCGTGGGGCAAAACCGCACGCGTCAGGTTCGAATGGCAATGGTGATGGAAGTCCTCGCCGGTGAGCATGCGGTTCACATAAGGGTCGCAGCGCGTACCGAGCAGGTCATGCAGGCGCCCGCCATGTTCATCGATGCCATAGCTCGCCAGGCTGTCATCGGTGATGGTCACCAGGGGGCGCAGAAACGGCAGGTTCGACCACAAGCGGTCATGGGTGCTGACATGGGCGCCCTGCAACTGCCGCGTGCGTGCCGCCCAGAGCCGTTCGCGCGGGTCATGGGCGTTCCACACGTTAAAGTCGCCCACCTGCGGACCAACCGGCGTGGTCACCCGGAACACATGCCCGGCCGGCACTTTCCACGCCCTGCCCGTACGAATCGGCACTTCGAATTGTTCGATCAAGGTACGTTGGTCGGCACGATCGCGGATACGCTCGTAAAACGCCGTATCAACCTGCAGCGCCGGGCCTTTGCTGACCTGATAAGCCGCCGGATAGTCTTTATACATCGTGGAACTCCTTGATCAAGGGCGAGTGAACAGAGCCAGCGACACACGTTCCGAATCGTCCAGATACAAACTCAGCGCCTGCCCTGCTGCCGGTTTGTCCGCTTGGACCAATAGCGCGTAGATCTCGCGATCACGCTCCAGCCAGGGCGACTGGAACCGCTGCTCATCGGGCGCCGCACAAAACACCAGGCGTAACTGGGCGATCACCTGGGCGAAAAACTCATCGAACAACGGGCTGCGCATCATCCCGACAATCTGTTGGTGGAACACCAGGCTGTGGGTGGCCACGGCGCGCCAATCTTCACGCTCCCGCGCCAGGGTGGTGGCGTCGATAGCGTTTTGCATGCGCTCGGACTGATCGGCGGTCAATGCGCCGCTCTGGGCGATGGCCTGTAACTCCAGGGTGCGTCGCACTACAAACACATCACGCACCTCTTCACGCTCCAGGCGCCGGACCATCACCCCCTTGTTTCGCACGTACCGGGTCAGGCCTTCTTGCCCCAGGCGATGCAAGGCTTCGCGAATCGTGTTGCGCGAGGCGTTGTAACGCCTCACCAACTCCACCTCGACCAACGCCATGCCAGGTAGCAACCGCCCACCGATGATGTCGGCACGAAGTTCCAGCGCGATCTGATCGGCTAACGACAAACTGAGTGCCATCACTCCCCCATGATTGTTGAACAATCCTCTGCGTAGACGTAATCACTTTTCGTGCCAACCGCTGCGCTTCGCTGGATGTGTAATAACGTTCAACTCCGTTAAACTGCCATCTCGTTACCGAGGCAGCCCTATGCGTTACTCCCAAGACCATAAAGCTCAAACTCATCAGCGCATCATCAAGGAAGCGTCGGTGCGCTTTCGCCGCGACGGCATTGGCGCCACCGGCTTGCAACCGCTGATGAAAGCGCTGAACCTGACGCATGGCGGGTTTTACGCACACTTCAAGTCGAAGGACGAACTGGTGGAAAAAGCCCTGCTCGCTTCGGCCGCAGAGCTCGATGCCCACTGCGAGATGCTGTTCAGCCAGGAACGGCCTTTGGACGCGTTCATCGACAGCTACCTGTCGGATTGGCACCAGAGCTCTCCGGATCAGGGTTGCCCTTTGCCGACCATGTGTTCCGAACTAGGGCTGCGAGGCCAGCCTAGTCCGACAACGGATGCAGTGCTCGACGCACGGCTCAAACAGATTGAAACAGCGTTGGGTGAGGGCCGTGCTGACGCTCAGGCACTGGTGATGATGTCGACACTGGTGGGCGCGCTGGTGCTCGCCAGGAGTGTCGAGAATCCGCAGTTGGCAACGCGGATCATGGACGTGGTGCGAGACACCTTGAAAACGCGAATCCGGGAGGATGAAAAGGCCGATCAATGATCGGCCTTCTGGACTGCTTAATTGAGCGACAGCCTGTCTCGGTTCTTCTCCAGCAACGCCTTGCCGATGCCCTTCACTTCCAACAACTCATCCACTGCCGTGAACGGACCGTTGCTATCGCGGTAGGCAACGATCGCCTTGGCTTTGGCGGCGCCGATACCAAACAAGTCACGACGTAGGGTTTCAGCGTCGGCGGCGTTCAGGTTGACCTTGGCAGCTTGCTCGGCCTTAGTGATTTGCGCAGTGATGGGGGTTGGCGCTTCGGGTTTGATCGAAGGGGCTGCGGTGGTAGTGACGGAGAGAGTGGTGAGGAAGGCGAAGATCAGGGAAGAAATGTAGGTGTTTTGCATGGGTGACGCTCCTTGACAACTATGAGAGAAAAGCAGCTTTCCGAAGCTGCTTTTCAAACTTAGGTGATGGTGGGAAAACGTCAAAAACGAGTTAGTTACAGAGTGTAAGCACCACTAATCTGTATCAGATCTTTTCGAGCCTGAAAACTTCGACATCGTTACTTCACCGTCAGCACTGATACCTTCTCGGGCGAGAACTTTATGGACGGTCATAAAAAGTATCTTGAAATCCAGCAAGATAGAACGATTATCGACATACCAAACATCAAGCTTGAACTTATCTTCCCAGCTTAGAGAGTTTCGTCCATTGACCTGAGCCCAGCCCGTAATGCCAGGCCTCACTTCGTGACGCCGTGCTTGTTCAGAACTGTACAGCGGCAGATATTCGTTCAACAACGGGCGAGGGCCAACTAAACTCATATCCCCCTTGAGAACGCTCCAGAGTTCAGGAAGTTCGTCCAGGCTGCTGGAACGAAGGAATTGTCCAAACGGCGTCATGCGCTCGGCGTCTGGCAACGGAGTTCCCTTCGAATCGTTTGCGTCACGCATACTACGAAACTTTACTAGTATGAAGGGCTTGGCGTTCAAGCCAGGGCGCACCTGCCGGAACACGACTGGTGCCCCTAGATTTTTACGAATTTTCCAAGACGTCCACGCGATCACCGGTGACAGTAAGATCAACGCGATCCCGGAAATGAGGATGTCCATGAACCGTTTCAACGACTGGTTTCCTTGAATAGCAACGACAGGTAATCTTGCGCTAATTTTGGATAGTTTCGGTTATCCAGCAGCCATTTGCGTCCACGTGCGCCCATCTCTTCGAGCTCTTCGGCACTCTTGGACTTCATCTCCAGAATCCCCGAAACCAACGATCCAACATCCCCGGCTGGCACATAAACGCCGCACTCCGCCTCGTTGATCATGGAGGGATAGCCGCTATAAGAAGCGATGACTGGTTTGCCGGCAAGCATGTAGTCAATCACCTTATTGAGAGACTGCCCATAGTGCCAGACCTTTGACGCATACACAGAAAAATACAGCAGATCGGATTTGGTCAACGCTGACTGAACCATGTCCCGTGAAATTTTTGGAGCGAAGACAAGGTTAGACAAGTGACCGTATTTCTCTTGATAGTGGGCCTTCAACGCGCCGTCACCAATCATCAAGAACTCGATATCAGCATAGTCTTGCATCAACGCGGCCGCTTCAAAGAACACCTCTAAAGCGTTTGTAATGCCGATGGTGCCGGCATGAACAACTCTAAACTTAGGTGCCGAGAAATATTGTTTCACGTAATCATCTGGCAACTCTTTTACCTGGTTCAGGTGATCGTCGCTCACGCCCATGGGGATGCAAAATACCGGACGGCAAAACCCCGTCTCGGCACGTACATGCTCCGAAAGATTAGGCATGGTACCCACAATCAAATCTGACCGCTTATACGCCAGTTTTTCGATAACAGATAACGCCTTGACGAACAGATTTCCACTGCTGAATCCGCCCTCTTCTACAATCGTGAGTGGCCATATGTCGCGCACCTCGAAAACCAGTCGACAGTTATACTTACGCTTTAACAACAAACCATTGATAATTGTAAGTAATGAAAGGCTGGAAACGACAATCACGTCAGGCCGAGGCAAAGTTTTCTTGTTCAGGAAAAACAGGTTCCACTCAAAGTGAAACCAACTCAGAATCCTGATTACAGATTTTGCAACGGAATATTTTAGTGTACGCAGCCAAATAATCCTTACACCGGAAACCGTTTGCTCGGTGACGCGACGACTCAACTCGGGCACATCAACCAAATTATTGGAGTCCGAGGTAATTACGACCGTCTCACAGCCAGATTTGTTCATCTCCTCGACCAAAAACCAACCACGCCCCCCAGGACTGTTGGCGGTTTTTGGCGAAAAATACTTCGTGATATACCAAATGGTCTTCTTCATCTGAAAATAATCCAACCTCTTCAGACTTTATAAAGTTTTGGAATGGCGTTCACCACTTTGATGACTTGATCGAAGTCCATACCCAGTGCATCCAGGTACCAGCGAATATTCTGATATCTAGGTTGGTTCTCATTCTTCACCAGTTCCAGTGCCTGATCGCGTGTCATAACCCCTTCCCGAATTTGGTTGCTTCGAAAGGTATCGTGCTCAGAAAAACCGGCAACGGTATAATAAATATAGTTATAAAACGCCGCCGTACCGTCGCCAATACGCCAAGTAGTGGAGGTATCCACGGCAGTTTCCCAGTCGTACTCACCGATCAAAGTGTCGTCAATAGTATTCTCGTCCCAGCTCCAGTAGTCGAAGATATGGTAATAATCTTTTTTCTCTGTAAAACTACGATAGTACTCACCCGACAACGTATCCCAGAGTGAAGAGTTAAAGTAACCTGGACTTTTCAACATGGCTTTGAAACGCAGGCTTTGATATTCAAGCTGCTTTCGCCAGCCATTCATATAGACGCGTTTCTCCTCAAAATCAGGAGGAATGCCAAGAAAGCCCGCTTTGAAGTGAGTCACCTCTAGTGGGTTAACCCCCCACAGGTTGAGTCCGATCCCTGTCTGACGTTTGACGGTTTCTACGTGGCGAAAAAAGTGCTTGTCACCCGCTGTCAGAATACTAATCATCCCTAGATGGGGTGACTTGAGCCAGGCCCGCAGATTGGTAGCAATATTTTTACGTTTTTTGTCAATATCATCAGCAATGATAATATTTTCAACACCTAGTTCGGCACACATACGACTAATGTTACGTCGGCCCAAGTCGGTTACCATGCCCCAGTCGTAGGTGTAGGTAACAGGGTTCATACCCAGTTCCTTGACGATCAAGTGAAGGCCATAACAGCTGTCGCGCCCGCCCGAAAACGGAACAATGCAATCCAGTTGACCGTTGCGTCGATACGGCTTTACCAAATTAAAGAGATCTTCTTTTGGTTTTGGCACATTGCGGAGAGTGTAAGTATTACAGTAGTTGCACACGCCAGCCGCGTCGAAAGAAATATAAGGCATTGTCTCGGGAAGCACGCACTTCGTGCACCGATGCAATTCTGGGAGGTTAAACTGAAGCAGCTTCTCCTCAGCCTGATTATACTTGAACGGCGGAATAATATTATGGGTGCGCTTACGATCATCGGAAACAGAGACAGAGACAGAGGCAGAGGCAGAGGCAGACTCCGGGATGTCCAAAATCACCGCTTGCTCTTTAATCTGGGTAATATGGGTACAGTGTATCTGCGTCAACGGATAGCTTTCAGAGGAAAAGCATACACCATCCTCAGACTGCCCTAAGTACAGACTGCCATTATTGGAAAACAAGACAGCTTTTCCAATTTTCGGCAAAATAATGGCACATGCAATGACGCCCTTGCACAAAGACAAAATCTTATCACTGAGCTTACTCAGATCAGTACCATTATCTTCAAGGTACTTCTCAGTGATTGCAGCAATCACTTCGCTGTCAATTTCAAGCTTGCGCTCAGCCTCGATCAGGCCCCATACATCCGCATCATTCACGATGATACCGTTATGGATAACGCAAATATCACCACGAACAACAGGCTGATTGTCAGCAAGGCCATTCGTAATCAGTCGACTGTGACCAAAAACCGCCTGAGATTCGTAGGGGGCTACTTTGGAGAGCAAGTTATTTACATCATAGTCCGCACGTTTAACTTGGCAGCCCTGTTTATCAAAGTAAATCAATCCACTGGAATCACGCCCTCGCTGCCTGGCATGATCAGCCAATATGTTGAGACTTGCCTTATTGACTTTCTGCCCGCTCGCAGAAACCAATCCAAATATCCCGCACATATATTAAAATCCGTATTAAATATTAAAAACAGAACTCATCCAGCTATCACAAAGCCGTCGCAGCGACCTGGATCAGCAGACTCAGTTTGCACATCACGCCGACAGACTAGCCGGAAACACCGGTATTATTCTGATAAACATGAAGCATTGTCTCAATGCAGACAGGCCAGCTGTAGTGAGATTGCACATGCTCTCTTCCAGCCCTGCCCATCTGCTCGCGTAATTCCTGATCTTCAATCAGGCTCATCATTGCAGTGGCCGCTGCTCGCGGATCGTCCCGCGGCACTACCAACCCCGTCTTTCCGTGGACTGTAACTTCAGGCAACCCACCCGCATCTGAGACGACCACCGGCAGACCAGCAGCGCCCGCTTCGATGATAGCGACTCCAAAGCTTTCACTGTCAAGGCGGCTGAGCGCGACGTATACGTCCAGCTTACCAAGCTCCTGAGGTACTTCTTTATGAGGTATTTGCCCTACAAAGGAAACTCGATCCGCTATTTTCAGTTTTTCTGCCAGTATTTGCAACTCTCTTGTCTGGGGACCGCCGCCGACTAGACGAAGAAATAACTTGTCCGCTATCTTGGGATCCTTCTGTTCCATCTCGCCCACCACAATCGAGAAAGCTTCTATCAAAGTGTCTACACCATATTTGGGTGCAAGTGTCTTTACAGTACCGATTGTAATTCGATCAGGATCACGTGTTGCGGCATGAGCGATGTCAGCGTACGCCGTCATATCAACCCCAAAGGGCGTCACTGAAATATCATCGAGCCCAGGAACTAACGCTTGAGTCCTTGCAGCCATACACCAGCTCGTCGAAGCAACAGCATCAGCTGCTTTTAAGTTCGCAGTCACCAACCATTTGTGCAAAGGGCTTTTGTGAGGAAAATCGTAGACGTCGCTTCCCCAAACAGACATTATCCACGGGTGGTAGTTAACCAGGCGAGCGGTCGTACCATAACCACTTGCATAATGAGCATTGACGATATCTGGTTTTAGTTGACCCAACAACTCACGAACAGGGCCAACCATTGTGAAATAACCTACAATCCCACGGTATGGAAACTCATGCACAGTAACGCCAGCACTAAATGAATCGGCGACGGGGTGCTGCGATATCACATGGACTTCGTGACCCACTGCGCTCAAACCGTCCGCCCATCGAACTGTGTGAATGGAAGAGGCACCTGATAGCAAGACGATTTTCATACTCAACACCTATCAATCATTAGCTGGAGATCGACTTCCTGCCGCGATGCCAACCAACACCAGAATGGGCAAGCTCAACACCAGGTTATTTTGAAATAGCGTCACTTCAAAACAATTAATTACCAACAACCCAATAAAAGCAGACGCCGCGATGCGGACTTTATAGACATCCCGACCATTAAAGGAAAAGTTCCATATTGAATAAAGCAGCGCAATCAACATAAATTCACCCACCAACCCTAGCTGCATATAAACCTGCAAGTAGAGATTATGTGCAGAATACTCGATACTCGAGATATCTTTAACTTGAACACCACCACCTCGCCCCCAGACCTCATAACCCTCCATCAACTCAAACAGCATGCTCCACATAGAGCTACGGCCTGAATCCAGGTTCTTCTGGAAGATCTCTCTTGAAAGCCGATTCATTTCAGCATTCAGTTCTGGAAAAAGAATACCTACAGAAAAGGACAGCACCACCGCGGTCGCCACAACAAACGAAAAAAAGTACACCCCACTCAAACGGAGACGTAATAGTCGTGGCAGTACTGCATAGGTTGTAAAGAACACTAGCAAGCCCAGTAGCGATGAGCGAGATTCAGATATTAGAATCAAAGCGACACCGAATACCCACGCCCACGTCGCCAACCGAGGCCTGAAAAACAATATTGAACAGATCATCAGATAAGCAATCATGCCCAACGAATTGGCATTCTGAAAAAACAACTGCCTTTCAATGACATGATACATCAACAAAAACACAGCAATCAAAAGCAACATCAACGCAATGCCAGAAACGCCGCGCGTATCATATTTTTTTGAGTACGAAAAAGAAAAGTAAAGCACGACCATACTAAACAAAAATTGCAGCCCATTCTCTAGTGACCTGACAACCTCTTCACGCCCAGCAAAAACTGCAGACGCGTACTGAATAAATATAAGCCCTACTAGCAGATAGATCCATATCATCGCTCGCAACGCACTTCGATCGAGAAAGATGATAATAAAAAATAACGAGCACAGGGCCAACGAAAAAATAAACCCCCACCGAAAAAAAATCGAAATGAATAGATTTTCCGCCAAGGAGAAAAATGACAGGAACATCACAAAAAATATAAGTACGTAGTAATACCGAAACCCCTTAATCATTTTCTAAACCTAGACAGATAGCTGACAACCAACTTTAGTTCCGCATGAAAAACCACACACGCAAATATTAAAACCACACCCCAAGACAAAATCACAATAGGCAATTGCTTTACTTGCAGGCAAAAAATGCTCAAGCATGCACAAGCGAATGTGGACAGGTACAACTTCCGTCGAGGGATATTCCGCCAGTGCCTTGCAGAGAACTCCGTTCGAAAGATCAAGAACACAAAAAACGCGATGGTATTACTCATGATAGCGCCGGCCGCACCGTAAAGAGGGATTAGGAAATACGCGCACGCAAAACACAAAATCAAAACACAGAAATTTCCGACAACGTTCAAGTACGTTTTCTTAACAACAGAAATACCTATACCACTCACTTCAGAAAGAGCATAAAAAAATGGCTGTAACACAGCACACATGAGCAAATACTTAACTGCCGAATACTCTACAGGAAGCAAAAAGTCCACAAATCCCGAGAAGATACCCACTAGGGATGTCAGCACGACTACGAAAAATAATACTACACTCAACACACCATCTATACGGGACAAATCTTCATTTGAAGAAACCCATTTGTATACGATAGGCACCCATACTACAGAAAGGATATTTTGAAATACGACCGCCACACCCGCCAAATTTATAGCAACCGCGTACAATCCAAGCTCGTCAAGGCCAACCATATCCTTGAGTAAAACCGAACCAATTGCAGTCACGGCCCAATATATAAGAGAGGACAGTAAAAGCGGAAGCCCAAAAGCAAAAAGCTGTCGGCGATCAACAACAGCCGCAGCACCTCCACGATTGCGTTTAACGTAGGTAAATACCACACTGGCAAACTGTGGCACAACAACGAGCAAGGCAACAAAGCTTAGCAGCAACACAATACTGAAATTTGAATGCCCACTCAGGAAAAAGTTGAAAACCAAGAAAACACAAAGCAACCCTTTGGGCAGCACTTGATTGATCGAATAGAATACGCCATCACCGTTCATCCTCAGTATCACACTAGAAATCCTGAGCAGGTACATGACAAATACGCAAACCGCAGTTAAAACGACATAGGACGTTTTTACCTCACCGTACAAAAACTGTGAAATCTCATCTTTCATCCAAACAGTCGGAATCAAAGCGAGCAAAAAAATAAAAACCCCAGGCAGATAACAATCTAAAAGCAGCCTGTACTTGTCAACTTCTTCATTATAATAGCGCGCAAATGTTTGATCTAGGCCGAGAGATAAAAACAACACCCCAAAGCCTATTACCAATTGATATATATTAAACCGACCTATATCTTCTGGAGAAACCAACCATGTCAGCAGCGGAATGGTAATAATACCCGCCACTGCCGCACCCAGTGTACCTATCGAAAAGGCCGAGATGTTTTTTAAATTCAAAGCGCACTGGCTCCCGCTTTTATAACGACTGCAGGAACGCCGGCAATAATAACATTATCAGGAAAACTTTTGGTGACTACACTATTTGCTCCAATCACGACATTATTACCAATAGACACGCCCTCACGCACGTACACACCATCACCAATCCATACGTTGTCGCCAATAACAATATCGGCTTCCTTATACACGATCTCCCCGTCGAGATTTGACGTAGGTTTCATTAGCGAATGGGTACGCGCTTTTATACTGACCCTGTAGCCAATTGCGCATCCACTGCCGATCTGCACACGCGAATTGTTACCCACTTCAATTTGAGCAAAGTTTATATAGGTCAACTCGCCAATAGAAAGATTGTCCAAATTTCCGGTGATCGATGTTTCACCGCCCAGCACGACAGAGACGTGGATATTCTTCGCCTGCAACACTTTATGCCGCGATAGAAAATTCGCACTCCACAGTACCGCCGAGCGAATCAGCCACGCGACAACATGCTTAATCTTGTAGGGCATTTTTCAACCCATTTGCAATCGTTGTCAACGCATCCTGTGACAAATACGGATGCATTGGCAAACTCATTATATTATTTGCAACTCTGTCCCCCACGGGCAGCCTTGCATCTAAATCGGCAACCGCAGGCTGTTTGTTCAGCGGTATGGGGTAGTGCACCACTGTCGGGATGCCAAGCGTCTTCAACTTTTCCTGAAGCACTTCTCGATCAGACACCAACACACTGTACTGAGCCCAGGAACTAATGTTCGACGCATCAATAAAAGGTGTGATAACCGGCAGCGCTTTCAATAAACAATCATAAGTAGCTGCAACAGTGTTCCTCAGGCCAATTTCTTCTTGAAACAGCTCGAGCTTCGGCAACAGAATGGCAGCCTGCAATGTATCAAGGCGGCTATTGACGCCCACGCGAACATGATGATAACGGCGATCTTGGCCGTGCCGGGATATCTGACGCATTACTTTGGCCAGTTCATCATCGCTGGTAAAAATCGCACCGCCATCCCCGTAGCAGCCTAAGGGTTTGCTAGGAAAAAAACTGGTACAGGCAATCAAGCTTAAATTGCAGGACTTACGCCCCTTGTAAGTCGCACCAAAACTTTGTGCCGCATCTTCGATTACCGGAAGATTATGTTTTTTAGCGATACTATTGATCTTGTCGAAATCCGCGCATTGCCCATACAACGAGACTGGGATAATCGCTTTCGTGCGCTCAGTGATAGCCGCCTCGATCAAGGCTGGATCAAGATTGTATGTTTTTGCATCTACATCGACGTATACAGGCTTTGCACCCAGCAGCGCGGTGGTTTCAGCCGTGGCAATGTAAGTGAAGCCAGGGATGATTACCTCATCTCCAGGACCAACACCCAAGGCCATCAGCGCAATTTGAAGTGCGTCCGTTCCGTTAGCGCATGTAATACAATATTTCGCACCCGTATATTCCGCGAGCCGTTCTTCGAGCTCAAAAACTTCAGGACCTAATATATATTTTCCGTGCCCGAGGACATTTTGGATCCCCGCATCAATCTTATCTTTAATTCTCGCCTGCTGAGCTTTAAGATCAATGAACTCCATCATTTCGCTTCCACTTTTTCTAACTTATTATCGACAAGCACGTAACTCGCCCCAGAGTACGGACAACGCTGTGAACCCTCGCCACGCAATGGAAGCTCAAGCTGCTCACCGAACTCACTCATCCAACCAATCTGTTTGGCTGGGACGCCGACCATCAACGCATAGGCGGGTACGTCTTTATTGACGACCGCACCTGCGCCAACAAACGCAAACGCTCCAATGGTGACGCCACACACAATGGTGCAATTGGCGCCGAGTGTTGCGCCTCGCTTCACCAACGTATCGCGGTATTCGCTTTTACGTTCAATAAGCGAACGTGGATTATATACGTTGGTGAACACCATACTAGGCCCACAAAACACCCCGTCCTCCAATACAACATTATCGTAGACCGAGACGTTATTCTGAATCTTGCATTGGTTGCCTATACGAACTTTGTTCCCAACAAAGACGTTCTGCCCAAGTGAAACCTCCGCCCCGATAACCGCCCCGGCGCACACATGCACAAAATGCCAGATACGGCAGCGGTCACCAATACTCGCACCGTCATCAATAATTGCACTGGGATGTACCGTATAATTCATTTGTCTTCTCTACAAAACGTTATCAACGTGTATGTGCATGGCACGTGAGACAAGCATGCATAAACAGATAAAAATATTTAACGATCAATCACGGCTCAAGACGACGTTGCTGATGCATCAAGTCGACTATTTCACCGTCAGGTGTATAACCACTGACGGTTTCTCGTAATAACTGGCGCACACGCGTGTAATCGTCTTCATCCACTGCAGCAAGTAACTGATTCAATCTGACTTTCAGCGCTTCCCAGGAAATATGATCTTCGTTGGCGCTCATGATCATAGGGTGCTGGGTTTGGGCCACATTGTCGCCTATCAACAACTCCTCGTAGAGCTTTTCTCCAGGACGCAACCCAGTAAATTCAATTGCTATATCACCTTGGGGATTTTTTTCCGAGCGCACACTCAAGCCCGACAGATGGACCATCTTTTCCGCTAGTTCGACAATTTTGACAGGCTCGCCCATGTCCAACACGAATACGTCCCCTCCAAGCCCCATGGACCCCGCCTGGATTACCAATTGAGCCGCTTCAGGTATCGTCATGAAATATCGTGTGATTTTCGGGTGGGTCACCGTCAAGGGCCCACCCGATTTGATTTGCCGGTGAAAAAGTGGGATTACAGAACCTGACGACCCCAGTACGTTGCCAAAACGCACCATCGTGAAACGGGTTTTGTTAACTTGGGAAATGTTGGATTTTTCCCCGAACAAAATGGGCGCAGCCTCACGACTCAGAGCTTGAAGGGTCATCTCGGCCAGCCGCTTGGTGCTGCCCATGACATTGGTTGGGCGCACTGCTTTATCTGTGGAAATCAACACGAAGTTTGCCACACCGGACTGAAGCGCGGCCTGGGCAGTATACAGCGTCCCTAGTACATTATTTAGGACGCCCTCAGCAATGTTGTGTTCGACCATAGGCACATGCTTATAAGCTGCCGCATGGTAGACGGTGTCGACATGCCAGGCTTTCATTACATCAAGCAATTTGCTTTGGTTACGTACCGAACCGAGTATTGGCAACAAACGCACCGGCAGCGACTCTCGAGCGATTCGCTGCTCCAGTTCGTTCAGAATGCTGTACAGATTAAACTCACCGTGCTCGAACAATAGCAATGTCGTGGGACGTAACGAGAGAATCTGGCGACACAGCTCCGAACCAATAGAGCCACCGGCTCCGGTGACCATAACACTTCGTCCCCGGATACAATGCTCCAATAGATCTTCTTGCGCGGGGACTGTATCGCGACCCAGTAAGTCGGCGATGTCAACTTCCTGAATATCGTCAACCTTGACGCGACCGCTGGCCAAATCCATGAAGCCTGGAACGCTGCGCACATGGAGTGGAAAGCCTTCGAGGAAACCCAGAATTTCGCGGCGACGCCCACGGTTGGAGGATGGAATCGCCAGCAGGATCTCCTGTGCGCCAGTCACTTCGATCATGCGCTGAATGTGCTTTGGCTTGTAGACTTGAAGACCGGAAATAATGCGGTCTGAGATGCTTACATCGTCATCGATAAAGGCGACTGGTCGCATCAGCCGCCCCATGCGCAATGCTGCGACCAACTGGTTTCCGGCTGCGCCGGCACCATAGACAGCCACGCGGGGAAGGCCATCTTCACGATTAGTGAAAGGTACATGCTGTGAGGCCGCAAACCAGTCACCAAGAAAGTATTGGCGCATGGCGAGTCTCAAACCACCAATCATGATGAGGCTCAGCCACCAGTAGTTGAAGATAATGGAACGCGGTACTACGTTCTGATGATTGCTGTACCAATAAACAACCAATCCCAGTATCAGCGACGACAGGCTCACAGCTTTAATAATCGCGACCAGGGCGTCATTACCGAAGTAGCGCATGACTGCCCGATACATCCCAAATCGGATAAAAAGCGGCACAGCCACAAGGGGAGCACTGAAGAACAACCAAGGATGAAAGATAATGGGGTTAACCATTTCGTCAATGCCTAGGCGCACCACGAACGCCATCCAAAGTGCCAGCCAGACCAGTACGACGTCTGTGGCAACCTGAATCAGACGCTTCTGACGACGTGGCAAAGCCAGCAGCAACGCTCTAAATCTCTCCATAACCCCTTCAAACACCTTGTACTGCTCCTGCAACCTACATCAATAACAATGCGTGCTCCCGTGGGACACGCACCATCGTATGCCTTTAATCTCAAATCCGAGAGTCCCGCTCATGTAGAGCAGCACGACTTAAAATTTAGTCGCCTGTTGCTGCCTTCATTACCGTTTTCAACGCAGCACAGGTCTCGTCTATTTCCACCTGACTAAGCGTTGGGTGAACCAGAAACATCAAGCTGGTCTCGCCCAAAACTTTCGCCACAGGTAAGCGTTCGGCAGGGCGCCAGCCAGTGCCATCAAACGCCTTCTCAAGGTACACCTCTGAACATGAACCCGAAAAGCATGGCACTCCCAAAGCAGCAATTTCCGACAGAATACGATCACGACTCCATTCGGGTTGAAGTTTTTCAGGATCCACAAAAACATAACATTTATAGGCGGCATGCACACAATTCAACGGCAGTACAGGTACTCGCAGCCCTTTCAACTCGGCTGCGCAATCCCAAATACGTTGTGCATTTCCATTACGACTGTCACGCCAGGCAGCCATCCGACGCAACTGGATACGCCCAACAACCCCTTGCACTTCAAGCATCCGCCAGTTTGTCCCAAACCCTTCATGCAGCCATCGAAAACCAGGCGGATGCTCGCGCTCGTAAACCGCTTCCCAGCTTTTGCCGTGGTCTTTAAACGCCCACATGGAACGCCAGAGTTCACGGTCATTGGTGGTGACCATTCCACCTTCACCCCCGGTGGTCATGATTTTGTCCTGACAGAACGACCAGGCTCCAACGTGCCCGATTGACCCGACAGGCCGACCTTTGTAGGTAGCACCGTGAGCTTGGGCGCAGTCTTCGATAACTTTCAGATCATGGGATTGTGCTAATGCCATGATCGGATCCATATCACAGGGCCAACCTGCCAGATGCACACAAATCAGCGCTCGGGTACGGGGTGTTATGACGGCCTCGATGGTTTGCGCTGTAATATTTTGTGAATCGGGGTCTACATCAGCGAACACCGGAACAGCACCCGCATTGACGATACTGGAAACAGAGGCGAGGAACGTCCGGGACGTCACGATCACTTCATCACCCGCACCAATACCCAGAGCCTGAAGTGCCAAATCCAAAGCTACGGTGCCATTGGCGAGTGCGATTGCGTATTCAGTGCCCGTCCAGGCGGCAAACTCTTTCTCAAACTCCCGGCACTCGGTACCGGTCCAGTAATTGACTTTGTTCGAGAGGATTACACTTCGTACAGCATCCGCCTCTTCGACAGTAAAAGAAGGCCAAGGGGAAAAATGTGTATTCAGCACAAAACAATTCCTGTGAGTTCGGATAAAAAATAAAGGCGCTGCGTACGCCCATTCATTTACAGCGCCTTCGCCGGCACGCCAACCACTGTGAGCAAATCGGCAACCTCACCCACTACCACCGCGCCCGCACCGACAGTCACTTTTTTACCAATACGGACCGATTGTATGACAGTCGCGCCTATACCGACCCAACTCAAATCTCCAACCGCAACACCGCCTGCCAGCCTGGCACCAGGGCTTATATGAACAAAACTCTCCAGGTGGCAGTCATGATCAATACTACACCCCGTATTGAGAATTGCCCCTTGACCCACGGTGGCATCCACGTTCACGACAACCCCGGCAAAAACCACAGAGCCAGCACCTATCCTTGCACGGGGACTGACCGTTGCGGAGGGATGTACCAACGTGGCCAGACGGGCCCCACCGTTCTCCAACTCAATCGATTTCGAATGGCGCACACTATTGCTGCCAATCGCGACTACGACGCCATCAAATTCTGCCATTCGTCTCAGCAACAAGGACATATCACCCGTGATAGCCCAGTGGCTATTTGCCGTTCGCGCCGGCCAATTGTCATCGAAAAACTCTATGTGTTGCCAACCACAAAATTCGGCGGTTTCCGCCACGACCTTCCCATGGCCACCAGCACCTACAATCGCAAGCCGCTTCAAAGACTCTCTCCTAAACAGCCTGCGGCCTTGAGGTTTCGAAACACTCGGGCGCGAAGGCTCACCAGTGACCAACCACAACGACACGCCAAACTCTTCTCACAAAGCTGCCGCCAATCGACAACAACCAGAATCAATAAATACTGCGCGTTCTTACTTTATACAACTAAATAACTTCATAAAGAAAAGTTAATCCGCCCTATCGATGACGCTAATTAATCCTGCCAATTGCCCAATGACGGCGCAAGAGGATGACTACAACAGTCATCCTCCATTGGGATGTCACCCCAATAGTTCTGCCAGTATTGGATGACCTTCCCCATCTAAGGGTGGCACAACCTTCGAAGCCCGAATGGTTTCGACAGTCTGTACGCAGTGACGCGCGTCTTCTATGCCATAACCACGACCAGCCAATATTTCCTGATAGCTGGTTGTATGGAGGTCAGTGAAACCTTCGGAAAACTCAAGTTCATCACCATCGACAGTAATGGAACGATAGGTAGATTTCTTGCCCTTCACAGAGGCTGGCAAATCATTGGCATCAATAGTCAGGAACCACCTGACTCGTGCTTTCTCGTACTCCAGATAGCCTGCTGCTTTATGCTCGCTGACAAAGTGCACAACATTGCGTTCCAGGCTGCCAAAAACGAAGTGCAGCATGTCGTAAAAGTGGACGCCAATATTAGTCGCCACACCGAATGACTTGCGCGGATCACCTTTCCAGCTTTCCATGTACCATTTTCCGCGAGAGGTCATGTAGGTTAATTCGACCTCATACTTCGCTTCTTTTTTCTCACTGGCTACCTTCTCTTTCAGATCGAGAATGGCTTGGTGATGTCGAAGCTGCAATATGTTAAAGACACGCTTGCCAGTCTCTTGCTCAACTCGCGAAAGCTCATCGAGAATTTCGGTAGTGGGGACAAGTGGCTTTTCACAAATTACATCACACCCCAACCGCAGGCCTGCGGCAATGTGGGCATGATGCAGATAATTGGGTGAGCAGATAGCCACGTAATCCAGTGCCGTTTTCGGATCCCGCTTCAAACGAAAGGCGTGCTCCTGAAACCGCTCAAACTCGGTGAAAAACTCACTGTCTGGGGACAGACTGTCGATGATGCCAACAGAGTCATTGATGTCATAAGCAGAAGCCAACACATTGCCCGTATCTTTGATCGCCCGCATGTGACGCGGGGCGATGTACCCCGCAGCGCCGATCAATGCAAAATTTTTCATGATTCTTCCCTAGGCATTCGAGGATTTTCGGCGCACAACACAATGGGCGCCGAAAGCACGCGTCGTTCAAGTCGGCTTGATCAAGCCTTAACGATATGAGGAGCCGCCTGGCGGTACTTGCCACGGCTGTCCACGATCAGTTGAGCGGAGGACTTGATGAGTTCGTAATCGAATTTTTCGTGGTCTGTCGCCAGAACAACTGCGTCATACCCCGCCACAGTATCGGCAGTCAGCGCCACACTGGCGAGGTCAAAATGGTGCTCGCGCATTTTGGGAAATACTGGAACGTGTGGATCGCTGTAAGCAACTGTGACGCCTTTGGCTTCGAGCATCTCCATGATCTCTACCGACGGAGATTCGCGCATATCGTCCACGTTCTTCTTGTAGGCAATGCCCAAGATCAGGACTTTGCTGCCTTTGAGCGGCTTGCCGCGCTCATTGAGACCATCTGCCAGCTTACTGACGACATACTCGGGCATTGCTCGGTTAACCTCACCCGAAAGCTCGATGAATCGAGTGTGCAAACCGTATTCGCGGGCCTTCCACGTCAAATAGAACGGATCGATCGGAATGCAGTGTCCGCCCAGCCCGGGACCAGGGTAGTAAGCTGTAAAGCCAAATGGCTTCGTGGCGGCGGCATCCACGACTTCAAAAATATCGATTCCCATACGGTCAGCAACGACTTTCATTTCGTTAACCAAGCCAATATTGACGGCGCGATGAATATTTTCCAGTAGTTTGGTCATCTCTGCCGCTTTGGTAGAGCTGACTGGAACCACTCGGTCAATCGCCTGTTCGTAAAGAGCGGTACCTACTTCCAGACATGCTGCCGTGTCGCCGCCGATAATTTTCGGGATGGTGCGGGTCTCGAAGTCTGGATTACCGGGATCCTCACGCTCCGGTGAGTAAACCAAAAAGATGTCTTCACCCACCACTAAACCACCTTCCTGAACGCGGGGAAGTAGCTCTTCGACAGTGGTACCGGGATAGGTAGTGCTTTCCAGCGACACAACCTGACCTGCGCGCAGGTAAGGTTTGATCGAGTCCGTGGTGGCAATGACGAAACTCAAGTCGGGTTCACGATACTTGTTCAGCGGCGTGGGCACACACAGGATCAACGCGTCGCACTCGGCAGCGCGAGCAAATTCAGCGGTGGCTTCAAAGCCCGAATTGCGCGCAGCAGCAACTTTGGATGAAGAGATATGCTCGATGTCACTTATGCCTGCGTTAAGGTCCGCGACCTTTTTCGCATCAATATCTATACCCAGTACGCGAAAACCAATTGAATTATAACGAAGCATCAAGGGCAGCCCGACATAACCAAGACCAACAATCCCGATCAACGCTTCCTTACTTTTGAACTTAGCAACACTGGCCAGCTTCTGCAGGTGCATCTGTAACGCTCCGATTAAACCATATAATTTTTAAAGCCAATGTGTGATCCGACTTTGGGCAACTTCATATTGCCCATTCGCCCCCCACCTCAATCGGGCCCGCCAGTATCGGCAGGTTCATCAAGCGAATGGCCTGAGGGCCGCCTCTAATGGCGAATCACTTCGTATCAGACATGGTACGGATTAAATCATAGCTTCGTTCCGAAATCCGCATAAAGATAGCGTCGCACGGTTAAGAGGCACCACAAATATCGTAACGCCATCACGCCGGGCCAGCCATAGACAGCCACAACGACCCCATTTCAGAGCGAACCTTCATCTTTCAACGTGATTTTTTTTGAAGGCACCGAAGCGTTCGCCAATGCTGGCACGTTCAGGCCGTGGTCGCGTCGACGCTGAACAGCGGCGCTCACCAAAGCGGTGATGATGCCGAGCACCAAACCCAACACAACGCCGGCCAATATAACCAATATCTTCTTAGGTTTGGCGGGACCAAGCGGTTCGATTGCTTCCTTGTCAATCGTCACAAGCTTCAAACCACTCATGTCTACGTTCAGGTTACGCAACCGCGCCTGTTCGGCGCGCAATGCCTCCACACCATTGAGGAAAAGCTCCTCATTCTGCCGCTGCTTGAGCACTTCAACCTCACGGTTAGTCTGCAGAAGCTGAAGATCGCGGGCTATTTGGGCAATTCTAACTTCGGTAAAGTCATCCGAGCTTCGCTTCTGCAGCACGGCTCGCTCCGCCATCAGTGCATCTACGCCCATGAAGTACAGAGGAATCTGATTGTTATTTACCTCTGTGCGCATCACCGACTGACCGCTTCGTCCCCCAGTATCTCCCAGCGAAGAAGGTGTCGTCGGCTTAAGGATGCCAAGAGAACTCGCAATAGCTATTGCTTCGTTCAACTGCGCTACACGGTCAGCACGCTGGGTTTTAAGTTGGGCACGGAGAGCCTTCAATTCATCCTGCAACTGGGCACGTTTGACACTGTCAGCTTCACTCAACGTAGCGATCTTGGCAGCTTTGTCATTGTCATAGCTGGACCGCGCGGCCTTGAGCTTGCCAGCGATCTCGCTCAAGCGGTTCCTGACAATAACTTCCATGTCAGCGGAAATCTGCTGTTGCTGGTTAGCGATTGCATATTGTACAAAGCCATTGAGTATCGCCACCCCGTCCACACCTTCGGGATAGTTCATCTCAAGCTTGACATAAGCACTCAAGGCATTTGTCTTTTCAGACTCTGGAACGATCAGATTAATTGAATTGGCATTAAACTCTTCAAAGCTTTGCTCAAGAGTTCTGCCGGGGCGTTCAAATTTGCTGAACAGCTTTTGATTTGCCCTAAAAAAGCCCAGGCGGGCCTCATAAGACTCCAAAGAAGCTCCCACCTTAATTAATGCTTCACCTGGTGGAAGTTTATAAATCTCAGAGCGATTCAAAGCGTCTAGCTCATTAATTGCCGCCGGACGCAAAAGGCTGCTGACCTTATATTCAGGAATCGCCAGGAAAGCATACGTACTGGCGGCAACTCCAACTAAGGCCGTCACATAAAGAACTAAAGCCTTACGCTGCCACACTGTGCGACAAAGAGCGAAGAGATCGATTTCATCGGACGAGGAAATAGAGGGGGTTTGGAAACTACTCACAACGAAAACCTGCCTTCAAGAGAAACTTCGGGCTCGTCATGCAGATCAAATTGTGTATTTTTTATCCTATTTTTACCACCACCAAAACCCAGCGTCTCCGCCGAGCATTTAGTGCACAAAATGTCTGTAATCGAGAACAGATTTCATTTTGCCATCTCTCTGACATATTACAAGCCAAGACTTATCTGTAAGGCATTTCCGAAAAGGTTACCAGCCTTACTCGCTAGCCGTAACGCCGAATCATTGCGCGACGGTACAGACATTGATGCGATTTTTGGAGGAAAAAAACTGACAGACGGTTACTGAAAAATGCTCAACCGCCACAACATGACAGCCTTTAATTTCGGACCGAAACAGTCGATTTATGACGGCGACCACGAACCAAAACGCCGAGGAACGGCCCCACCAACATCCCTACAATCAATGCCACCACCACAAACACCGACACCGGCATCCGTGCAGTCTCCAAACCGAGGAACGAGAGGGCCATACCTTGCTGGTTTTCCAGCACAAAGCCCAATGCCACCAGCACAGCAGCCAAGACTGAAAACACCGCAACGACACGCTTAACTCCACGCATACCTTTCTCCCTACCGAAAGCTATCAGACACCCTCTTCTTCCTCTTCGTTCACCCGATCCCGCAACTCCTTGCCCGGCTTGAAGTGAGGAACGAACTTACCGTCGAGACTGACCGACTGCCCGGTCTTGGGATTACGCCCAACCCGCGGCGCACGATAGTGCAGCGAGAAGCTCCCAAACCCGCGGATCTCAATCCGATCGCCGGTAGCCAGACATTGGGACATCTGTTCAAGCATGGTCTTGATGGCCAGCTCTACATCCTTGGATGAAAGCAGCCCTTGATGGGTGACAATTCGTTCGATCAACTCCGACTTCGTCATATTTTTCCCTTCTTTTTCAAGCAGCTAGGAAAAGCGCTTCGAAGGTTTTAGCATGACTTGACGAATTTGAACAGCCCATATACCAACTTATCTACGGGTTAGCGCAAGGCGGCAAAACGCGACTTACGCGCCTAATTACAGATCACCAACATCGTCCGAGTGACAGCACCTGCCGGATTCCAGCCAAACAGGTAGTCGCCCTCCTCATCCTTCGCATCGCTAGACCTGGTGACAACCTTGTAGCCCTGCAGCTTGCATTCACGGGCCGCGCGCTTCTCACACTTGTCCCAGCCTGAGCCAAGCCCCGAACAATCGATCTCGATGCCGCTGACACCGTGCCGGGCGTGGGTCTTGGCACTGGTGGCAGAGCACCCCGCAAGCATTACCACCGCGAATATCACGACAAGTCTGTTCATTCCACCCCTTACTGAGTCAACACTTTCAAACGACTATAGTCAGTTCTGACAATCGCTCATACCGCTTGGTTCTTCGTTGTTGATTCAACGAATTTCAGGCACAAAAAAGGGCGACCGAAGTCGCCCTTTTTCTACAGCTTTACAGAACTTAGTTCTGCTTAGCCATTGCTTCGCGCAGCAGGGAGGCCATGGTGGTCTCGCCTTGTGCAGCTTCCGGAGCCGATTTCAGGCTCTGGATAGCTTCTTTCTCTTCCACTTCGTCTTTCGACTTGATGGAGAGTTGGATCACGCGGCTCTTGCGATCAACGCTGATGATCTTGGCTTCTACTTCCTGGCCTTCTTTCAGAACGTTGCGCGCGTCTTCAACGCGGTCACGGCTGATTTCGGAGGCTTTCAGAGTCGCTTCGATATCGTCGGCCAGAGTGATGATGGCGCCTTTAGCGTCAACTTCTTTCACGATGCCCTTAACGATTGCGCCTTTGTCGTTGTCCTGAACGTATTCAGAGAACGGGTCGCTTTCCAGCTGCTTGATACCCAGGGAGATGCGCTCGCGCTCTGGGTCAACCGACAGGATAACGGTGTCCAGCTCGTCGCCCTTCTTGAAACGACGAACAGCTTCTTCGCCAACTTCGTTCCAGGAGATGTCGGACAGGTGAACCAGGCCGTCGATGCCGCCGTCCAGACCAATGAAGATACCGAAATCGGTGATCGACTTGATGGTGCCGGAGATTTTATCGCCCTTGTTGAACTGGCCAGAGAAATCTTCCCATGGGTTAGATTTGCACTGCTTGATGCCCAGGGAGATACGACGACGCTCTTCGTCGATGTCCAGAACCATAACTTCCACTTCGTCGCCGACTTGTACGACTTTCGAAGGGTGGATGTTTTTGTTGGTCCAGTCCATTTCGGAAACGTGTACCAGGCCTTCCACGCCTTCTTCCAGCTCAGCGAAGCAGCCGTAGTCGGTCAGGTTGGTAACACGCGCGGTTACGCGAGTGCTTTCTGGGTAACGGGCTTTGATAGCAACCCATGGATCTTCACCCAGTTGCTTCAGGCCCAGGGAAACACGGTTGCGCTCGCGATCGTATTTCAGAACCTTTACATCGATCTCGTCGCCAACGTTGACGATTTCAGATGGATGCTTGATACGCTTCCAAGCCATGTCGGTAATGTGCAGCAGGCCATCGACGCCACCCAGATCGACGAATGCGCCGTAATCGGTGAGGTTCTTGACGATACCTTTGACTTGTTGGCCTTCCTGCAGGGATTCCAGCAGAGCTTCACGCTCGGCGGAGTTCTCTGCTTCCAGGACGCTGCGACGGGAAACGACAACGTTGTTGCGTTTCTGGTCGAGTTTGATGACCTTGAATTCGAGTTCCTTGCCTTCCAGGTGCGTGGTGTCGCGCACTGGACGAACGTCGACCAAAGAACCTGGCAGGAACGCACGGATGCCGTTAACGTCGACAGTGAAGCCGCCTTTAACCTTACCGTTGATAACGCCCTTGACCACTTCTTCAGCTGCGAAGGCTGCTTCGAGAACAATCCAGCATTCAGCGCGCTTGGCTTTTTCACGGGACAGCTTGGTTTCACCGAAACCGTCTTCAACCGAGTCCAGAGCAACGTGAACTTCGTCACCGACATTGATAGTCAGGTCACCAGCATCGTTGTAGAACTGTTCCAGCGGGATCAGAGCTTCAGACTTCAGACCAGCGTGAACGGTTACCCAGCGAGCTTGGTAATCGATATCAACGATAACACCGGTGATGATGGAGCCTGCCTGAAGGTTCAGGGTTTTTAGGCTTTCTTCAAAGAGTTCCGCAAAGCTTTCGCTCATTTTAATTCCTGTTGATAAGGGCGAAGAATACGCCCATCTCCACACCCCAGACGGTGTGGGTCAGTTTCAGTTAAAAGAAGCCACCGCAGGACTATGACTGGTCCCCTGCGGCCTTCTTGGTCACCCGGCGATATCGCGAATGGCGATTTCGCTCAAGATGCGTTCCAGCACCTGCTCGATGGACAACTCCGTGGAATCCAACTGTATCGCATCAGCCGCCGGTTTGAGCGGGGCTACTGCGCGCTGGGTATCACGCTCATCACGTGCACGGATCTCATCTAGCAGACTCGACAGACTAACACCATCGACTTTGCCCTTCAACTGCAAGTAACGGCGGCGAGCCCGCTCCTCGGCGCTGGCAGTCAGGAAAACCTTCAGCGGCGCCTCGGGAAACACCACCGTTCCCATATCACGCCCGTCAGCCACCAGGCCCGGCGGTTCCTGAAAAGCCCGCTGGCGCTGCAGCAATGCATCACGTACGGCCGGCAACGCGGCAATCTGCGAGGCCCAGGAACCGACCTGCTCATTGCGCAGGTCGTCGGTCACATCATCCCCTTCCAGGATGATGCGTTGCGGATGACCTTCCGTCGCCCCGACGAACTGCACATCCAAATGCGCCGCCAGCAGCTTCAAGGATTCTTCGTTGGTCAGGTCCACGCCATGGTTGCGCGCAGCAAACGCCAGCAGGCGATACAGCGCGCCGGAATCCAGCAGGCACCAACCCAGGCGCTTGGCCAGGATGCCGGCGATCGTGCCTTTGCCCGAGCCGCTTGGCCCGTCGATGGTAATCACCGGTGCTTTAATATTCACAATTGAGCCTCTTGGGCTACACGGATGCCGACTTGGGCACACAGTGTAAGAAAGTTCGGAAAAGATGTAGCAACATTGGCGCAGTCACGGATACGAATCGGCGCTGCCGCCCGCAGGGAAGCAACGCTGAAGGCCATGGCAATCCGATGATCACCGTGAGCATGGACTTCACCACCCCCAATCGGGCCACCGTCGATAATAATCCCATCAGGGGTCGGTTCACACTTGACCCCCAGCGCCAGCAGACCATCGGCCATGACCTGAATACGATCAGACTCTTTAACACGCAGCTCTTCAGCGCCCCGCAAAACGGTGCGCCCCGCTGCACAAGCTGCCGCCACAAACAGCACCGGGAACTCATCGATCGCCAACGGCACCAGCGCTTCGGGAATCTCGACCCCCTTCAACGCCGCCGCGCGCACACGCAGATCGGCCACAGGCTCCCCACCCACTTCACGCGGGTTTTCCAAAGTGATATCCGCCCCCATCAGGCGCAGGATGTCGATCACCCCGGTACGCGTCGGATTGATGCCAACGTGCTCCAGCAACAAGTCGGAGCCTTCGGCAATCGAAGCGGCCACCAGGAAAAACGCCGAAGAAGAAATATCCCCCGGCACCTCGATACGGGTTGCCGTCAGCGCATGCCCGGACTCGACCGACGCCGTCGCCCCGTCAACCGTCACCGGATAACCAAAACCGCGCAGCATGCGCTCGGTATGATCACGGGTCGGCGCAGGCTCGGTCACCGAGGTCTTGCCTGACGCGTACAGCCCGGCCAGCAACAGGCAGGACTTAACCTGCGCGCTGGCCATCGGCAACGCGTACGTCAGCCCTTTCAACGCCTGGCCGCCACGAATAGTCAGCGGCGGCCGCCCTTCAGGGCCGGTCTCGATCACCGCGCCCATTTCCCGCAGCGGCTTGGCCACACGATTCATGGGGCGCTTGGATAGAGAAGCATCGCCCGTCAGCACACTGTCGAAGCTTTGCGCGGCCAGCAGCCCGGAAAGCAACCGCATGGACGTACCGGAGTTCCCCAGGTAAATCGGCCCTGGCGCGGCCTTCAAGCCATGCAAGCCCACGCCGTGAATGGTCACGCGCCCATGGTGCGGTCCTTCAATCACCACACCCATGTCGCGAAACGCCTGCAAGGTCGCCAAGGCATCTTCGCCTTCGAGGAAACCTTCGACTTCCGTCACACCGTCAGCCAACGAACCCAGCATGATCGAGCGATGGGAGATCGACTTGTCGCCCGGCATACGAATACGACCGCTCAAGCAGCCACCCGGATTGGCCAGGAACGTCAGTTCATCGGCATCCACCGCCGCTTCCATGTAGGCGCGACGCGCCAGGATCTTGCTGAAATGCTCCCGCGCCACCCGCGCACGAGTGAACACGCCCAGCAATTGGTACCCATCACCCGCGTCAACCGCGTCACGCAAGGCGTCGAGGTCGCTGCGGAAGGTGTCCAGGGTACGCAACACCGCTTCGCGATTGGCGAGGAAGATGTCGTGCCACATCACCGGATCACTGCCGGCAATCCGCGTGAAATCACGGAAGCCACCGGCGGCGTAACGGAAAATCTCAAGGTTCTCGTTGCGCTTGGCCAGCGAATCCACCAAGCCAAAGGCCAGCAGGTGCGGAAGATGACTGGTCGCCGCCAGCACTTCATCGTGGCGCTCGACCTGCATATGCTCGACGTCCGCACCCAGCTCGCGCCAGAGCCGATCCACAACGGCCAGCGCGGCCGGATCGGTCTGCTCCAGAGGCGTCAGGATCACCTTGTGGCGACGGAACAACTGCGCGTTGGAAGCTTCCACCCCGCTCTGCTCGGAGCCCGCAATCGGATGCCCCGGCACAAAGCGCGCAGGCATGCCGCCAAAGGCCAGTTGCGCCGCGCGCACCACATTGCCCTTGGCGCTGCCGACGTCCGTCAGGATCGCCTGGCCCAGGTCCATGCCAGCCAATAACGCCAGCAACTTCTCCATGGCCAGGATCGGCACAGCCAGCTGGATCACATCCGCGCCCTGGCAGGCAAGCGCCAGGTCCGCCTCACAGCGATCGACTACCCCAAGCTCAACCGCCAACTGGCGCGATTGCGGGTCCAGGTCCACACCGACCACTTCGCCACACAACCCGCTTTCACGCAGGCCTTTGGCAAAGGAGCCACCGATCAACCCCAGGCCGACCACCACCAGGCGACCGATCATAGGCACATCAGGTTGCATTGCAGTGACATCAACCACGAGCCAGAACCTTGGCCAACGCCTCCAGGAAGCGGGCGTTCTCGGCCGGCAAACCAATGGTGATACGCAGGTGGTTCGGCATGCCGTAGTTGGCCACCGGGCGCACGATCACACCTTCAGCCAGCAGGCCCTGGAACACCGGGGCCGCCACTTGGCCAAGATCGACACAGATAAAGTTGCCCTTGGACGGAATCCAGCCCAGGCCCAACTCACGGAAACCTTCCTGCAGTTGCAACATGCCGCTTTCGTTGATGCGACGGCCTTCTTCCAGGTACTCGGCATCCTTCACCGCCGCACAGGCCGCCGCCAGGGCGAGGCTGTTGACGTTGAACGGCTGGCGTACGCGGTTTAGCACATCGGCGACGACGGCCGTGGACAAACCGTAGCCAACCCGCAACGACGCCAAGCCATAAGCCTTGGAGAACGTGCGCGAGACCAGCAGGTTCGGGTAGGCCGCCAGGAAGTCCAGACCATCCGGCAGATCGCTGCCTTCGGCGTACTCGATATAGGCCTCGTCCAGCACCACCAGCACGTGCTCGGGCACGTCCTGCAGGAAATCGTTCAGCGCCTGCGCATCGAACCAGGTCCCGGTCGGGTTGTTCGGGTTGGCAATAAACACCACGCGGGTCTGTGCATCGATGGCCGCCAGCATGGCCGGCAGGTCGTGACCCCAGTCCTTCGCCGGAATCACCCGCGCATCTGCGCCAACCGCCTGGGTGACGATCGGGTAGACGGCAAACGCGTGCTCACTGAATACCGCGTTGAGGCCCGGCGCCAGGTAAGCACGGCCGACCAGCTCAAGAATGTCGTTGGAGCCGTTGCCCAGGGTTACCTGGTTCAGCTCGACCCGGCACTTTTCGGCCAGCAGCGACTTCAGGGCAAAGCCGTTGCCATCGGGATAACGCGTCAGCTCGGCCAGCTCTTCACGAATCGCTGCCAACACCTTGGGACTTGGGCCCAACGGATTCTCGTTACTGGCCAGCTTGACGATCTTCGCCGGGTCCAGGTTCAACTCACGCGCCAACTCGTCCACAGGCTTGCCCGGGACGTAAGGCGACAGTTGTTGCACGCCCGGCTGCGCCAGGGCGAGGAAGTTGCCACTCATGTTAACGCCTCACAAAACCGCTTTCGGGTAGGAGCCCAGCACCTTGAGTGCCACCGCTTCCTGACTGATTTTCTCCAGCACACCCTTGACCAGCGGGTCGCGGTGATGGCCGATGAAGTCGATAAAGAACACGTAGGTCCATTTACCGCTGCGCGAAGGACGAGTCTCGATGCGCGTCAGGTCAATCCCGTTGTCATGGAACGGCACCAGCAGCTCATGCAGCGCGCCGGGCTTGTTGCTCATGGAGACGATGATCGAGGTCTTGTCGTCGCCAGTCGGCGGCACTTCCTGGCTGCCAATCATCAGGAAGCGCGTGGAGTTATCCGGGCGGTCCTCGATTTTCTCAGCCAGGCGTGTCAGGCCGTACAGGCCCGCTGCCATATCACCGGCGATCGCCGCCGAATTCCACTCGCCCTTGACCCGCTTGGCCGCTTCGGCGTTGCTGGACACCGCCACGCGCTCGACATTCGGGTAGTGCGCATCCAGCCACTTGCGGCACTGGGCCAGGGACTGCGCATGGGAGTAGATACGGCTGATGCTGTCGGTCTTGGTGTTCTCGCCCACCAGCAAGTGGTGGTGGATACGCAGCTCGACTTCGCCGCAGATCACCATGTCGTGCTCAAGGAAGCTGTCCAGGGTGTGGTTGACCGCGCCCTCGGTGGAGTTTTCCACCGGGACCACGCCAAAATTCACCGCACCGGCTGCCACTTCACGGAACACTTCGTCGATCGCTGCCATTGGCTTGCTGATCACCGCGTGACCGAAGTGCTTCATGGCCGCCGCTTGGGTAAAGGTGCCTTCAGGGCCGAGGTAAGCCACTTTCAGCGGCTGCTCCAGGGCCAGGCACGACGACATGATTTCACGGAACAACCGCGCCATCTCTTCGTTACCCAGCGGCCCTTTGTTGCGCTCCATCACGCGCTTGAGCACCTGGGCTTCACGCTCAGGCCGGTAGAACACCGGCACTTCACCTTCCGCCAGGGACGCCATCTTCACCCGCGCCACTTCCTGGGCGCATCGCGCACGCTCACTGATAAGCTCCAGGACCTTCTCGTCCAGGCTGTCAATGCGTACGCGCAGGGCCTTGAGTTCTTGCTCAGACATTAGCCGTGTTCCTTTTCGAACTCTGCCATGTAGGCAACCAGCGCGTTGATCGCGTGGATGTCGACAGCGTTGTAGATGGAGGCGCGCATGCCACCGACCGAACGGTGACCCTTGAGGTTGAGCAGGCCGCGTTCGTCGGCGCCGGCCAGGAACGGCTTGTCCAGGCGGTCGTCAGCCAGGCGGAACGGTACGTTCATCCACGAGCGGTCGCTGAGATTGATCGGGTTGCTGTACAGGCCGCTGGCGTCGATGAAGTCGTACAGGGTGCGCTTCTTCTCTTCGTTGAGCTTGCCCATGGCGGCGACACCGCCCTGCTCTTTCAGCCACTCGAACACCAGGCCGGACAGGTACCAGGCGAACGCCGGCGGGGTGTTGTACATCGAGCCGTTATCGGCCGCGACCTTGTAGTTGAGCATGGTCGGGCACAGCGAACGGGCGCGACCCAGCAGGTCTTCACGGATGATGTTGACCAGGATGCCGCTCGGGCCAATGTTCTTCTGCGCGCCGGCGTAGATCATGCCGTACTTGGACACGTCGATCGGGCGCGAAAGGATGTCCGAGGACATGTCACACACCAGCGGCACGTCGCCCACTTCCGGCACCCAGTCGAATTCCAGGCCGCCGATGGTTTCGTTCTGCACGTAATGGACGTAGGCCGCATCCTTCGACAGCTTCCACTCGTTCTGACCTGGAATGGCGAAGTAGTCGTAGGGCTTGGCGGTACCGGCGACGTTGACGTTGCCGTAGCGCGAGGCCTCTTCAATGGCCTTCTGGCCCCAGATACCGGTGTCGATATAGTCGGCAGTGCCATCTTCCGGCAGCAGGTTCAGTGGGATCTGCGCGAACTGCTGGCTGGCGCCGCCTTGCAGGAACAGCACTTTGTAGTTTGATGGGATGTCCAGCAAGTCGCGCAGATCCTGCTCGGCCTTGTTGGCAATGGACACGAACTCATCGCTGCGATGGCTCATTTCCATCACAGAGAGGCCTTTTCCATGCCAGTCGAGGAGTTCACCCTGCGCACGCTGCAGGACTGCTTCAGGAAGCGCCGCGGGACCGGCACAGAAGTTATAGGCTCTCTTGCTCACATCCAATCTCACTCTGATCTGGTGGGGCTGCAATCATGTTCGGCAACACCCTTTCTCTGGAGCGAACCCTTGTGGGAGCTGGCTTGCCTGCGATAAGGGCACCTCGGTATCGCAGTGATACCGCGGCGCTGCCATCGCAGGCAAGCCAGCTCCCACATTGACCGCGTCCAGCCAAAGGACATGTTGTTTCAAAGGGGACAAACAACAAGGGGGCGAATCTTCATCCGCCCCCTGTGTGTCCGCTTATTCCTGCGGTTCTTCTTCGTCTGCGGCAGCGTCGAGGGTTGGCTCGTCCACGTTGTCATCGCCGCTTGCGATCACCTCGCCATCGAAGCCTTCACCTTCCAGCTCCTCGCCTTCGACTTCCGATGGCTCCTGGACTCGCTCCAGGCCCACCAGTGTCTCGTCGCTGGCCAGCTTGATCAGCGTCACGCCCTGGGTGTTACGGCCCAGGCTCGACACTTCGGCCACACGGGTACGTACCAGGGTGCCCTGGTCGGAAATCAGCATGATTTCCTCGCCATCGAGCACCTGGACCGCGCCGACCAGACGGCCGTTGCGGTCGTTGCTGACCATGGCGATCACGCCCTGGCCGCCACGTTTGTACTCCGGGAACTCGCTGATGGCAGTACGCTTGCCGTAACCACGCGCCGAAGCGGTAAGGATCTGGCTGCCTTCTTCCGGGATCAGCATCGAAATCAGCTTCTGCCCTTCTGGCAGGCGCATGCCGCGCACACCGCGGGCGGTACGGCCCATGGCGCGAACGTCGGATTCCTTGAAGCGCGTTACCTTGCCACCGTCGGAGAACAGCATGACTTCACGCTCGCCATCGGTGATGGCGGCGGAGATCAGTACGTCACCTTCGTCCAGTTCCAGGGCGATCAGACCCACGCTGCGCTGGCGACTGAAGGATTCCAGCGGGGTCTTCTTGACGGTGCCTTTGGCAGTCGCCATGAAGATGAAGTGACCTTCGGTGTATTCCTCGACCGGCAGCATGGTGGTGATGTACTCATCACTGTCCAGCGGCAGCAGGTTGACCAACGGACGACCACGGGCGGCACGGGAGGCTTCCGGGATCTCGTAGGTCTTGAGCCAGTACACCTTGCCCTTGCTGGAGAACAGCAGCAGCGTGGTGTGGCTGTTGGCCACGAGCAGGTGAGCGATGTAGTCCTCGTCCTTCACGCCGGTAGCCGATTTGCCTTTACCACCACGGCGCTGGGCCTGGTAGGCAGCCAAAGGCTGGGTCTTGGCGTAGCCACCGTGGGAGATGGTCACCACGCGCTCTTCTTCCGGGATCATGTCACCCAGGGTCAGGTCGAGGCGGGCATCGAGGATCTCGGTGCGACGCACGTCGCCGTATTCGGCGCGGATCACTTCCAGTTCTTCGCGGATCACTTCCATCAGGCGCACGGCGCTGCTGAGGATGCGGATCAACTCGCCGATCTGGTTGAGGATCTCCTGGTACTCGGCCAGCAGCTTCTCGTGCTCCAGGCCGGTCAGGCGGTGCAGGCGCAGCTCCAGGATGGCCTGGGCCTGTTCCGGCGACAGGAAGTACTTGCCTTCGCGCAGACCGTATTGTGGGTCCAGGGTCTCTGGACGGCACGAATCGGCACCGGCACGCTCGACCATCGCTACCACAGCGCTGGACTCCCAAGGCGTGCTGATCAGCGCTTCCTTGGCTTCCGACGGGGTTGGCGAGGCCTTGATCAGGGCGATCACCGGGTCGATGTTCGACAGCGCAACCGCCTGGCCTTCCAGGATGTGGCCGCGCTCGCGGGCCTTGCGCAGTTCGAACACGGTACGGCGGGTGACCACTTCGCGGCGGTGACGCACGAAGGCTTCGAGCAGATCCTTGAGGTTCAGGATGCGCGGGCGGCCGTCGATCAGTGCAACCACGTTGATACCAAACACGCTTTGCAGCTGGGTCTGGGCGTAGAGGTTGTTGAGGATCACCTCAGGCACTTCGCCACGACGCAGCTCGATCACCACGCGCATACCGTCTTTATCGGACTCGTCGCGCAGTTCGGTGATGCCTTCCAGCTTCTTCTCTTTGACCAGCTCGGCGATCTTCTCGATCAGACGCGCCTTGTTCAGCTGGTAAGGCAGTTCGGTGATGACGATCTGCTGACGGCCACCGACCTTGTCGATGTCTTCGATCATCGAGCGGGCGCGCATGTAAATGCGGCCACGGCCGGTGCGGTAGGCTTCGATGATGCCGGCGCGACCGTTGATGATCGCGGCGGTCGGGAAGTCCGGGCCGGGAATATATTGCATCAGCTCATCGACGGTCAGCTCAGGGTTGTCGATGAGGGCCAGGCAACCGTCGATGACTTCACCGAGGTTGTGCGGCGGGATGTTGGTCGCCATGCCCACGGCGATACCGCTGGAACCGTTGACCAGCAGGTTGGGAATACGGGTTGGCATCACAGCCGGGATCATTTCGGTGCCGTCGTAGTTCGGCACCCAGTCCACGGTTTCTTTGTGCAGGTCAGCCAGCAGCTCGTGCGCCAGCTTGGTCATGCGCACTTCGGTGTATCGCATGGCCGCGGCGTTGTCGCCGTCGACCGAACCGAAGTTGCCCTGGCCGTCTACCAGCAGGTAGCGCAGGGAAAACGGCTGCGCCATCCGAACGATGGTGTCGTACACCGCAGTGTCGCCGTGAGGGTGATACTTACCGATCACGTCACCGACAACACGGGCAGATTTCTTGTACGGCTTGTTCCAGTCGTTACCCAGCTCGCTCATCGCGAACAGCACACGCCGGTGCACGGGCTTCAAGCCATCGCGCGCATCAGGCAGTGCCCGACCGACAATTACGCTCATCGCGTAGTCGAGGTAGGACTGTTTCAGCTCGTCTTCGATATTGACCGGGAGGATTTCTTTGGCCAGTTCGCCCATGAGAAGCCTGATTCCTTTTTCGGGTGAAACCTCGTCACATCCATATGGGACGAACGAAGCTCGCCGCTGCCGGCACGGTGCCTGACAACGACTTACGACAAATCAACGAGTTATGACACGGATCTGCACGTTATAGGCAACCCCTCGGGGCGGCCTTGGAAACCGCCGGATGTTATCACAATCGCCGCCACGCACCTATCCCCCAGATGCGCATGGAGCATAGTTAGTTGACGGGTGACAGGCTTGAGGGGGACGAGAGGGGCTTAGAGAAGCGTTGAGGCTATTTTTTGTGGGTAGATCCGAGGGTTTTGTTGACTTTGAGGGCCAATCGCAGGCAAGCCAGCTCCCACATTTTAATCGGCGTACACCGTCAGTGTGGGAGCTGGCTTGCCTGCGATAGCGATTTCAGTGGCAAAAGAGCCCTCAATGCAGACGCTTACGGCATATCAACTTGGCCATCTTGGCCACATCCGGCCGTTCGACAATGCCCTTCTCCGTGACGATCACGTCGATCAGATCCGCCGGCGTCACGTCAAACACCGGATTGAACGCATCCACCCCCAGGCGCTGCCCGACAATCTCCAGCAACTCGCCCGGATCACGCTCTTCCAGCGCGACGTCATCGCCCGTCGCCATCATCAAATCGACGGTCGAACTCGGCGCCACCACCATAAAGCGCACACCATGGTGCATGGCACACACGGCAAGCTGGTAGGTGCCGATCTTGCTGATCACATCGCCATTGGCGGCAATGCAATCGGCGCCGACGATCACCCAGGTCACGCCTTTGGTCTTGAGGATATGCGCGCCCGCCGAGTCGGCATTCACCGTCACCGGGATGCCCTCGCCCGCCAGCTCCCAGGCAGTCAGCCGCGAGCCTTGCAGCCAGGGGCGGGTTTCGTTGGCGTAGACCTGCTCGACCATGCCTTCCAGGAAGGCCGCGCGAATCACCCCAAGGGCCGTGCCCACACCACCCGTAGCCAAGGCGCCGGCGTTGCCATGGGTCAGGATCGCTTGGGCGTTGCCCTGGTGCTTGCGGATCAGCTCGACGCCCAGCTGGGCCATGTTCAAGTTGGCTTCCCGATCACTTTCATGAATCGCAATGGCCTCAGCCTCCAGCACTGCCAGCGGATCAGCGTGCTTTTTGAGCCGGTCCAGACGGTCGCGCATGCGTTTCAGGGCCCAGAACAGGTTCGCCGCGGTGGGACGGCTTTCAGCCAACAGTGCGTAGTCTTCTTCCCATGCAGCCTGCCAGTCACCGCCCTCGGCGATACGTTCACGGGCGGCGAGCACCAGGCCATAGGCCGCGCTGATGCCGATGGCCGGCGCACCGCGCACGACCATGGTGCGAATCGCTGCGGCCACCGCCTCAACCGTGGAGCACGCCACCCAGCTTTCCCGGGACGGCAAGGCACGCTGATCGAGCAGGTACAGCGCGCCATCACGCCAATCGATGGCCTTCACTTTCTCCGCAGCCAACAGTCGATCGCGCATCCCTTACTCCGCACTCATGAACAAAAGCCGCCGATTATAGCGATCCGCCAGCCAGGACGCTCGGGTATACTTCGGCCTTCTTTTATAGCTGCCTGGGAAGAAGCCCGCGATGACCGCCACTGCCGCCCCGCTCGACTTGGTATTACTGCCCACCTGGCTGGTGCCCGTCGAACCTGCCGGCGTGGTGCTCAAGGAACATGGCGTGGGCATCCGTGATGGGCGCATCGCCTTTATCGGCCCACGGGCGGCGGCATTGAAGCTGGCAGCCACCGAGGTCCGCGAGTTGCCGGGCATGCTGCTCAGCCCCGGCCTGGTCAACGCCCACGGGCATGCGGCAATGAGCCTGTTTCGCGGCCTGGCCGATGATTTGCCGCTGATGACCTGGCTGGAAAAACACATCTGGCCCGCCGAGGCCAAGTGGGTCGATGAGGCGTTCGTACGCGACGGCACCGACCTGGCCATCGCTGAGCAGCTCAAGGGTGGCATCACCTGTTTCTCGGACATGTACTTCTACCCCAAGGTCGCCAGTGACTGCGTGCATAACAGCGGCATGCGTGCGCAGATCGCGATTCCGATCCTCGACTTCCCGATTCCCGGCGCCGGCAGCGCCGACGAGGCCATCCGCCAGGGTGTCGAGCTGTTCGGCGACCTCAAGCACCACCCGCGCATCAAGGTCACCTTCGGCCCCCACGCGCCCTACACCGTGTGCGATGCCAACCTGGAAAAAATCCGCGTGATCGCCGAAGAGCTGGACGCCGCGATCCACATGCACGTGCACGAAACCGCCTTTGAAGTGCAGCAAGCCGTCGAACAGACCGGCGAGCGCCCGCTCGCACGCCTGGGCCGCCTTGGGCTGTTGGGCCCGCGCTTCCAGGCCGTTCATATGACCCAAATCAGCGAGGACGACCTGGCTTTGCTGGTAGAAAGCAACACCAGCGTGATCCACTGCCCGGAATCGAACCTGAAACTGGCCAGCGGCTTCTGCCCGGTAGAGCGCCTGTGGCAGGCTGGCGTCAATGTGGCCATCGGCACCGATGGCGCCGCCAGCAACAATGACCTCGACCTGCTGGGTGAAACCCGCACGGCAGCGATGCTGGCCAAGGCCGTCGCCGGCTCGGCCACCGCCCTGGATGCCCACCGCGCCTTGCGCATGGCCACCCTCAATGGCGCACGGGCCATGGGCCTGGAAAGCGAGATTGGCTCACTGGAAGTCGGCAAGGCGGCGGATATGGTCGCCTTCGATCTGTCGGGGCTGGCGCAACAACCGGTCTACGATCCAGTCTCACAGCTTATATATGCCACCGGACGGGATTGCGTGAAACACCTTTGGGTCGCCGGCAAGCAATTGCTCGACGATCGGCAATTGACCCGCATGGATGAACAGCAACTGACCGCCACGGCCATGGCCTGGGGCAAGCGCATCAGCGGGCACCACGAATAACGCTGGCCTTGACGCCGCACGTTCAAGACCGACAAACCGATTTATCAGATTTAGAGGATGCACCATGAGCAACGTCGACCACGCCGAAATCGCCAAATTCGAAGCCCTGGCTCACCGCTGGTGGGACCGCGAAAGCGAGTTCAAGCCCCTGCACGACATCAACCCGCTGCGGGTCAACTGGATTGACGAACGCGTCAACCTGGCCGGCAAGAAGGTGCTGGACGTCGGCTGCGGCGGCGGCATCCTCAGCGAAGCCATGGCCCAGCGCGGCGCCACGGTGATGGGTATCGACATGGGCGAAGCGCCACTGGCCGTGGCCCAACTGCATCAGCTGGAATCCGGCGTGAACGTCGAATACCGCCAGATCACCGCCGAAGACCTCGCCGAGGAAATGCCCGAGCAGTTCGACGTGGTCACCTGCCTCGAAATGCTCGAACACGTGCCGGACCCGTCCTCGGTGATCCGCGCGTGCTTCCGCATGGTCAAGCCAGGCGGCCAGGTGTTCTTCTCCACTATCAACCGCAACCCCAAGGCCTACCTGTTCGCGATCATCGGCGCCGAATACATCATGAAGCTGCTGCCGCGTGGCACCCATGACTTCAAGAAATTCATCCGCCCGTCCGAGCTGGGCGCCTGGAGCCGCCAGGCCGGGCTGACCGTCAAGGACATCATCGGCCTGACCTACAACCCGCTGACCAAGCACTACAAGCTGGCCAGCGACGTCGACGTCAACTACATGATCCAGACCCTGCGCGAGGAGTAAGCCTGTGAAGTTGCGAGCGGTTCTCTTCGATATGGACGGTACGCTGCTGGACACCGCGCCGGACTTTATCGCCATCTGCCAGGCCATGCGCGCCGACCGCGGCCTGGCGCCGATCAACGATGCGCACATCCGCGATGAAATCTCCGGCGGTGCGCGGGCGATGGTCGCCGTGACCTTTTCGATGGACCCGGAATCCCCAGGCTTCGAAGAACTGCGCCTGGAGTTCCTGGAGCGTTACCTCAAGGGTTGCGCGGTGCACAGCAAACTGTTCGACGGCATGGCCGAACTGCTGGCGGACATCGAGAAGTCCAAGCTGGTGTGGGGCGTGGTCACCAACAAGCCGCTGCGCTTTGCCGAACCGATCATGCAGCAACTGGGCCTGGCCGAGCGCTCGGCCCTGCTGATCTGCCCGGACCACGTGAAAAACAGCAAGCCGGACCCGGAGCCGATGATCCTGGCGTGCAAGATGCTCGACCTGGACCCGGCCAGCGCGTTGTTCGTGGGCGATGACCTGCGTGACATCGAGTCTGGCCGCGATGCCGGCACCCGCACCGCGGCGGTGACCTACGGCTATATCCACCCGGACGACAACCCACGCAACTGGGGCGCCGACGTGGTGGTGGACCACCCGCTGGAACTGCGCAAGGTGCTGGATAACGCACTGTGCAGTTGCTGATTGCTTACCTATCTCAAAACCGCTGATGTCAATGTGGGAGCTGGCTTGAACTGGCCTAATGAATTTGGACACATCAATAGGGCACTATGATGGCGCCCAAACCTGAGGTGTGCAGATGATGCGAAAGTCCTATTCCAGCGAGTTCAAACTCAACGCCGTAAGCATGGTGATTG
>NZ_JAFLWU010000035.1:0-49752 GCF_017316265.1 Pseudomonas sp. Marseille-Q1929
GCCTGTGAGATGGGGCGGCGTTGCGCCGCCCCCGCGGGGCCCCCCCCCCCCCGCCGCCCGCGTCCGGCAGTGGCGGGGGGCGGACCGGGGGGGCGGGGTGGGCCGGCGGGCTGTGCGGGGGGGGGAATTGGTGGGGGGTGGGGCGCGGGGCCGGGCCCCCGGTGTGGCGCCGGCGGTGTTCCAGGTCGACCTGGAACACCGCCGGCGCCACACCGGGGCCGACGCGCTTGAGGATCGCCTTGACCCGTGCCGCCACTTCCCGGGGGCTGAACGGCTTGACCACATAATCGTCGGCGCCAATCTCCAGGCCCACCACGCGGTCAATCTCACCGTCGCGGGCGCTGAGAAACATCACCGGCACTTCGCTGAAACGGCGCAGTTGCTTACAGGTTTCAAAGCCGGTGATGTCGGGCAGGCCGATGTCGAGGATGATCAGGTCGGCCGGGGCCTGGCGCTGATGGGCCAGCGCCTCCTGGCCGAGGCTCAGCCAGGTGGTGGTGAACCCCTCGCCTTGCAGGGCGAATATCAGCGTGTCGGCTATCGCCGCTTCGTCTTCGACAATCAGGATGTTGGGCATGGGGGTCTGTCAGCAGTCCGGTTTGTCCGCAGTGTAACGACGCGCTGGGTTCACCGCTGCGCCAAATTCACGCAGGGCCTTGGCGCCGATCAGCAGCGGGTAGTTGAAGCTGCTGCGGTCGGTGAGGTTGACCTCGACGGTGCGCTTGACGTTGCCCAGGCACATTTCCAGGTCGATCACCGGGCGCTTGGCCACGGTGGCCTCGTCCTTGTCGTCGTCTTCGTCGGCGCGGCTCTTGATCTTGCTGATGCGCGAGACTTTGTGCTCGTAGACCTTGTCGGACGCGTCCTTGCCGCCGAGGCGGAAGCGCACCCAGTCGTCGCCGTCACGCTGGAAGGTTTCGATGTTGCGCGCAGAGAGCGAGGCCGTCAGGGCGCCGGTGTCCATCTTGGCCTTGAAGGTTTCGCCGATCTCCGGCAATTGGATGTATTCGTAGCGACCGTAGAGGGTCGGTTCGGCGGCCATGACGGGCACGGCAACCAGGGCGAACGCAGCAAGTAACAGTTTCACGAAGGCATGTCCTCGGAAAGAAGTAGGCGGATTCTAGACCGCAAAAGCGCGGGTTAGTTAGCTCGTTCCTACGCTCCGCGTGGGAATGCCTCCTGTGACGCTCTGCGTCACGCCCACATTCGTCCAGCGCTTTGCGATTTGGCCTCTAGACTCACCTTGCTTATCATGGCCCGCCCACAAGAATCCAAGAGTTGCTTATGCGCCGCCTGCTCACCGGCTGTTTTGTCACCCTGCTGCTGTTGCTCAACACCCTGGTCCTGATCGGTCCGTTGATGGTGTTTGCCCTGCTCAAACTGGTCGCTCCCGGCCGCTCGCGCGACACCATGTCGTGGGCGGTGATGTGGATTGCAGAGACCTGGGCCGAGATCGACAAGCTGATTTTCGCGCGGTGCATCCCCACCCAATGGGACATTCGCGGTGGCGGCGACTTGCGCACCGACACGTCCTACCTGGTCATCAGCAATCACCAATCCTGGGTCGATATCCCCGCGCTGATCCAGGCCCTGAACCGGCGCACGCCGTTCTTCAAGTTCTTCCTGAAAAAAGAACTGATCTGGGTGCCCTTCCTCGGCTTGGCGTGGTGGGCGCTGGATTACCCGTTTATGAAACGCTACAGCAAGGCGTTCCTGGCCAAGCACCCGGAGCTGGCGGGGCAGGATTTGCAGATCACCAAACAGGCGTGCGAGCTGTTCAAGCGCCAGCCGGTGACGGTGGTCAATTATCTGGAAGGGACGCGATTTACAGAGGCAAAACGGGCGCAGCAGGCATCACCCTTTACCCACTTGCTCAAGCCCAAGGCGGGCGGCGTGGCGTTTGTGTTGGCGGCGATGGGTGAACAACTGGACGCGGTCCTCGATGTCACCGTGGTTTATCCACAGGAGAAGACGCCAGGGTTCTGGGACTTGATCAGCGGCGCAGTGCCGAAAGTGATCATTGATATCCGCACCCGCGAACTGGAACCGGCGTTGTGGCAAGGGGATTACGAGAACGATCCGGCGTTTCGCCAGACCGTCCAGAGCTGGGTGAACCAGCTCTGGAAAGTGAAGGACCTGCGTATTCAAGAGCTTTCAAATAAAAGCGTCGGGATCAGTCATCAATCCCAAGAGCCTTAGCGCTTTGAAACCAACGCTCAAGCGTTGGCACGTATGCTCTCCATCAGAGCTTTTCGTACCTGTTCAGGGTTGTTGGCCAAAGCACCACTGCCCACAAGGTCTTTTATCGCCCCTCGAACAGCCTCCAGGGTCTGCCCGGCATTTTCTCCGTTAGCGCTGGCGTCCAGGAACTTTTTAAGATTCGCAATTACATTGTCAGATTTGGCTTCCAGTGAACCTGACGCTTGCGACTTCAGGTACTGTGATTCAGTGGGTGAGACCTGTTTGGGTTTACCGTCCTTGCCCATCACAAAATCAATACCGTCGCGCGACGGCCCTAGGCCAGCGGGCCGTTCTTTTGCCATTTTGACCTGCTCTGTCTGGCCGTTCTTTCCCTTCACCAAATGCATAGCGTCGCTGGGCAACTCTTTGCCGGCCGGCCACTCTTTCGGCATGTTGACCTGTTCTGTCTGGCCGTTTTTTCCCTTCACCAAGTGCATAGCGTTGCTGGGCAACTCTTTGTCGGCTGGCCATTCTTTCGGCATTTTGACCTGCTCTGGCTGGCCGTTCTTACCCATCACAAAAGCAATACCGTCGCTGGGAAACTCTTTGTCGGCCGGCCATTCTTTCGCAACCTTATTGCTGCCAGAATCTTCAGGACGGACAAACTCCTGGAATTTTTGTAGCCCTTTCAGCAGGTTATCAACTGCCTTATCAGGATTCCTGCCATCAAGTACGGCCTTCAAGTCATGACGCAAGTCCTGCAGCAACCCCTCTGGCAGCCCCAAGCGTTGCGTTACATTTGCGTCAGGCTGGCCAGGCTTATTGCTCTGCGCCAGGTTACTGAGCTGGTTGTAAAGATTCTGCATCGTCATGTGAACAGCGTTCTGGGGGTTAAGAGATGTCATTAGGTTCACCACTGCGTTAGTTGATTTAACCTTTAACGATCACCGATCGTGATGCTGTAAAAGGTACTACTGCGTGGCCCTCTTAACTCCTACAGTTCCCCGCGGTTCGCCATAACTTATTGCTCCTTATTGCGCTGCGGCGCCCCCCCCTGAAGACACCGCCGCTATCACTGTAGGCGTTGCATACTTCAGGTAAGCACAGTCAACTGCCAGCACCCCACGCCTGGGCCAGCTTGCCCAGTACCGACTCGCTCGCCCCCTGACCACCCAGGTATTGCAGGATCACCGGCGCAAACTGGCCGATCATGCCGCTGTCCATGCCCAGGGCGCTGAATGCGGTGTTCAGGTCATTGGTGCTTTTCACATTGCCCAGCAGACCGTCCAGACCACTGGTCTTGCTGCCGCCCGCTTGGCCGAGCATCCCGCTCAAGGCCCCGAGGCTACCCAAGGCATTGTTGCCCGCCAGTTGGTCCAGGCCCGGCACGCTGCCGCCCAATTGCGAGTAGTCAGAGCCACTGAGTTTGTTCTTGGCCAGCCCCAGCATCGCGCCAGTGCCGCCGACGGCTTGTTCGGGGGTGATGTTGAGTTGGGAGGTCAAGGCGCTCAGCAGGCCAGCGGTCTGGGAACTCGGGGCTGCAGCCGCCGCCTTGTTGTTACCTTGGGCGCCGGAAACGGCATTGGCAACATCACCCAGGCTGAACCCTGCGGCGAACACCGGGCCGGCTGCTAGGGTCATCAGGCAGGAAAGGGCGAAACCGCGTGAAATCTTCATTGGAACAACCTCTGGATGTAGGAACTAAGAGCGGGCGTTTGACTGGCAATCCCGGAGGATTGTTCCCACATTGAGATGGGTTCAGAAAAGGCTGCATCCGAATCGTCCACCACCGCGTATATCCCTGCAGAACCGCCGGGAGTCGCATGGAATGAACGCACAAGTTGAACTACCCTTTGCCTACCGTGCGCAGTCCTGCCGCCCTCATTCGAGGGCCTGGAGAAGCCCTATTTCGACTCACGATGCAGACCCGTTGCGCGACCTGCTGGCCCAAACTGCCTCTGGCAATCGCCAGGCGTTCGAGGCGCTCTACCGCAGTGTTTCGCCGCGCTTGCACGGCGTCACCCTGCGGTTCATGGGGCGCCCGGACCTCGCCGAAGAGGTGTTGCAGGAAGCCTTTGTGCGCATCTGGTACAACGCCTCGCGCTACGAGGCCCACCTGGCGGCACCGATGACGTGGATGGTCAACATCACCCGCAACCTGGCCATCGACCAATTGCGCAAACGCCGCGAACAACCGCTGGCCGACGGCCAACAGGACGCCCTGCTCGACGATGGCCCCAGCGCCCACGAACAGCTCGACCGCGAACGTGGCGCCCATGCGCTGAACCGCTGCCTCGACAGCCTTGACGCCGTGCAACGCCAATCGATCAGTGTGGCGTACTTCAAGGGCCTGTCATGCACGGAGCTGGCTGAACACATGGCAGCGCCGTTGGGCTCGGTCAAATCCTGGATCCGTCGCGGCATGGAGCGCCTGCGCAGGTGCCTTGAATCATGAACTATCAGACCACCCCCCTGCGCCGCGCCCTCGCCGCCGACTATGCCATTGGGCTGATGCCAGCTACCGCCCGTCGGCGTTTTGACAGCCTGCTGCTGGAGGATGCGGCGCTACGCGTCGAACTCGGCCACTGGCAGGACGCCCTCGCCAGCCTGTCCGGCGGGCTACCGCAACACCCGGTGCCAGACCACGTGTGGGCAGGCATCCAGGCACGCATCGAGCCGCAAGTGCTGCATCTGCCGGTGAAGAAACCGGTGTGGCGCAATGTGCGCCTGCTGGCGGCCGCCTGCGCGGTGGGCGTGGCGCTATTGGTGGGCGTGTTGTACCCGCGCGATCCCGGCGTGACGTACAACGCCACCCTGCTCAACGCCAGCCAGCAGCCGGCGTTGCGGGTGCAGGCGGTGGGCGATCACCTGCAAATCGAGGCGCTGGCATTGACCGCTGTGGAGCCCGCGCGTGACCTGGAGCTGTGGGCAGTTCCCAGCGATGGCAAACCGATTTCCCTGGGCCTTGTACCGGCCAGTGGAAAAGGCCGGATTCAACTGAGCACGGCCCAGCAAGCCTTGCTCATCAAGCCGCTGACCCTGGCCGTCAGCCTGGAACCACGGGGCGGTTCGCCGACCGGCCAACCTACTGGCCCTGTGCTATATCAAGGCCAATTGGCATCACTTTAACGAAGATCACGGCCGATGGGCTCAGGAACCCATCGCCTCGCACAAGGTCCATAAATCAACTACAAAATTTGTCAGGAAGAGACCTATGACTACGATCGACCCCCAAGTGATTGAGTACAAGCCCTCGTTCTGGAACCGCCCACGTCTTTTCGTGGGTGCTTGTCTTGTGGTACTCGCCGGTGTCGGCGGCGCCCTGTACACCCAGGACTCGGTCAAATCCGCCGCCACCCTGGTGACCACGGCCCAGCAGCCTGCGGCGCAGATCATGGCCCACAAGGACTACCTGGAAGTGCAACCGATTGCCGCCAGCGCCGTTGCGCCAGACCAGAGCCTGGAACTGTGGGCGATCCCCGAGGACGGCGTGCCGGTGTCCCTTGGCCTGTTGCCAGAAGATGGCAAAGGCATCATCGGCCTCAACCCGCGCCAACAGGAAACCATCAAAAAGCCGGTAGCGCTGATGGTGAGTTCGGAAACCAAAGGCGGCTCGGTGAGCAAACAGCCGACGGGGCCGACGGTGTACCAAGGCGCATTGGCCATTCGCTGATACACAACGCGTGCGTCGCAGGTTATTCCGATAATTGACGTTCAGTGCATACGGAACTGAACCCGCCTCACAGCCCACCCAAGGCAGCCTCTTCGCTAACCCGTAGCGTGGAGGCTCAGCCATAAAACAAGGAGCTGTGAGGTTTATGATCGGATTAATACCCAACTTTTTTGCGGTGCTCGGCGCCCTCGGCAGCCAGCAATCACCCGCGCCTGCCTCCCAAAGCATCACGACCAGCCAATGCCCGGCCACTGGCAGTATTCGCTCAGTGCCCTATACCGACCCGGATATCCCTTCCCCCTTCGGCGACGGTTACCAATACACCGTCACCGCCAACGGCAAGACATGGGTGGGGCAAACTGCCGGGACTGACGACGACTACCTGGGCAAGGAGTACGAACTCCAGCCCGAACAGATCCACGAACGGGACGGCAGGATTTATTGCGACTACGGCGGTAAGGCCGTGAACAAAAACGGCGTGACCTCAACCCCCTATCTGCGGCTCTCAACACCGAAATGACCGGCAAAAAAAAGCGACCTTTCGGTCGCTTTTTTTTCAGACGCTAAGGGTTACGCCGCGCTGAACAGCCTGTGCGGATCAATCACAAACTTCTTCGGCACACCGGCATCAAATTCGCCGTAGCCTTTTGGCGCTTGATCCAGGCTGATCACCTCCACGCCAACGATGTCAGCGATGTTGATACGATCCCACATGATCGCCTGCATCAGCTGGCGGTTGTACTTCATCACCGGCGTCTGGCCGGTGTGGAAGCTGTGGGACTTGGCCCAGCCCAGGCCAAAGCGAATGCTCAGGCTGCCCATCTTCGCGGCGGCATCCACAGCACCTGGATCTTCGGTCACGTACAGGCCAGGGATACCAATCTTGCCCGCCACGCGCACCACACCCATCAACGAGTTGAGCACGGTGGCCGGCGCTTCGGCCTTGACGCCGTCATGCCCGTGGCCGCGGGCTTCGAAGCCTACGCAGTCCACTGCGCAGTCCACTTCCGGCTCGCCCAGCAAAGCAGCGATCTGCTCGTGCAGCGGCGTGTCCTGGGACAGGTCGGCAATTTCAAAACCCTGGGCCTTGGCGTGAGCCAGGCGGATCGGGTTGACGTCGCCGATAATCACCACGGCCGCACCCAACAGGCGAGCAGACGCGGCAGCGGCCAGGCCGACCGGGCCGGCACCGGCGATGTAGACGGTGCTGCCAGGGCCAACGCCCGCAGTCACGGCGCCGTGGTAACCGGTGGGCAGAATGTCGGAGAGGCACGTCAGGTCACGGATTTTTTCCATGGCCTTGTCGCGGTCCGGCAGTTTCAGCAGGTTGAAGTCAGCGTATGGCACCAGCACGTACTCGGCTTGGCCGCCGGTCCAGTCGCCCATGTCGACGTAGCCGTAGGCACCGCCCGGGCGGGCCGGGTTGACGCTCAAGCACACGCCGGTGTGTTGTTCTTTGCAGGAGCGGCACAGACCGCAGGCGACGTTGAACGGCACCGAGACCAGGTCGCCGATTTTCAGGTTTTCGACGCCGCTGCCCATCTCGATCACTTCGCCGGTGATCTCATGACCGAGCACCAGGCCGACCTGGGCAGTGGTGCGGCCGCGCACCATGTGTTGGTCGGAGCCGCAGATATTGGTGGAGACCACGCGCAGGATGACGCCGTGCTCAATCTTCCTGCCACGGGGGTCCTGCATTTTGGGATAGTCGATTTTCTGTACTTCGACCTTGCCGTTGCCGAGATACACGACACCACGATTACCAGACATGCTTTCACCTCGCTGTTGTTTTTATGGAACCGCGTTGCCCGTTGGTTGGGCAGCGCGTTTAAGTGCTCGGGTTACAGATGCTGTTTTTGCGTTGTTTGTCAGGGCCTCATCGCAGGCAAGCCAGCTCCCACATTTGATCGGGTTCACACGGCCAAACATGTGGGAGCGGGCTTGCCCGCGATAGCGATCTAAAGAACGACCGTGCGATTGGCGTTGAGAAACACCCGCCGCTCAATGTGATACCCAACGGCCCGGGCCAACGTCAGCCCTTCAATATCCCGCCCCTTGGCAATCAAATCTTCGGGATAGTGGCTGTGATCCACCACCTCCACGCCCTGGGCGATGATCGGGCCTTCATCCAGATCGTTGTTGATGTAATGCGCCGTGGCGCCGACCAATTTCACACCCTTGTTGTACGCCTGATGATACGGCTTCGCGCCCTTGAACCCAGGCAACAACGAGTGGTGAATGTTGATGGCCTTTCCATCAAGTTTGCGGCACAGCTCCGGCGACAGCACTTGCATGTAGCGCGCAAGGATCACCAGTTCGGCGCCGGTGTCTTCCACCACCTGCCACACCTGACGTTCCTGTGAAGGTTTGTCGTTGGGGTCGAGGGGGAAATGGTAGTAGGGAATCTGGTGCCAGTCGGCCAACGGTTTCAGATCGGGGTGGTTGGACACCACCGCGACCACGTCCATCGACAGTTGGCCGATGCGCTGGCGATACAGCAGGTCGTTGAGGCAGTGATCGGCCTTGGAGACCATGATCACCACTTTTGGCCGGTAGTTCGGCGCCGTTAGCTCGAAGATCATGCCGAAGGCTTCACCCCGCGTGGCCAGGCCGTCGCGGAAACCCTGCTCGTCAAAACCGTCGGGCTGGCGGAACTCCACGCGGATGAAGAACCGGCCGGAAAGCCGGTCATCAAACGAGTGGTGCTCGGTAACGTAGCAGCCCTGCTCGAACAGGTAGCGGGTGACCGCGTCCACCGTGCCGAGCACGCTGGGGCAGTCGGCGGTCAAAATCCATGTATCAGGTGCGCGGCTCATGGGTCATTCCTCAGGCTTGGACACTCAGGCCGAATTCGGCAGAGGCATCCTGCAACCACAACCACCAGTAGTCCGAGAAGCTGCGACGAATCAGCAGCTCCCACGTGTCTTCAGCCGTGTGGCGGATCACCAGTTGCGACTTGGCGAACACCGTGCCCACCGCCTTGCCCACCGGGAAGTTGTCGGGGTGCACGTCGTAGCTGGTGGACTTCATCAGCACATCGCGTACGTTCGGCCCGCTCAGTTCAAGGATCTGCTGGCCGCCGCTGACGTTGACGATCTGGATATGCAACTCACCCAGGGCGTCACGCAGCTTTTGTTCGGCGGCGAATTCTTCACCGCTGGGCACGATGAGCAACCACTCATCCGGGCCGAGCCATTGCAGGCTGGTGTCGCCTTTGACGATCACGGTCAGGGCGCTTGGCAGTTCGATGCCGAGGGCCTTGTGTACGCCGGCGGCGAAGGCTGCATCATGGCCGTCGCCACGGATGGTCAGGTGGCCCAGGAGTTTCTTTTCGCGCACGGTCACGCCGGCGTTCTTGCGGCCCTTGCCGACCAGGCTGGCGAGGTCGGCATGGTGCAGCGACGACTCGGCCTTGGCCCCGGTGGTTGGGCGTTGTTGGTACACATTGGCTGCTGTCATAAAGCACCTGTTCTGAATGCTGTGGTGTCTGTTCTGGCCTCATCGCGGGCAAGCCCGGCTCCCACAGGGGAATGCATTCCAAATGTGGGAGCTGGCTTGCCTGCGATGCAGGCGACGCGGTCCATCAGATGTTCTGGCGATCGCCTTTCGGGTCAAAGAACACCGAAGACACAATCTCCGCCTCGATCACGCTGCCATCCGCCTGCGGTGAGAACACCCGCTCGCCAATGCGCTTCAAGCCGCCCTTCACCACGCCCATCGCAAACGAATAACCGAGGGAGTTGTGCGCATAGCTGGAAGTGACGTGACCAACCATCTTCATCGGGATCGACTGCTTCGGATCGAACACCAACTGCGCGCCTTCCGGCAGCCACACTTTCGGATCGACCGGCTTCAAGCCCACCAGTTGCTTACGCTCTTCACGCACGCAGTCTTCACGGTTCATGCCGCGCCAGCCGATCCACGAGAACGGTTTAGTGCGGCCGACGCACCAACCCATGTTCAGGTCGTCCGGGGTCATCGAGCCGTCGGTGTCCTGGCCGACGATGATGAAGCCCTTCTCGGCCCGCAGCACGTGCATGGTTTCGGTGCCGTACGGGGTCAGGTTGTACTTCTTGCCGGCGTCGACGATTTTTTCCAGCACGCCCATGGCGTAGTCGGCCTGCACGTTGACTTCGTACGACAGCTCACCGGTAAACGAAATCCGGAACACCCGCGCCGGTACGCCGCCGACCAAGCCTTCTTTCCAGGTCATGAACGGGAAGCCGTCCTTGTCCAGGTCGATGTCGGTGACTTCCGCCAGCAGCTTGCGGCTGTTGGGGCCAGACAGGGTCATGGTGGCCCAGTGGTCGGTGACCGAGGTGAAGTACACCTTGAGGTCTGGCCACTCGGTCTGTTGGTAGATTTCCAGCCACTGGAGTACGCGGGCTGCGCCGCCGGTGGTGGTGGTCATCAGGAAGTGGTTGTCGGCGAGGCAGGCGGTCACGCCGTCGTCGAAGACCATGCCGTCTTCCTTGCACATCAAACCGTAGCGCGCCTTGCCCACGTCGAGCTTGGTCCAGGCGTTGGTGTAGATGCGGTTGAGGAACTCGCGGGCATCCGGGCCCTGGATGTCGATCTTGCCGAGGGTGGACGCATCCAGCAGGCCGACGCTGTCGCGCACGGCCAGGCATTCGCGTTTCACCGCGGCGTGCAGGTCTTCACCGTTGCGCGGGAAGTACCACGGGCGTTTCCACTGGCCGACGTCTTCAAACTCGGCGCCGTTCTTCACGTGCCAGGCTTGCAGCGCGGTGTAACGGACGGGTTCGAAGATGTGCCCACAGTGACGACCGGCTACGGCGCCAAAGGTCACCGGCGTGTAGTTCGGGCGGAACATGGTGGTGCCCATCTGCGGGATGGTCACGTTCAACGAACGGGCGGCAATCGCCAGGCCGTTGACGTTACCCAGCTTGCCCTGGTCGGTACCAAAGCCCAGCGCGGTGTAGCGCTTGACGTGCTCGACCGACTCGAAACCTTCGCGGGTCGCCAGTTCGATGGCAGCGGCGGTCACGTCGTTTTGCAGGTCGACGAATTGCTTCGGTGCGCGTGCGGTTGGCTTGTCGTGCGGGACTTGGTAGATCGCCAGCGTCGGCTCTTCCAGACGGCTCAAGGCTTTTGGCAGAGTGCCTTCCACTGGGGCAAAACCGGCTTCACTGGCCGCGCGCACGCCGCCTTCAAAACCATCGGCGAGGGAGTCACCGAGGCCGTAGACGCCATTGATGCCACCCACGCACACACGTTTCTGCGGTGCTTCACCCGGTACAAAACCGAGGATCTCTTCACGCCAGGTCGGCTTGCCGCCCAGGTGCGAGGCCAAGTGGACCACCGGGCTGTAGCCGCCGGAGCTGGCCACCAGGTCGCAGTCCAGCCACTCGCCGGGGCTGGTGACTTTGTGTGCCTTGACGTCAATCGCAGCAACGCGAGCAGCGGTCACACGCTTGGTGCCACGGGCTTCGACCACGGCGCTGCCGGTGAGGATACGAATGCCTTTGGCGCGGGCTTCTTCAACCAATGCGCCGCGTGGGCTGTGGCGTACGTCAGCGACGGCGACCACTTGCAGGCCCGCATCCAACCAATCCAGCGCAACACGGTAGGCATGGTCGTTGTTGGTCGACAGCACCAGCTTCTTGCCCGGTGCCACGCCGTAGCGACGCACGTAGGTCGACACTGCACCGGCGAGCATGTTGCCCGGCACATCGTTGTTGCCGTAAACCAGCGGGCGTTCACACGCACCGGTCGCCAGTACCACACGCTTGGCGCGCACGCGGTGGATACGCTGGCGCACCACGCCAATCGGCGCACGGTCACCGAGGTGGTCGGTGAGGCGTTCGTGAATGGTCAGGAAGTTATGGTCGTGGTAGCCGTTGACGGTGGCGCGGGGCAGCAGCACCACGTCGGGCAGGGCTTTCAGTTCAGCAATGACGCTGGCGACCCATTCCGCCGCCGGCTTGCCGTCGAGGCTTTCACGGGAATCGAGCAGCGAGCCGCCGAACTCTTCCTGCTCGTCGGCGATGATCACGCGGGCACCGCTGCGGGCGGCAGCCAATGCGGCAGCGAGACCGGCGGGGCCTGCGCCGACCACCAGCACGTCGCAGTGACGGTTGAAGTTATCGTAGGTGTCCGGGTCGTTCTCGGTCGGCGAGCGGCCAAGGCCGGCTGCTTTACGAATGTACTTCTCGTACGTCATCCAGAACGACTGCGGGTACATAAAGGTTTTGTAATAGAAACCCGGCGGCATCAGCTTGCCGCCGACTTTGCCAAGGATGCCCATCACGTCGGTGTTGACGTTCGGCCAGCCGTTGGTGCTGGTGGCGACCAGGCCTTGGTACAGCGCCTGTTGCGTGGCGCGCACGTTGGGGATCTGGGTGGCTTCGGTAGCGCCGATCTGCAACACGGCGTTCGGTTCTTCGGCGCCGGCGGCAAAGATGCCGCGAGGACGCGAATACTTGAAGCTGCGGCCGATGATATCGACGCCGTTGGCCAACAGGGCTGCGGCGAGGGTGTCGCCTTCAAAGCCCTTGTAGGTCTGGCCGTTGAAGGTAAACGTCAGGACTTTGTTACGGTCGATCCGGCCACCGTTGGACAGGCGATTGGTCTGGCTCATACCTTCTCTCCAGAGGCCTTGGCGGTGAATTGTGGCTTCTCACCGATCTTGTAGGTTTCAAGAATTTCGTAGGTCAGGGTGTCGCGGGTCGCGTTGAAGTACTGGCGGCAACCGGCGGCGTGAATCCACAGTTCGTGGTGCAGGCCGCGCGGGTTGTCGCGGAAGAACATGTAGTCGCCCCACTGCTCATCGGTGCAGGTATTCGGGTCCAGCGGGCGCGGGATGTGCGCTTGGCCGGACGCGTGGAATTCCTCTTCGGAGCGCAGTTCGCCACAGTGAGGACAGAAGATATGCAACATAGGAAATTTCTCCTGTTAGTGGGCGACGGCCGCAGCGCCGTGTTCGTCGATCAACGCACCGTTGTGGAAACGGTCGATGGAGAAAGGTGCCGCCAACGGGTGCATTTCACCCTTGGCCAGGCTGGCGGCAAACACGTTGCCTGAGCCCGGTGTGGCCTTGAAGCCACCGGTGCCCCAACCGCAGTTGAAGAACATGTTCGGTACCGGGGTCTTGGAGATGATCGGGCACGCATCCGGCGTGGTGTCGACGATGCCGCCCCACTGACGGTTCATGCGCACGCGCGACAGCACCGGGAACATTTCGACGATAGCCTGGATGGTGTGTTCGATCACCGGGTACGAACCACGCTGGCCGTAGCCGTTGTAGCCATCGATACCGGCGCCGATCACCAGGTCGCCCTTGTCGGACTGGCTGATGTAACCGTGCACGGCGTTGGACATGATCACGCTGTCGATAATCGGCTTGATCGGCTCCGACACCAACGCTTGCAGCGGGTGGGATTCGATCGGCAGGCGGAAGCCCGCGAGCGAGGCCATGTGCCCGGAGTTACCGGCCGTGACCACACCGACGCGCTTGGCGCCGATAAAGCCCTTGTTGGTTTCCACGCCGATGCATACACCGTTTTCCTTGCGGAAGCCGATCACTTCGGTCTGCTGGATCAAGTCCACGCCAAGGGCGTCGGCAGCACGGGCAAAGCCCCACGCCACGGCATCGTGACGGGCCACGCCGCCGCGCCGTTGCACGGTGGCGCCAAGGACCGGGTAGCGGGTGTTCTTCGAGCAATCGAGGTACGGGATCTCGTCCGCAACCTGCTTGGCGTTGAGCAGCTCGCCGTCGACGCCGTTGAGGCGGTTGGCACTCACGCGGCGCTCGGAATCACGGATGTCTTGCAGGGTGTGGCACAGGTTGTAGACGCCACGCTGGGAGAACATCACGTTGTAGTTCAGGTCCTGGGACAGGCCTTCCCACAGTTTCATCGCGTGTTCGTACAGGTGCGCCGACTCGTCCCACAGGTAGTTGGAACGTACGATGGTGGTGTTGCGCGCGGTGTTACCGCCGCCCAGCCAGCCTTTCTCGACCACGGCCACGTTGGTGATGCCGTGCTCCTTGGCCAGGTAGTAGGCGGTCGCCAGACCATGCCCGCCGCCGCCGACGATGACCACGTCGTAGACCTTCTTGGGGGTCGGCGTGCGCCACATCTTCTGCCAGTTTTCGTGGTGGCTGAGGGAGTGCTTGAAGAGGCCGAAGCCCGAGTAGCGTTGCATAGTCATTACTCCAAAACCGCGCTCAGCGATAAACCGGGAAATCAGCGCACAGGGCAGACACGTGCTCTGCCACGTTGGCCTCGACATCGGCGTCGCCGAGGTTGTCGAGGATGTCGCAGATCCAGCCAGCCAGTTCGATGCACTGCGGCACTTTGAAACCACGCGTGGTCACCGCCGGGGTGCCGATGCGCAGGCCCGAGGTCACGAACGGCGACTGCGGGTCATTCGGCACGGCGTTCTTGTTGACGGTGATGTGGGCGCGGCCGAGGGCGGCGTCCGCCTCTTTGCCGGTGAGGCCCTGACGGATCAGGCTGACCAGGAACAGGTGGTTATCGGTACCGCCGGACACCACGTCATACCCGCGCTTGATGAACACCTCGGCCATGGCCTGGGCGTTGTCGATCACTTGCTGCTGGTACGCCTTGAAGCCTGGCTCCAGCGCTTCCTTGAAGCACACGGCCTTGCCGGCGATGACGTGCATCAGCGGGCCGCCCTGGGCACCGGGGAACACGGCAGCGTTGAGTTTCTTTTCGATCTCTTCGTTGGCCTTGGCCAGGATCAAGCCGCCCCGTGGACCGCGCAGGGTCTTGTGGGTGGTGGTGGTGACCACGTCGGCATACGGCAGCGGGTTCGGGTACAGGCCAGCGGCAACCAGGCCGGCGACGTGGGCCATGTCGACGAACAGCAGCGCGCCTACCTTGTCGGCGATGGCGCGGAAGCGTGGGAAGTCCAGGGTCTTGGAGTAGGCAGAGAAACCGGCCACGACCATTTTCGGCTTGTGCTCGACGGCCAGGCGCTCGACTTCGTCGTAGTCGATCAGGCCGGTGTCGGTGTTGATGCCGTATTGCACCGCGTTGTACAGCTTGCCCGAGGACGACACTTTGGCGCCGTGGGTCAGGTGACCGCCGTGGGCCAGGCTCATGCCGAGGATGGTGTCGCCGGCATTGATCAGCGCCAGGTACACCGCGCTGTTGGCCGAGGAACCGGAGTGCGGCTGCACGTTGGCGTAGTCGGCGCCGAACAGCTGCTTGGCGCGCTCGATGGCCAGGGCCTCGACTTTATCCACATGCTCGCAACCACCGTAGTAGCGCTTGCCCGGGTAGCCTTCGGCGTATTTGTTGGTGAGGCCGCTGCCTTGCGCTTCCATCACACGTTTGCTGGTGTAGTTCTCTGACGCGATCAGCTCGATATGATCTTCCTGGCGCTGCTCCTCGGCGTTCATGGCCGCCAGCAGTGCGTCGTCATATCCCTGGATCTGGTCTTGTTTGCTGAACATCGCGTCTCTCCCAGCCTTTCGTATTGTTGAGGCCCGGTGCAGGGCCCTTTGATGCGATGGTAGGGCTGGCGCTGGTAGATCAAATGCCTACGCACGCCACGCAAAGGTGCGTTTACGACATTGCCGGAATATTGTGCACCGCCCCCTGTGGGAGCTGGCTTGCCTGCGATGGCATCGCCTCGGTGCAACTGACACACCGAGGTGCCTGCATCGCAGGCAAGCCAGCTCCCACAGGGGTTAGGCGATGATCTTGCGGATGAGTAGCAGCAATAGGAAATGCAGTGGATACAGGCTATACGCCCAGCGCCGCATAGCGGGTGGAGACACACTTTGGGCATGTCGCAACAAGAACACCCCCGCCAATGGCGCAATCAGGCATGCGGCCAACCCCAACTTCGCCACCAGCGTGTCGCTATTGAGCAGAACCTGCCATTGATTGGCCGCCACACACACCAACCCCGGCAATACGCTGAAATACCAGGGACGGCTGAACACCAGCAACAGTGCCAGCGGCAGTAATACGCCGAAAAAACCGAACATCAACTGAGCGGAAAACACCCCGGCTATCGCGACGGAAATCAGCGCCAATCCTCGATCAAAAAGCGTCTTCTGCTGCCATCCTCGTGCAACCAGCAGGCCCAGCGCCAAGGTCGGCAATACGTTCAACGTATCGGCATCGTCGATAAACATCCGATACGGCACCTCACTGATCATGCTGAACAGCAGCAGCCAACCCAGGTAACGCCAACTGACCGCAGCGTTTTTCACCCGGTGCAGGTTCGCCGCAATCGCCAGGCAAAACCACGGAAACGCCAGGCGCCCCGGTACATACAGGCCATCCAGGCTCAACCCGACATAGCGCAGGTGATCGAGCACCATGCACAGCAGCGCCAGCCATTTGAGCAAGTCCAAAGCGCCATCTCGGACAGGTCCGACAGGCAAGGTGTGAGTAGCGTGCATAATTCCCCAACGACTTTACATTTACAGTGCGTGCGCACCCCCGACAATCTTGGTTACAGTGCGCACCAACATCGACCACAGGAATGGGCCATGACCGACAAGAGCCAACAATTCGCCAGCGACAACTATTCCGGCATCTGCCCGGAAGCCTGGGCCGCCATGGAACAAGCCAACCAGGGCCATCAACGTGCCTACGGTGACGATGAATGGACCCACCGCGCCGCCGACGGTTTCCGCAACCTGTTTGAAACCGACTGCGAAGTGTTCTTCGCCTTCAACGGCACCGCCGCCAACTCCCTGGCGCTGTCCTCGCTGTGCCAGAGCTACCATAGCGTGATTTGCTCGGAAACGGCCCACGTCGAGACCGACGAATGCGGCGCGCCGGAGTTTTTCTCCAACGGTTCCAAGCTGCTCACCGCCCGCACTGAAAACGGCAAGCTGACCCCGGAGTCGATCCGCGAGATCGCCCTCAAGCGCCAGGACATCCACTACCCCAAACCCCGCGTGGTCACCCTGACCCAGGCCACGGAAGTCGGCAGCGTGTACACCCCCGACGAAATCCGCGCCATCAGCGCCACCTGCAAAGAGCTGGGGCTGAACCTGCACATGGACGGCGCGCGCTTCTCCAACGCCTGCGCGTTCCTTGGCTGCTCGCCGGCCGACCTGACCTGGAAAGCCGGCGTCGACGTGCTGTGCTTTGGCGGCACCAAGAACGGCATGGCCGTGGGTGAGGCGATCCTGTTCTTCAACCACAAACTGGCCGAAGACTTCGACTACCGCTGCAAACAGGCCGGCCAACTGGCGTCGAAAATGCGCTTCCTGTCTGCCCCGTGGGTGGGCCTGCTGGAAAACGACGCCTGGCTCAAACACGCACGCCACGCCAACCATTGCGCGCAACTGCTGAGCAGCCTGGTAGCCGACATTCCGGGCGTAGAGCTGATGTTCCCGGTGCAAGCCAACGGCGTGTTCCTGCAACTCTCGGAACCGGCGATTGCCGCGCTGACGGCCAAGGGCTGGCGCTTCTACACCTTCATCGGCAAAGGCGGCGCGCGCTTCATGTGTGCGTGGGATACCGAGGAAGAGCGCGTAAGAGAACTGGCGGCGGATATTCGGAAAGTGATGGGCGCCTGATACTGGCGCAATGCCGAGTCTGTTATTTGATATTTCTGACAGCAGCGCACTGCATTTTCATTGACTAGCCTCTTGGAACCCGGAAGGAAAAGGCCGCTGCAGCGGCCACCTTTCGGGCCCAACTGCCTGCCGAACCATCGGCCGGAAACGGAAATCCAGCAGAGAGCGAAACCATGGAATATCAAAGCAACGGCAATACCCTGCAAAACGACGACACTGTCAGCACCACCGTCATCGACTGGGATGAGTTCAGGAAATCCGCCAAAGTCGGCGACACCATCCGCGAGCCATCCAGGACACTGCGGATCTACGATAAAGTCTATGAATTGACAGCATCAGGCCAGCATTTCGTCGTGCACATCTACGCCCAGTAACCACCCCACGCATGTGGGAGCTGGCTTGCCTGCGATAGCGGAGCATCAGAACCTTATAGGTAGCTGACACACCGCTATCGCAGGCAAGCCAGCTCCCACATTGGACTGCGCTCGCGGTTAGAACTCGATGCGTACGTCGCCTTTGGGCACGCTGCAGCACGACAGGATGTAACCCTCGGCTTCGTCTTCCTCGGTGATCCCGCCGTTGTGTTCCATCTCGACTTCGCCGCCCAGCTTCATCACCTTGCACGTCCCGCAGATCCCCATGCCGCAGGCTTTCGGGATCAACAGGCCAAGCTTGGCCGCCGCCGCGTGCACGGTTTCGCCGGGGGCGACGCGAATGCTTTTGCCCGAGGCAATGAATTCCACCTGGTGCAGATCCGCCAGATCGACTTCCGGCGCATCGGCGGCCTGTTCGGCTTGTTCCACCGCATCGGCACGGGCTTCCGGTGGCGTCGCGCCGAAGGATTCCTCGTGATAACGCGCCATGTCGAAACCGGCAACTTCCAGCAAGCGCTTCACCGCATTCATGTACGGCGTCGGCCCGCAGCAGAACACTTCGCGCTCCAGGAAGTCCGGCACCATCAATTCCAGCATCTTGTGGTTCAGGTAGCCGCGATAACCCGCCCAAGGTTCACCCAGGCCGTGTTTTTCACAGATCAGGTGCAGGCTGAAGTTGTCGATGCGCGACGCCATGTGCTCCAGCTCGCGGTGGTAGATGATGTCCTTGGGCGAGCGGGCGCTGTGGATAAACGTCATGTCGACGTTGGCGTTGGTGTCGTAGAACCAGCGCGCCATGGACATCACCGGGGTGATCCCCACGCCGCCGCTGAGGTACAGCACTTTCGGGCTTGGGAAGTCGATGGCGTTGAACAACCCCACCGGCCCGTGCACCGCCAGCTCCTGGCCTTCGTGCAACGTGTCATGCAACCAGTTGGACACCTTGCCGCCCGGCACACGCTTGATCGTCACCGAGAAGCTGTAGGGCACCGACGGCGAGCTGGAAATAGTGTACGACCGCATGATCGGCTGGCCTTCGATTTCCAGCTCCAGGGTGACGAACTGCCCCGGTTTGAAAAAGAACAGGATCGGCTGATCAGCCATAAAACAGAAGGTGCGCACGTCCCAGGTTTCCTGGATGACTTTGACGCAACGGACAATGTGCCGACCATTGGCCCAGGTCTGGGTGGTTACCGGATTCAGGAAATTGTTAGACATGTTGTTCTCCACCGCCGACGTCGGCCTTATGGTGGCGATTCTGCGTAACGCCGGATTCGCCCATTTACCTATCTGCGACATTCACATACTTATCGCGACCAGGCCCCAACTACCTAGGGTTGCGCGTCGGGATCAGATTGGGCCATGTCGCCCATGGATAAGGTTCGTCGCATCGGCGGCCCCACACTCGCAGCCAACAACGACGCTTTCTTTACGCCTTGCACTGCACCAACCGTAGCCACTATTCGCCGGCCACACAGAATGGCCATGAGGACACACACGATGGACGTCACCGCAACCTTAAGCTTGGGCGATCCGCTGGAACCCGCACGCAAGGCCACCGCGCACATGCTGCAAGAGCGCGAGCGCACCTTCTCGCTGCCACAGCCGTTTTACTCTGATGAGCGGCTGTTCGATATCGACATGCAGGAAATCTTCCAGAAAGAGTGGTTGATCGCCGGCATGACCTGCGAGATCCCCACCAAGGGCAACTACCTGACCCTGCAAGTGGGCAAGAACCCGATCATCGTGATCCGTGGCGCCGAAGGCGTGGTCCATGCGTTTCACAACGTGTGCCGCCACCGCGGTTCGCGTCTGTGCACCAGCGACAAGGGCAAGGTCGCCAAGCTGGTTTGCCACTACCACCAGTGGACCTACGAACTGGACGGCCGCCTGCTGTTCGCCGGCACCGAGATGGGCGCCGACTTCGACATGAAGCAATACGGCCTCAAACCCGTGAACGTGAAGACTGCCGGCGGCTACATCTTCATCAGCCTGGCCGAGAACCCACCGGCCATCGATGACTTCCTGTCGACGCTGAACCATTACATGGAACCGTACGACATGGAGAACACCAAGGTGGCGATCCAGACCACCTTGTTCGAAAAAGCCAACTGGAAGCTGGTGCTGGAAAACAACCGCGAGTGCTACCACTGCAACGCGTCGCACCCCGAATTGCTGAAAACCCTGTTGGAATGGGACGACGTCACCGACCCGCGCGCCGACCAGGCCTTCAAGGATCACGTCGCCGCCTCCGCTGCTGCCTGGGACGCCGAGAAAATCCCTTACGCCCACGCCAGCTTCGGCCTGCGTAACCGTATCGTGCGCATGCCGCTGCTCAAGGGCACTGTATCGATGACCCTCGACGGCAAGCAGGGCTGCGCCAAACTGATGGGCCGCATCCAGAACCCGGACCTGGGCTCGATGCGCATCCTGCACCTGCCTCACTCGTGGAACCACTGCATGGGCGACCACATCATCGTGTTCACCGTGTGGCCGATCAGCGCCCAGGAAACCATGGTCACCACCAAGTGGATCGTGCACAAGGACGCCGTCGAAGGCGTGGACTACGACGTGGAGCGCATGCGCCAGGTGTGGGACGCGACCAACGACCAGGACCGTCGCCTGGCCGAAGAAAACCAGCGCGGCATCAACTCCACGGCCTACCAGCCTGGCCCGTACTCCAAGACGTATGAGTTTGGCGTGGTGAACTTTGTGGATTGGTACAGCGAGCGCATGCTCAGCAACCTGGGCGCGGCACCAGCGCCCTACCTCAAGGGTGTTGCCGTACACGAATAAAAACTGTGGGAGCGGGCTTGCTCGCTCCCACATTTCCCCTCTCAGTGTTCAAGATTTGAGCAACACCCTTGCAGCCCACTCCTGCCCTGCCCTCCAGCCTTTACCCAACAACTTATCCACAAAGACACCCACAGCAATTGTGGGCAACTGTGCTTGCGTCCCCCAATTAACTGAAGAAAATCCGTGACTTATTCAAGTAGACGGTTTCAAGCAGACACTGATCATTTTTTAACCACAACTCTGCAAGCAGCGTAAACCGTGGCCTGTAGCGGTACGCAAACACCTTATCCACAGAACCGCCAACAGACTTTGGGTGTAACTTTGGCTGCGCTGTGGAAAACCACTCCAAAGCTTCACAAACCAAGGCTTTCAGAGCTTTCGTTCGCATTTACAGGAAAATTGATCACTTTTTAATCATGTTGATGAAAGCCTTTATCCATAAGGCCTGTAGACGATAGCAAACATCTTATCCACAGAAGCGCCAACAGACTTTGGGGGCAAGTCCTGATCGCTCGACGTCGTTATCCACACGAAAACTTCCCTAAAAACCGTCACTTAGCCTGGTCATTTTTCGTACAAGCGCCTGTAACCGTTGATTCACGTGGCCTGTGGACAGCCACGAACACCTTATCCACAGCCACGCACACAGCGATTGTGGGTAACCGCAGCAACTGTACAAAAAACATACGGCATCTACACTTCCCTTTGCAGTTCATTTCACAAGCCTGGGTTAACGCGGAAGTCCTTGGCGGGATTACAGGAGACACAACGGTGATGCGGCAGGGTAAAACCAGCCATCACTGCGCCACAGGTTTTACGCTGATTGAATTGCTACTGACGCTGGCCCTGCTGGCCACGCTCGCGACAGTGGCTTATCCGCTGACGGCACTGATGGGTAAACGCGACCGCGAACTGGACTTGCAACGCTCGTTGCGGGAGATCCGTCGCGCCATCGATTCCTACAAAGAAGCCAGCGACGACGGGCGCATTGAAAAGAGCGTCAGTGCCAGTGGTTATCCACCGACCCTGCAAGCACTGGTCGAAGGCGTCACAGACAAAACCAACCTACAAGGCAACAAACTCTATTTCCTGCGTCGCATTCCGCGCGACCCTGTGTGCGAGTGCCCCGAACTTGCGCCTGAAAAAACCTGGCAACTGCGCAGCTACAAAAGCACCGCCGACAACCCACAAGAAGGAGAAGATGTCTTCGACGTTTCATCCCGCAGCCCCCGGGAGAGCTTGAATGGAACGTTATACAGCCAGTGGTGAGCGGGGCTTTACCCTGATCGAGTTGCTGGTGGTCATGGCCATCATCGCCACCCTCATGACCCTGGTCACACCCCAATATTTCCGCCAGCACGCCAAGGCCCAGGAAACCGTGCTGCGCCACAACCTGTCGTCCATCCGCCAGGCCCTGGACCAATACCGCGAAGACCACGGCGCCAACCCCGAATCCCTGCAAGCCCTGGTGGATAAACGCTACCTGCGCGAGGTGCCCAAAGACCCGGTGACCGGCAGCCGCGACACCTGGCAACTGCAACCCTCGGACGAACAAGGCCTGGGCGACGTGCGCAGCGGCGCGCCCGGCACGGCCAAGGACGGGACGGCCTATGCCGACTGGTAAACAGCACCAACACGGCTCGGTGTTCATGGGCATGTTGGTGACGGTGGCCGTGGTCGCCGTGATGCTGATGGAAGTGGGCACGCTGTGGTCCAGCGTGTTGCAGCGCGAGCGCGAGTTGGAATTGCTGGCGCGGGGCAATGAGATCCGCCGGGCGATTGGGTTGTATTACCGGGAGGGCAACAGTTTTCCCAAGTCCCTTGAAGACCTGGTGCTCGACCGTCGCCAGCCCACCGTCAAACGCTACCTGCGCCGGGTCTACGACGACCCGCTGACCGGCAGCGCAGAGTGGGGCGTGATTGAAGGGCCGGGTGAAACCATCATGGGCGTGTTCAGCCAGGCCAAGGGCACGCCGTTTAAACAGGGCAACTTCATAGCCGCCAATCAACGTTTTACAGGGCAAGGTAGTTATCAAGGGTGGGTGTTTCTGTATGGCTCTGTGCAGAGTAATCCTGCAACCCGCACCACTCCCATGGGAGATCAGCTGACCCATGATGGCAATTGAATTAGCACACTGATCGTTCCAGCAGTTCGGAACTTGTTTATCTGAATTGAAGGTGGACTAGAGCATGAAAAACTCACAGCGATTAACGAAGAACTTAATCAAGCTGGTGCTGCCGGCGATGCTTCTATTATCGACACAGCACGCGCTTGCACACGGGTACTTGGACGGCGATTTGTCTTCACGTGCGCGTCTGTGCCAAACCGGCGTCAACACTAACTGCGGCGGCGCGCAGTATGAGCCGCAAAGTACCGGTGAAACGTTCCAAGGCTTTCCTGCAGGTTCTGGAGGGTCAGCCGGCCAAGGGCCAAAGGACGGCCAGATAGCCAGCGGTGGCAACAGTCTTTTTTCGGCCTTGGATGCCCAAACAGAAACACGCTGGCATAAGACAGAAATAACCGATCCAAACATTGTTTTTGTCTGGAAATACCTGGCGCCGCACCCGGTGGACTTTCACCAATACTTCATCACAAAAGACGGCTGGGATCACAACAAGCCCCTGACACGCGCATCGTTTGAAAGTACGCCGTTCTGCCAATTCCCAGGCTCCGGTGTCATGCCAATACCCGACACCAAGCATGCGTGTGTGATTCCACCGGGAAAGAAGGGGCACCACGTGATTTTGGGAATTTGGGGAGTTCGCGACACGAAAATGGCGTTTCATGACCCCGTCGACGTCGATATCAACACCCAGCCGGGATCGCCAAGTGGTTGGAAAAACGTAGGTAGTATCAGGCCATCTGTCTCCCTACTGCCCGGTGACACCGTCAAAGCTCGTGCATTCAACAGTAACGGTGAAGCTTTTAACTACAGCACCGAAATCACCATTGCCAGCCAGGCCGAAGGCCAGCAGACAGAGTGGCCTTACGTGCTTGCCCAAAAGATCAATAACACGCAAACCCTGGTTGCGGCGGGCATTCGCGATGCTAACGATGTCATTACACCCGTGCGCGGGCCGAATGAGATATATGCAAAACCAGCGAGCGCCGTTACGCATTTTGAAATTCAAGTAAAAATTCAAGATGATCCAAGCGTACGCATGGCTATCTCCGCAATGCCAGCGGATACCCCGTTGACGGCTGGCAAAGCAAAAATGCGCATTCCAGTACTTACCACCCACCCCATGGCCGTCCAACTGACGCTGTATGACGCGAGCAACAATTCCGTCGGCACCATTACAACTAAAGTCCCTAGTGGTAGCTCATGGTTGGAATTGGATATAACTACCAATCCAGGCCCGCATAAGTTGGTCATGACCGGCACCACGGAGGATGGCAGGACCTCTCGCCAAGACGAGCAGAGTGCCAATGTCACCGGTACGGGCGGTGCGCCGACCTATGACTATAAATTCCCAGACCAACTGAAGTCGTACCAGGCAGGGACACGCGTTCTGGCTACGGACGGCAACGTCTATGAGTGCAAACCGTTCCCCTACTCGGGTTACTGCACTCAGTGGGCACCCACCGCAACCTCATATGAGCCCGGCACAGGCTCCCATTGGCAAGATGCATGGATCAGGAAGTAAGCCAAGCGCTGCGCTTACCTTACGGCGCTGCTTGACTTAAATATTCGATACAACGCTATACCCAAGAGCCAAACGTTATAGGGCGCCTCACGGCGCCTTATATCGAGCAGCGCTAGAGTTGAAGAAGTACGTGATCCAACGCAGTTCTACCGGCGGTGCCCGTCGAAACAGCGGGCCGGGAGAGTTACACACAACCGCCATACCTTGGCCTCCCAACAGGGTATTTCCATGCGCACACGCACGCTTATCCACAGCCCCCAACGCGGCTTCACCCTGCTGGAGCTGCTGGTCGTCCTGCTGATCATCGCCCTCCTCGCCGGCTACGTCGGCCCGAAGATGTTCGATCGCCTGGAACTGGCCAAAGTGCAAACCGCCCAAGGCCAGATGAAGTCCCTCGCCGACGCCTTGAACCAGTACCGCCTGGACAACGGCAACTACCCCGACGAAACCCTCGGCCTGAACGCGCTCACCACCCGACCTGCCAACGCCAACAACTGGCAGGGCCCGTATTTGAAGACCTTGCCGCCCGACCCCTGGGGCAACCCGTATCTCTACAAGAACCCCGGCACACCGCCCAATGATGCAGAAATCATCTCATTGGGCCGTGATGGCAAAGCCGGTGGTGTAAACACCTACGCCGACATCGTCTACGGCCTGTGACATGCACACGCTGCGGATGGCCCTGACCCTGTTGTGCCTCACCGGCACCGCCCAGGCCAACTGTTGGCAGTTGGCGGCAACCCGTTATCACGTCGACCCGCTGTTGCTGTACGCCATCGCCAAGGTCGAATCCAACCTCAACCCCCGCGCGCGCAATATCAACGACGACGGCAGCCAAGATATCGGCCTGATGCAGATCAACAGCCGCCACTTGCCCGCGCTCGCGCAGGTCGGCATCACCGAGCAACACCTGATCACCCAGCCGTGCACCAGTGTGATGGTCGGCGCGTGGATTTTGGCCGGATTCATTCAACAGAAAGGCTACGGTTGGCAGGCGGTCGGCGCCTATAACGCCGGAGCCAAACCTGGCCGGGATGAGCGCCGCACGCGCTATGCCTTGGCGGTATGGCGCTACTACGACGAACTGGTGCAACAACGCCAACAACTGGCCAGGCAAACGCCATGATCGACATCGACGCCCGCATCATCCGCGACGGCCATTTGCAGACCCTGCGCCTGCAAGCCCTCGACGTAGCCCAGGCGCGCCAACAGCTGCAAGCCGACGGCGCCCAGGTCATCTCGCTCAAGGCGCGGCGCCAGCTCAGGCTGCCCAGCCGTCGCGCCAAATTTGCCCTCGGCCTGTTTATCCAGGAACTGGTGGTGTTGCTCGACGCTGGCCTGGTGCTGGTGGAAGCCGTGGAGACCCTGCGCGACAAGGCGCCAGCCGGCATCAACCGCCAGGTCATGAGTGATTTGCTTGCGTCGATGTACGAGGGCAACTCACTGTCCAAGGCGATGCAACTCAAGCCGCAGACCTTCCCCGAGTTGTTGATCGCCACCGTGGCGTCTTCCGAGCACAGCGGCCAGTTGGCCGTGGCTCTGCGTCGCTATCACCACTTTGAAGCGCATTTGGAGACGGTAAAAAAACGCGTCAGCGGCGCATTGATGTACCCGTTGGTGGTGCTCAGCGTCGGCGCACTGATCCTGCTGTTCCTGCTGTTTTTCGTGATCCCGCGCTTCGCCTCGGTGTTTGACGCCGTCGCCGACCTGCCCGCCACCGCGCGCTTTATGGTGGGGTGGGGCGCGCTGGTAGACACCCGTGGCACCGAGTTGCTGGTTGGCGTGGTACTGGCGATTGTCGCACTGGTACTGCTGTTTCGCAGCGCGGCATTCAAGCAGCGGGTCGCCAACCTGTTCTGGAAAATCCCCAGCCTCGGCGCTCAGCGCACGCTGTTTATCCTCGCGCGCTTTTATCGCACCGCCGGCATGTTGCTGATGGGCGGGATGCCGGTGGTCACGGCAGTGCAGATGTCCGGCGCGCTGTTGCCCATGGAACGCCAAGGCGACCTGCGCCACGCCATGACCGATATCCAGGCCGGCCAGCCGTTGTCCACGTCCCTGGCGCGCCATCAACTGACCACCGCCGTCGCCGAACGCCTGCTGCGGGTGGGCGAGCAAAGCGGTGAATTGGCGGCCATGTGCGAGCGCATTGCGCAGTTTCACGACGAAGCGCTAGAGCGCGCCATCGAGCTGTTCAGCAAGGTCTTCGAACCCTTGCTGATGCTGGTGGTGGGCGGGCTGATCGGCCTGATCGTATTCATGTTGTACATGCCGATTTTTGAACTGGCAGGTTCCATACAGGGGTAAGTAATGCCATGAGCGAGCAGACGCGGGAGTGGCAAGCGCTAGCGGAACAGCGCTCGATGTCAGTGGCCAACTACTTGGTGGAAGTGCTGCATGAGTCGCCCGATCAATTGAGCAGCATTGCCGCGCCACTGGGCTTGATCGCCATCGAGCCCGGTCAGCTGGAACACCATTGGCGTTTCGACGTGTTGTCGCTGCCTCAGTCGCTGGTCCACAACGTGCTCCCCCTGGACTACCAAGGCCAAACCTGCCTGGCGCTGGGCGAGCCGTTTACCCTGGCCAACCGGCACTGGCTCCAGTCCACCCCCAGCCTGCGCCAACTGCCCCTGGCCATGAGCCTGCCCGGTGCGGTCAAGGCCCAACTGAAACTGGCCGAAGCCAGCCAGCGCGTGATGCAACCCTTCGGCGAAGGCGACGAAAACGTCCGCGTCGGCCAGGCCGCCGAAGAGATCTCACTGAGCAGCCTCGCCCGCGATGACAACCCGGTGGTGCGCCTGGTCAACTCGATGTTGTTCGACGCCTTGCAAAGCCGCGCCAGCGATATCCATGTGGAAACCAACCCCGAAGGCCTGGAGATCAAGTACCGCATCGACGGCGTGTTGCAAAAGATGGGCAAAGCCAGCGGCCTGGACATGGCCGAACAGGCGCTGTCGCGGATCAAAGTGCTGTCGGAGCTGGATATCGGCGAACGCCGGGTGCCTCAGGACGGGCGTTTCAAAATGAAAATCCAGGGCCGCGAGGTGGATTTCCGCGTGTCGATCATGCCCAGCATCCACGGTGAAGACGCGGTGCTGCGCATCCTCGACAAGTCGCAGCGTGGCGAGTCCCTGAGCCTGGAAAGCCTCGGCCTGGCCACCGATACCATTGCGCGTATTCGTGAGTTGGCCAGCCAGCCCTACGGCATGTTGATCGTCACCGGGCCCACTGGCAGTGGCAAGTCCACCACCCTGTATGCCGCACTCACGGAGATCAACACGGGCGAGCAGAAAATCATCACCATCGAGGACCCGGTGGAGTATCACTTGGCCGGTGTGACGCAGATCCCGGTCAACGACAAGAAGGGCCTGACGTTCGCCCGTGGCCTGCGCTCGATCCTGCGCCACGATCCCGACACGATTCTGGTGGGGGAAATCCGTGATGGCGAAACCGCCGGTATCGCCGTGCAAGCCGCCCTGACCGGGCACCGCGTGCTGACCTCGTTGCACGCCAACGGCGCCTTCAGCGTCCTTGAGCGCTTCAGCTACATGGACGTCGATGCCCACAGCGTGGTGGAAGCCCTCAACGGTGTGGTTGCCCAACGCCTGGTGCGACGCATCTGCGCGGACTGTGGGGTCAGTACCAAACCCGACGCAGAAATCGCTCGGCTCGCCCACTTGACCAGTGCCCAGCTCAAGCAAGGCCACTACCGCATCGGCAAAGGCTGCGAGGCCTGCCGCCACACCGGCTATCGCGGGCGGATCGCCCTGGCAGAAGTCCTCGGCATGACCGACAGCATCAAACAAGGGCTGCTCGACCGCAGTTCGGCCGCCACCTTGCGCGAGCTGGCGCGCGAAGCCGGCCACGTGTTCATCCGCGATATCGCCCTGGCCCATGCGGCCCAGGGCGATACCACGCTCAAGGAGATCCACCGTGTCATTTCCCTTTATTGAGCACGTCGTGTGGCTTAACAGCAGCGGCGCCACGTGGGCCGCGTGCCCGCGCTGGCGGGGTGCAACCGTGTGGCGCGTGGAACAGGCCGGCGAGCCGTTGGCCGCCTGCGCCGCCCTGTTGGAGCAAGCGCCCCGGGGCCGCGTGCGATTCCTGGACCGGGCCAACGTGTTGCTGGGGTTTCCCCATGTGCATTACCTGATGCTGCCATGGCAAACCGGCCTGTACCGGCAGGCCGACTGGCAAGGCTTCGCCGAAGCCGCGTTCGCCCAACAGGCCAGTATCGACACCAGCCAGTGGCAGGTACAGGTCGCCAGCAGTGCGTTCGGCCATGACCGCCTCGCGGTGGCGATCCCACGGGAGTTGCTGCAAGACCTGCGCGACCTGTTCAAGCTGGCCCGCTTGCCCTTGCTGACCTGCACGCCACTGCTCACGGCCGTGGCCCAACGCTACTGGCGCTACCTGCCCGAAGATTGCGTGCTCGCGGTGCCCGAAGCCAGCGGCCTCAGTTGCCTGTACCGACAACAGGGCGCGCCGTCCCAGGTGTGCGTATTGCCCACCCGGCCCGACAGCGAGTTGAGCGACAACCTGTTCACCGCCGAACTGCTCACGCAACGTTCAGCGCTGGCCACGCTGATCGTCGCCAACCGCCCCGTCGCGCCATGGCTGGGGCCGCTGCATCCCTGGCTGGAGGAAGCGCCGGCATGAACGCCAGGCTCGCGGCCCTCAGGCAACAGTTGCGCGCGCCCCCTGCGCCCGGGGTGGACTTCCAACACCCCAACGCCGCCCACCGACCGCTGCTGGCGGTGCTGTGGCTGCTGGCGCTGGCGCTGCTGTTCAACACCTGGCAGCACTGGCAGCGCATGGAGCAACAGCAACTGCGCACCGATGACTTGGAACAGCAGTTCATCCAATTGACACGTCGCCAGGAGCAGTTGATCCAAGCCGCCATTCGCCTGTCACCCCAGCAAAAACAACAAGTGGCGGCGTTCTCCAAACAGTCGCAGACGCCCTTCGCACTGATCGACGCCGTGGCCCGGGCCTGGTCCAAGGACATCGCCCTGACGCGGGTCGAGGTCAACACCCAGAACCAATTGCTGCACCTGGATCTGGAAGCCCAGGCATTGGCCGAAGCGTTCCGTTTTGTCGAGCGGCTCAAGGCCCAGCCGGGCGTGCGCGTGAGCCTGCAACAAAGCGCGCGCAAGCCCAACGACCCGCAACACCCAGTGCAAGTCAAACTCATCGTTGGCGCGGGGTAACTGCCCATGGACAGCCTCACTCGCCACCTGCCACGCCTGCGCTGGCAGCTGATGCACTGGCAACAGAGCCTGGGCTTCTGGGGCATGTTGGCGCTGGGGTTGATGGCGGCAACGCTGTTGATCGAAGTGGCGGTGATTCACCCGGCGGGCATCGCCGACCAGCAGCGCCGCCAGGAACTGGAGGCCGGTATCGCCGAACAGCCGCAAGATGTGCAAGTCACGGAGCCTGCGGTGGTGGAGAAAATGCCCAGCGCCCATGACTTCGCCCCGCGCCTGGAAACGTTGCTGGGCACCCTCACCCAGCGCGGTTTCATCATTGAACAAACCACCCTGGCCTACTCCGCGCCAGGCGACACCGGGATGCAACGCCTGGACGTCGAGATCCCCCTCAGCGGCCCTTACGTTATGTTGCGCGAAGCCTTGACCGACGTGGCGCAGCAACCGGCAGTGCGCATCGAAAGCGTGACCCTGGAACGCAAGGAGATCCTCAGCGGCTTGCTGACCATCAGCCTCAAAGTCAGCGTCCTGGGGGTGGTCGAATGAAGTTGCCGCTGTATTTGCGCGTGCTGTTGCTGCTGACCTTGATCGGCTGCGGCTGGCTGTTCTGGCAAGACCCGCCGCAAAGCCTGGTCAACGCGCCTGTGGCGCAGGCTGCCAAGCCCTTCGAGGCTGCGCCGGACCCAACGCCCGAACCAGCGGCGAGCCCCGTGATCGACCTGTTCCCGGCCCAAACCTGGGTGCCACTGCCGCCGCCGACACCGGTGGACAACTCACCGCCCAAACCACCGCCATTGCCCTTCACCGTCGCCGCGCAATGGCGTTACGAAAACCAGGCAAAAATCGTCGTGCTGCACGGCAACGGCACCCAGTACACCCTGTGCAACCGGTGCTCGGTGCCCGGGCGCATCGTGCCCGGCAAGATGCTCGACGCGCACTATCGGCTGGACAAACTCACCGACACCGCCGTGGTGCTGACCTACCTGCCGCTCAAGCACGTCAGTACCCTGCGCCTGGATACTCACTGACGAAGGGGCAAGATCATGTTGATGCGTACGTCGATTCCCCTGAGCCTGGCGCTGATGCTGCTCACCGGCTGCGAGACCGAACGGGCGATCAAGCACAGCGACGAATTGCGCCAACAAGGTGACATCGTCAAGTCAGTCGAAGTGCTGCAAGCCGAAGTCAAGGAAGCCCCTGATGATGTGCAACTGCGCACCGCGCAATTCGGCAAGCTGGAGCTGCTGGTTGCCCAATACAGCCGCGAGGCCAGCACCGCACTGATGCGTGGCGACGACGCAGCGGCCATCCGGGCCCTGGACACCATCCTCAAGTACGACCCCAGCAACCTCGGCGCACGCCAGGAAATCCAAAGCATCCAGGCCATGAAGCAACTGCGCCCACAACTGGCGCGGGCCTATGAAATGAAACGCGCCAATCCAGTTGAGGCGCTTAACCTGGTGCGCCAGATCATCGCGCAAAAGCCCAACTACCGAGAAGCCCTGGACTTTCGCAACGCCCTGACCCGCGAACTGGTCAGCGCCGACTACCTCAGTGCAGACCTCTCAGACGCCATGCGCAAACCCCTGAGCCTGGAGTTCAGTTCCCAGAGCCTGAGCACGATTTTCGAAACCATCGCGCGTCTGTCGGGGGTCAACTTTGTCATCGACAAAGACGTCAACCCCAGCGCCTCGGCGAGCATGACGGCCAGCCGCACGACTGCCGAAGACGCGCTCAACTTGCTACTGACGACCCAAGGGTTGGACAAGAAAATCCTCAACCGCAACACCCTCCTGATCTACCCCCGCCGCCCCGACAAAGAACGCGAATACCGCGAGTTGGCGGTGCGCACGTTTTACCTCAGCCACGGCGACGCCAAGATCGTCGCCGCCGAGATCAAGCAGGTGCTCAAACCCAAGGAAGTGCTGGTGGACGAGCGTCTGAATGCGGTGATCGTGCGCGATGGCCTGGATACGTTGAGCGCGGTGGAGAAAATGGTCGAGGCCATTGATATTGCGCAGTCGGAAGTGACCATCGATATCCAAGTGCTGGAGGTCAGCCTGGCGGACGAGTTGAACCTGGGCATCAAGTACCCGGAAAGCGTTGGCGTCTCGGTGGGCAACCTGGCCAATGTACCTGCCGGGCTCGCAGGTATTCCCCTCAGCGCATTGCGCGGCATCAATGGCGACAACATCCTGCTGGACTCGGGCAGCACCTCGGCACGCATCAATATGCTGCAACGCAGTGGTAACACCGTGACCCTGGCCAACCCACGGGTGCGGGTACGCAATCGCGAGGAAGCGGCGGTGAATATCGGCGACAAGATCCCGGTGGGGACCACCACCACGGCCAATCAGATCACCACCTCGTCCGTGTCTTACCAGGACGTGGGGCTACAAATCACGGTCAAGCCCAATATCAGCCTGAGCGATGAGGTGAACCTGGAGCTGAATGTGGAAATGAGCCATATCACCAAGCGCATCCCCGGCTCGGAAAACGTACCTGCCACGTTTGAGCTGGGCTCACGCTCCACCAAGACGCTGCTCACTGCGCGCAACAATGAAACCCAGATCGTCTCGGGGCTGATCCGCACGGCGGACGTTGACGAAGGGTCGGGGTTGCCGTGGTTGAGCCAGATTCCGTGGATCGGCAAAAAACTGTTTGGCACCAATCAAAGCACCCAGCAGAAAACCGAGATCATCCTGCTGCTGACGCCCCGGATCGAACGCAACCTGGATTTGCCGATCTCGCAGATCAGCACCTTTCACAGCGGCACCGAGGCGCGCAGTTCGACGGAGGGGATGATCTTGCGCGATACCACCGAGAAGATGCTGCTCAAGCCGACGGGGGGCGATCCGACGCCGCCGATGCCACCGCCGATGAACACAACGGGCCCTTGGGAGCCGTTGCCGCCGCCGTTGCCGGACCTGGTGCCCAAGCCAATACCGGAGCCTCAGGCACAATGAAGATCAACTGTGGGAGCTGGCTTGCCTGCGATGCAGGCACCTCGGTCTATCAGCCAGACCGAGGCGATGCTATCGCAGGCAAGCCAGCTCCCACACAAGCCAGCTCCCACAGGATTTTGTGGTGTTTTGAGGTTAGCGCACGACGCCTTCTTCCACCAACAACTTGAGAATCGCCTGGGCGCCCTCTTCCGGACTCACGCCCTTGAGCACTTGCCCGCCACCACCGCTGGCCTTGGCCGTCGCCGCCTTCATCCGGTCCGCACCGCTCTTGGCCTTGATCACCTTCAAGCGCTTGGGCCTAGGCTTAGCCGGTTGCAGCACGGCGTCGGTGAACAAATCATCCTCTTCAACCTCGACCTCATGGGCCGCCAGTTCACCGCGTTGCGCCGGACCATACGCGCTCTGCCGAGGCTTCGGTGCGGCGTTATCCACCGTTGCGAGGAACGGCAAGCGCACCTTCAACCGCCGCCGCTGACCGCGCGGCAACGCTTGCAGCACATGCGCCACACCGCCGTCGATGGACTCCACCTGCGCCAGCCCGACAATCAACGGCCAGCCCAATTGTTCCGCGAGCAAAAACGGCAACATGCCCGAGCCTTCGCCGGTTTCCGCCTGGCTGCCGGCAAGCACCACATGGGCACCGGCATCGCTCAGATAGTCGCTGAGCACCGGTAACGCATCGCTGCCGGCCGGTTGTTCCAGCACATGCAACTGCGGCAGGCCCATGCCCAGGTAACTGCGCAGGGTCGGCTCGTTGATATTGCCGGCGTGCAGCACCTGCAACTTATCCCCAGCCATCTGCAAACCCAGCTCGACCGCGCGTGCGTCTTGCTCGGCACGGCGCGGGCGCCCGGAAGTCGGGTGGGCGCCGATGGACACCAGACTGATTACATTCGTGGTCATGGCCAACTCCTTAAGCCGCATCGCGCTTGGCGCCGTTGCGGTAGGTCTCTACCGCAGCGATCAAGGCGTGCAGGATTGCGGCGCTGTCGCCGATCACCGACAGGTCGGCACGCTTGATCATGTCGCAACTCGGGTCGAGGTTGATCGCCACCACCTTGTCACAGGCACCAATGCCTTGCAGGTGCTGGATCGCCCCGGAAATACCCACCGCCACGTAGACCCGCGCGGTGACCCAGATACCGCTGGCGCCCACCTGGCGGTCGCGGGCCATAAAGCCGTCGTCCACGGCCACCCGTGACGCGCCTTCGGTGGCACCTAGGGCGGCGGCGGTCTGGTGGAACAGCGCCCAGTCCTTCACGCCGTTGCCGCCGGAGAAAATGAACTCGGCTTCGGCCATGGGGATCGCCGCCGGGTCCACCGCCACCGCACCGAGGTCTTCGATGCGCGGCAGGCTGCGTGCCAGGGGTGTGGATAACTCCACGGGCAACACTTCGTGGCGGGTTTCGCTGACCGGTTCCGCGCATTCCACCGCGGCGAGGATCAGGCGTGGCAGCGGGCGGGCCAAGTCTTCCTGGCCTGCGCCGGCACGGCCGATGCACTCGTCGCCCTTGATCTGCCACACCCGCGTCGCCGGGCGCTCCTTAAGGCTGGCGGCAAAGCGCCGACCCAATTCGCCGCCACCGCTGCGGCTATCCGGCAGCAACCAGTGACGTGGATTGAACTGGTTATCCACAGCGCGCAAACCTTGCACCCGTTGTTCCGGTGCATAACCGTCGAACTCATGGCCTTCCAGCACCAGCAGGCGATCGACACCGGCCGTGGCAAACGCGCTTTCCTTATGCTCGCCAAACACCACGGCGAGCACCGCGCCATCGCTGCCCGCGAGTTGTCGGGCGAGGCCGAGCAAGTCGCGGTCGTGGCTGCTCAAGCGGCCGCCGACCATGTCCGGCACCACGTTGATGTAGAACGCCGGCGCGGCAATCTGATGCAACGGCAACTGCACTTCCACCGCCGCCGTGCGCTTGGCCGCGCCGCCCTGCTGGGCGCCGCTGCGGTCGATGCGCTTGATGCCGTTGGGGCCGATAAAGCCGACGCCATGCACGTTCTTGCGGATGACGCCGTTAGGCCCCATCCAGCTGTGTTGCACCGGTTGCATCGCCGCATGCAGCGGGTGCAGGCGGTTGCGGGCGATCCATTCGGCCCGGGGGTCGCGGCGGATAATGTCGCTCATCAATGCACCTCCGCAGGTTCACGCTTTATGGGGGCTTTGGCAGGCGCGGCGTCTTCCAGCAAGGCATCAGCGACCAGTTCGGCAATGTCTTTAATCAAAGGTCTTGGCTCAACGACACCCTCAAGCATCGCCGTGCACTGTGGACAACCCACGGCCACCAGTTCGGCACCGGTTTCGCGGATGTCTTCCATGCGCATATCGGGGATGCGTTGCTTGCCGGGAATGTCGGTAATCGGCGCACCGCCACCACCGCCGCAGCAGCGTGAACGGAAGCCCGAGCGTTGCATCTCCTTGACCTCGATGCCCAGCGCGCGCAGCACCTGGCGCGGCGCCTCGTATTCGCCGTTGTAGCGGCCCAGGTAGCACGGGTCGTGATAGGTCACGCTATTGGCTTTGTGCTGCCCCAGGTTCAATGCGCCCTCGCCGATCAGCTCGGCCATGAAGGTGCTGTGGTGCTGCACCACGTAGTTGCCGTTGAAGGCGCCGTACTCGTTTTTCAGCACATGGAAACTGTGGGGATCGCAGGTGACGATGCGCTTGAAACTGTACTTGGCCAGGGTCTGGATATTGCGCGAAGCCAGCAACTGGAAGGTCGCTTCGTCGCCCAAGCGACGGGCCACGTCACCGCTGTCGCGTTCTTCCAGGCCGAGCACGGCGAAGTCGACATTCGCCGCCTTGAGCACTTTGACAAAGGCGCGCAGGGTACGTTGGTTGCGCATGTCGAAGGCACCGTCGCCGACCCAGAACAGCACCTCGCAGCTGCCCTTTTCGCTGAGCAACGGCAAGTTCAAATCCGCCGCCCAGTTCAAGCGACCGCCCGGTGCGAAGCCGCCGGGGTTGTCAGTGGCGATAAGGTTTTCGAGGACTTCAGCGCCTTTGTTCGGCGTAGCGCCTTTTTCCAGGGTGAGGTGGCGGCGCATGTCGACGATGGCGTCCACGTGCTCGATCATCATCGGGCACTCTTCCACACAGGCGCGGCAGGTGGTGCAGGACCACAGGGTCTCGGCGTCCACCAGACCGTTGACGATCGGCTGATGCGGGTTGCCACCGTGCTCGCCAATGGCTTTGCCCGGATACGGGCTGCCGGCAAACTTGGCATCGGTGCCACCGGCCAGGCCGACGACCATGTCCTGGATCAGTTTTTTCGGGTTCAGCGGCTGGCCGGCAGCAAAGGCCGGGCACGCGGCTTCGCACTTGCCGCATTGCACGCAGGCGTCGAAACCCAGCAGTTGGTTCCAGGTGAAATCCTTGGGTTTTTCCACGCCCAGGGGCGCGCTCTTGTCGCTCAGGTCCAGCGGTTTCAAACCGGTAGAACGGCCGCCGCCAAAGCGCTCGGCACGGCGGTGCCAGGCCAGGTGCAGGGCACCGGCGAAGGCGTGTTTCATCGGGCCGCCCCAGGTCATGCCGAAGAACATCTCGCTGACGCCCCACAACACACCCACGCTCAACAACGCCGCAAGCAGCCAGCCGCCGAAGTCCGCCGGCAGAATCCCGGCCACCGGCAAGGTCAGCAGGAAGAAGCTCACCGAGAACGCCATCAGGCTTTTCGGCAGGCGCATCCACGGGCCTTTGGACAGGCGTGACGGCGGGTTGCGCCGACGCAGGTAAACGAAGGTCGCGCCGACAAACATCAGCACCGAGGCCAGCAACAAGGCGTAGCCGAGGATGCGGTTATGTAAGCCGAAGCCGTGCACCAGGATGGCGAGCAAGGCCGACAGCACAAAGCCCAGCGCCGTGGCGACGTGGGTGTTGGCGATGTATTTGTCGCGGGCGACCACGTGGTGCAGGTCGACCATGTAGCGCTTGGGCATGGCCAGCAGGCCGCCCAGCAGGTCGACTTTGGACGCACGGCCACGGCGCCACATGTTTACCCGGCGCAGGGCGCCGAGGACGGCAAGGCCCAGGGCGGCGAACAATAAAATGGGAAGCAGGGTGTTCAACATGGTGAAGCTCCCAAAGACCTCGGGGTCTTGCAGGTCGAGATGCCTTGCTCAATTCCTGTGGGAGCGGGCTTGCCCGCGATTGCAGTGTGTCAGTCAACAAAGATGTTTACTGAACCACCGCTATCGCGGGCAAGCCCGCTCCCACAGGGTTCTCCACAAGCCGTCAGAAATCCTTGCAAAGGCGCAGGGCGTCATAGATCGCAGCGTGGGTGTTGCGCTGCGCCACGCAGTCGCCGATGCGGAACAGCAAGTAGCCGTCACCCGCTTCGCTCAGGCACGGCTGCGGCTTGATCGCGAACAGCGCCTCGACGTCCATCTGGCCCTTGTTGCGCGAGCCTTCCTTGAGGGCGTAGTAGATCGCTTCGTCCGGGCGCACGCCGTTTTCGACGACCACCTGGTCCACCACCCGCTCCTCTTTGGCGCCGGTGTATTCGTTCTCCAGCACCGCCACCAGCTTGTCGCCTTCGCGGTAGACCTTTTCCAGCATCATGTCGCCGGTCATGATCACTTCCTTGGGGTACATGCTGCGGTAGTAAGTCGGGAACGACGTACCGCCGATGGCCACGCCGGGCTTGATGTCGTCGGTGACGATCTCGACCTGGCTGCCTTTGTCCGCAAGGAAATCCGCCACCGACATGCCGGTGAATTCGCAGATGGTGTCGTAGACCAGTACGTTTTTGCCCGGCGCGACTTTGCCGTCGAGCACGTCCCAACTGCTGACCACCAGGCCTTCAGCGGCGCCCCAGTGTTCGTTCTGCTCCAGGAACGGATGCCCACCCACCGCCAGCACCACCACGTCCGGGCGCAGGTCGAGGATGGTCGCCGCATCAGCGGCCACGCCCAGGCGCAGGTCGACATTCAAGCGCGCCAGCTCCAACTGGAACCAGCGGGTGATCCCGGCAATCTGGTCACGCTGCGGCGCCTTGGACGCGGTGGTGATTTGCCCACCGATAAATTCTTTCTTCTCGAACAGCGTCACGTCATGGCCACGCTCGGCGGCGACGCGTGCAGCTTCCATCCCGGCCGGGCCGGCACCGACCACCACGACCTTGCGCTTGATCCCGGTGGTTTTCTCGATGATGTGCGGCACGCCCATGTATTCACGGGACGTCGCGGCGTTCTGGATGCACAGCACATCCAGGCCCTGGTATTGGCGGTCGATGCAGTAGTTGGCGCCGACGCACTGTTTGATCTGGTCGATCTGGCCCATCTTGATCTTGGCGATCAGGTGCGGGTCGGCCATGTGCGCACGGGTCATGCCGACCATGTCCACGTAGCCACCTTCCAGAATACGCGTGGCCTGGTTCGGGTCCTTGATGTTCTGCGCGTGCAGCACCGGCGCCTTGACCACTTCCTTGATCCCGGCGGCCAAGTGCAAGAATGGCTCCGGTGGATAACTCATGTTGGGGATAACGTTGGCCAGGGTGTTGTGGGTGTCGCAACCCGAGCCCACGACGCCGATGAAATCGAGCATGCCGGTGTCGTCGTAGTACTTGGCGATCTGTTTCATGTCCTCGTGGGACAAGCCGTCCGGGTGGAATTCGTCACCGCACAGGCGGATGCCCACGCAGAAATCCGGGCCGACTTCCTTGCGCACGGCCTTCAGCACTTCCAGGCCGAAACGCATGCGGTTTTCGAAGCTGCCGCCCCATTCGTCGGTGCGCTTGTTGACCCGTGGGCTCCAGAACTGGTCGATCATGTGCTGGTGCACGGCCGACAGTTCCACGCCGTCGAGGCCACCGGCTTTCGCGCGGCCAGCGGCGGCGGCGTAGTTGCCGATCACCCGCCAGATTTCTTCCGGCTCGATGGTCTTGCAGGTGGCACGGTGTACCGGCTCACGCACGCCGGACGGCGACATCAGGGTCGGCCAGTTGAAGCCATCCCAGCGCGAGCGACGGCCCATGTGGGTAATCTGGATCATGATCTTGGCGCCATGCTTGTGCATGGCGTCGGCCAGGTTCTGGAAGTGCGGGATGATGCGGTCGGTGGACAGGTTCACCGAACTCCACCATTCCTGCGGGCTGTCGATGGCCACGACGGACGAACCGCCACAGATCGCCAGGCCGATGCCGCCCTTGGCTTTCTCTTCGTAATAACGGATGTAGCGCTCGGTGGTCATGCCGCCGTCGGTGGCATACACCTCGGCGTGCGCGGTACTGAGCACGCGGTTGCGGATGGTCAGTTTGCCGATCTGGATCGGCGCAAACATTGCTTCGAAAGCCATGGCACGGTCCTCGGCTTACAACGGCTTGACGGTGAACAGGCCGTCATCGTGGCCCTCTTCGGAGCCTCCGTAGACTTGTTCGGCGACGGTGCGGATCTGGCTGCCGCGCGCTTGCAGAATCTGGTCCATGGCGCCGGCAAACCAGCCGGTGAACATGTAGTCCACCTTGCGTCCGACCTTGCCGTACACGTAGACAAAGGCGGAGTGTTCCAGCTTGACGCTGCAGGTGCCCTTGTCGAGGTCGATGTCCTGGATCTTGAACAGGCCCCAGCCGCGTTGCGACAGGCGTTTCATGTAGTGCTCGAATACGGCGACGCCTTCCAGGCCGTGGCATTCGGCTTCTTTTTCACACCAGTGCCAGGCGGATTTGTAGCCGGCCTTGTAGAGGATCTCGGCGTAGGCATCGGCGCCCAGGACTTCTTCAATACCGATGTGGTTGTTGACGAAAAAGTGGCGAGGTACGTACAGCATGGGCAGTGCGTCGGAGGTCCAGACACCGGTCTCGCTGTCGACTTCGATAGGTAATTGCGGGGCGATCTTGGCCATGGAAACTTAACTCCAGAAAATTTTTTAGTGTGGTGTTGCGCAGTGATGCGCTGGCTTATTCGCCCCAGACGTCCTTGAGGACGTTGACCCAGTTCTCGCCCATGATCTTGCGCACCACGCGTTCGCTGTGGCCGCGCTTGAGCAGGGTCTCGGTGAGGTTGGGGAACTCGCCCACGGTGCGGATGCCCAGTGGGTTGATGATCTTGCCGAAGCTGGTCAGGCGGCGGGCATAGCCCTTGTCATGGGTCAGCATTTCAAAGAAATCCTGGCCATGGCCCTGGGTAAAGTCGGTGCCGATGCCGATGGCGTCTTCGCCGACGATGTTCATGGTGTATTCGATGGCTTCGGCGTAGTCGTCGATGGTCGAATCGATGCCCTTGGCCAGGAACGGCGCGAACATGGTCACGCCGACAAAACCGCCGTGGTCCGCAATAAACTTAAGCTCTTCATCGGACTTGTTGCGCGGGTGCTCCTTGAGCCCGGACGGCAGGCAGTGGGAGTAGCACACCGGTTTTTTCGATTCGAGGATGACTTCTTCGCTGGTTTTGGAGCCGACGTGGGACAGGTCGCACATGATGCCAACGCGGTTCATCTCGGCGACGATCTCACGACCAAAACCCGACAGGCCGCCATCGCGCTCGTAGCAACCGGTGCCCACCAGGTTCTGGGTGTTGTAGCACATCTGCACCACGCCAACGCCGAGCTGCTTGAAGATCTCGACGTAGCCGAGTTGGTCTTCGAACGCATGGGCATTCTGGAAGCCGAAGATGATGCCGGTCTTGCCCAGTTCCTTGGCGCGGCGGATGTCGGCGGTGGTTTTCACCGGGATCACCAGGTCGCTGTTTTCACGGATCAGGGTCTGGCTGGCCACGATGTTATTGATGGTGGCCTGGAACCCTTCCCACACCGACACGGTGCAGTTGGCGGCGGTGAGGCCACCTTTGCGCATGTCCTCGAACAGGTCGCGGTTCCACTTGGCAATAATCAGCCCGTCGATAACGATGCTGTCGGCGTGCAATTCGGCTGGGCTCATCAGGCGTCCCCTTATTGGCGATTCATGCGCCGAATCGTCTGCCGGCGCTTTGGGGCCAGCATATGCCCAGGGGCAACCCGAGCCGGGTGCAAAAACGACAGGGGAATTGCCGAAAGCGTCAATCCACGACAAAGGCTGCTATGACAGCTCTGACTGGCGGCTGTTCTTTGTCCTACTCTTGGGCCAGAATTCCCGCATCAACTGATATGAGACGGCGCAATGAAATCGATTTTCCTGGCTTTGGCACTCATCGCAACCACCGCCCACGCGGCCGAAGACACCGACAGCACGCCCTGCGACGGCATCGAAAACGACAAGCAAACCCTGGAATGCGCCACCTACAACAAAACCACCGCCGAACAACTGCTCAAGGATAACTATCAGGGCCTGTTGGAACGCATGGCGTCGACCTACGGCAGCGACAAGACCAAGCTGGCGGACATTACCGCTCGTCTGAAGGATGCCCAGCAGAAGTGGGAAAAACTGCGGGATGCCGATTGCGCCGTGGACACCTTCCCGGCAGTCAACGGCACCAAGGCCTACGCGATTGCGGTAAATGATTGCCTGGCGCGGATGAGTGATGAGCGGTCGGAGTTTTTGGAGTCGATCGGGCAGGAATAAGCGACAATCCCCGGCACTTTCTTTCTGAACCAAGGCTACTCATGACTATCTGCGGCATCGAAATCAAAGGCAGCGAAGCCATCATCGCCGTCGCCTCCCTGGACAACCAGGCGCTGACCCATGTCGCCCTGGCCACCAAGAAAATCGCCCTCGAAGACGATGATGAAGCGGCCAACGTCAAAGCCTTTGCCGCCCAGGTGAAGGCGTTTGTGCAGGCCAACGGCATCGAGCGGATTGCGATCAAGAAGCGCAGCAAGAAGGGTGAGTTTGCCGGTGGGCCGACTACGTTCAAGATCGAGGGTGTATTTCAATTGCTGGACGGTGTGGAGGTGACGTTGTTGTCGCCGCAGACCATCAACGCGCAGAACAAGAAGCACAACTTTGAGCTGCCAGCGAGCCTGAACAAATACCAGCATGAGGCCTACAAAGCCGCCTGCTCGGCGCTGCTGAAGAAATAAGCCACACCGAGTATCCATGTGGGAGCTGGCTTGCCTGCGATAGCGATGTATCAAATGGCATTTGTGGTGCTGACCCACCGCCATCGCAGGCAAGCCAGCTCCCACATTTGTCCTGCGTTGTCTTTTAGAGGGATGTCTGGCGCTTGTGCAGCAGCCACTCGCCGAACGACTTGTCTTCCAGGGCATAGCCTCCCCGACTCGACTTCCAGACCAGCTCCTTGTCGCGCAAGGCATCGATACAAGCCTGAATAGTCTGGGTGCCCGGCACCACGTCACTGCCCATGTCTTCCAGCGCCTTGCTCACCGCCGTGACAGTACTGTCGGTAAACGGTGCGAAGGGTTCGTTGCTTTGCGAACGCTCCACCATCACTTCCAGCACCGCACGCTGAGGGATGGTCAGGGCATTCCAGGCACTTTCGAATTCGGTCCACACGCCAGCACGCAGCGATTCGGCGCGACTGTGCAGCAATTGACCCAGGTTACTCGCCTCACCCAATTCAAGTGCCACTTCACCCAGGATGGTGCGCAACATCTCCGGACGACGGCCCACTAGCTCAAAGACTTCATCAATGTCAGCCGCGTTGAACTGGTTGGTCTCGGCCAACAGCGCGTTGATATACACCGTGTACGCCTCAGTAAACTCTCTGCCCAACAGCGGAAACGGCGTGATGCTGGAGCCAAAGAATGGCTGGCTTTTGCCTAATACCAAATGGGCCAGCTTGTCGCGATTGGAGCCGGTGAACACCAGATACAAGCCGCTGCCTTCCTCGTCGCGGCCTTGGTTGAGCTGGTCCCGGGCAGCCTTCAGCGCAAACATCGCGTTGATACCAGACTCGCTGGTGAGTGCATGCTGTGCTTCATCTATCACCAGCACGACGGTTTTTTCTGCCGCGCTGTGAAGCAGTTCCAAAGCCTGGGTCAGCGTTGCACCGACCGGCAACTGTGGCTTGGTAAAGTCCCAGGACAAGGTACGCAGAAAGCTTAGCTTCTCGATTCCCATGTTCTTCGCCAGCTTGCGAATACCCTTTTCATAGGGAACCAGTGCTGCGGCAATCGCGCTGGCAATCAACTCTGCAGGGTCTTTTTCTTTATCAGCCCACAGATCGACATACACGGTCATCCAGCCCCGGAGCTGGCACTCCGGGATCAGGTCTTCGCGCAAAAAGGTGCTTTTACCGGTACGACGCGGCGCCGCGAGAAACAGGCCAGACGTGAAATCCTGAATACCAGCCCCCACCAAGCCGTCGGCAATGCTGCTGGCCAGGGTGGGACGGCGGAACACGAAGCCGTTGTTCTTGGACATGTTTTTATACCCAATTATTGGAAGGACTATAAATTATAGTCGCGAGTATAATTGACTATAATTGCTCGTCAAACCACCTCCCGTCGCCGATCCTCCCTCGGACATTTCGCAAACCGCGCCCGATAACTGCGGGTGAAATACGACGGCGATTCAAACCCGCAGGCAATGCTCACCTCCAGCACGCTCATGTCGCTCTGGCGCAACAGCTGCCGGGCTTTTTCCAGGCGCAGGCCGAGGTAGAAGTTGCTTGGGGTGTCGTTCAGGTGCAGGCGAAACAGGCGCTCCAACTGGCGCCGCGTGACCTTGATCGCTTCGGCCAACGCCAGGGTGGTCAGCGGCGGTTCGGTGTGTTGTTCCATCTCGCCGATCACCTGCACCAGTTTCTTGTTGTTGATGCCGTAGCGCGTGGCGATCTGCATGCGCTGGTGGTCTTTGCGTGGGCGGATGCGCCCGAGTACGAATTGTTCCGACACCTGGATCGCCAGCTCCGGGCCGTGGGCCTGGGCGATCAGGTCGAGCAGCAGGTCGATGGACGCGGTGCCGCCGGCGCAGGTGATGCGGCGGCGGTCGATCTCGAACAGTTCCTGGGTCACGCTGAGGTGCGGGTAGGATTCCTTGAAGGCGTCGATGGCTTCCCAGTGCAGGGTCAGGCGGTAGCCGTCAAGCAGGCCCGCTTCGGCGAGGACGCAGGCGCCGGTGTCGATGGCGCCGAGGGTCACGCCGTCGTGGTCGAGGCGGCGCAGCCAGTGTTCCAGTGCCGGCGTGGCGAACTTCAACGGTTCAAAACCGGCGACCACGAGTAAGGTCGCGCCCTTTTTCAGCGGCTCCAGCGCCGCTTCGGCGTTGACCGACATGCCATTGCTCGCCAATACCGCGCCGCCATCGGCGCTCAGCACGTGCCAGCGGTACAGCTCGCCACGAAAGCGATTGGCCACCCTTAGCGGCTCAAGGGCGGAGATAAAGCCGATGGCCGAGAAGCCCGGCATCAGCAGAAAGTAGAAGTCCTGGGACATGGTGGCGCTCTCGTCGGGCGGGCAGCGTGGCACTGTGATACTCCCGTTCGCGGCGGGTTTCAAGAGGACAGGTCGCTGCAGTGCAAGAGTCGGTCGCCGCCGTGCGTTTTGCCGCCCGCCAAGCTGCGTAACGTGGCGTCACGGTGCACAAAGACACCGGCCCCCACAATAACGACCTGCCGAGGGACCCACCATGAACCGACTGTTACTCGCACTCAGCGCCAGCGCCATTTTCAGTACCAACGTCATGGCGGCCGACGCGGCATCCTGCCAGAACGTGCGCATGGGCGTGGTGAACTGGACCGACGTGATCGCCACCAGCGCCATGACCCAAGTGCTGCTCGACGGCCTCGGCTACAAGACCAAACAGACCAGCGCCTCCCAGCAAATCATCTTCGCCGGCATCCGCGACCAGCGCCTGGACCTGTTCCTTGGCTACTGGAACCCGCTGATGACCCAGACCATCACGCCGTTCGTCGACGCCAAGCAGGTCAAGGTCCTCGACAAACCGAGCCTGGAAGACGCGCGCGCCACCCTCGCCGTGCCGACGTATCTGGCGGACAAGGGCCTGAAAACCTTCGCCGATATCGCCAAATTCGACAAAGAGCTGGGCGGCAAGATCTACGGCATCGAGCCCGGCTCGGGCGCCAATACGCAGATCAAGGCGATGATCGCCAAGAACCAGTTCGGCCTGGGCAAATTCCAACTGGTGGAGTCCAGCGAGGCCGGCATGCTCGCCGCCGTGGACCGCGCGGTGCGGCGCAAGGAAGCCGTGGTGTTCTTCGGCTGGGCGCCGCACCCGATGAACGTCAACGTCGCCATGACCTACCTCAGCGGCAGCGACGACGCCCTGGGCCCGAACGAAGGCATGGCCACCGTATGGAGCGTCACGTCGCCGACCTACGCCGAGCAGTGCCCCAACGTGCACAAATTGCTGACCAACCTGACGTTCACCGCCGCCGACGAGAGCCGGATGATGCAGCCGTTGCTGGATCACAAAGACGCGATCGAGTCCGCCAAGCAGTGGCTCAAGGATCACCCGCAAGACCAGCAGCGCTGGCTGGAAGGCGTGACCACCTTTGACGGCAAGCCCGCTGCGGCCAACCTGCAACTGACCAGCAAGTAAACCCATTTCAATCACCGTTTCGCGGTCACTGTCGACCGCGAACGGCATCACCACGCCTGTAAGGAACCGCCAAATGAATCACGACGTCATCATCACCTGCGCACTCACCGGTGCTGGCGACACGACCAGCCGCAGCCCCCACGTGCCGGTCACTCCCAAACAAATCGCCGCTGCTGCGGTGGAAGCCGCCAAGGCCGGCGCCACGGTTGTGCATTGCCACGTGCGCGACCCCGAAACCGGCAAGTTCAGCCGCGACGTCGCCCTGTACCGCGAAGTGATGGAGCGCATCCGCGAGGCCGACATCGACATCATCGTCAACCTCACGGCGGGCATGGGCGGCGACCTGGAGATCGGCGCCGGTGAAAACCCGATGGAGTTCGGCCCCAACACCGACCTGGTCGGCCCGTTGACGCGCCTGGCCCACGTCGAGGAGCTGCTGCCGGAAATCTGCACCCTGGACTGCGGCACCCTCAACTTCGGTGATGGCGACACCATCTACGTGTCCACCCCGGCCCAACTGCGGGCCGGCGCCAAACGTATCCAGGAATTGGGCGTGAAGCCCGAGCTGGAAATCTTCGACACCGGCCACCTGTGGTTTGCCAAGCAGCTGATCAAGGAAGGCCTGCTCGACAACCCGCTGTTCCAACTGTGCCTGGGCATCCCGTGGGGCGCGCCGGCCGACACCACCACCATGAAAGCCATGGTCGACAACCTGCCCGCCGACGCCGTGTGGGCCGGCTTCGGCATCGGCCGCATGCAAATGCCGATGGCCGCGCAAGCGGTGCTGCTGGGCGGCAACGTGCGGGTCGGGTTGGAAGACAACCTGTGGTTGGACAAGGGTGTGCTGGCGACCAACGGGCAACTGGTGGAACGCGCCAGTGAAATCCTTAGCCGCCTGGGTGCGCGAGTCCTCACCCCAGCCGAAGGCCGAATCAAGATGGGCCTGACCCAACGCGGCTAACCCCTTGCAGAAACCGGATTAAAAATGTGGGAGCGGGCTTGCTCGCGAATGCGGTGGGTCAGTACCGAATGCATCAACTGACACACCGCATTCGCGAGCAAGCCCGCTCCCACAAGGGATCACCGAACTCTTTAGGAATGTCGTCATGAGCTTTATCACCGAAATCAAAACCTTCGCCGCCCTCGGCAGCGGTGTCATCGGCAGCGGCTGGGTCTCCCGCGCCCTCGCCCACGGCCTGGATGTGGTCGCCTGGGACCCCGCGCCCGGCGCCGAAGCCGCCCTGCGCAAACGCGTCGCCAACGCCTGGGGCGCCCTGGAAAAACAAGGCCTGGCACCCGGTGCATCGCAGGACCGCCTGCGCTTCGTCGCCACCATCGAGGCGTGCGTAAAAGACGCTGACTTCATCCAGGAAAGCGCCCCGGAACGCCTGGAGTTGAAGCTGGAATTGCACAGCAAGATCAGCGCCGCCGCCAAGCCGAACGCGTTGATCGGCTCCAGCACCTCCGGCCTGCTGCCGAGTGAATTCTACGAGGGCTCGACCCACCCGGAACGCTGCGTGGTCGGCCACCCGTTCAACCCGGTCTACCTGCTGCCGCTGGTGGAAGTGGTGGGCGGTAAAAACACGGCGCCAGCAGCCGTTCAAGCGGCGATCAAGGTGTACGAATCCCTCGGCATGCGCCCGCTGCATGTGCGCAAGGAAGTCCCGGGGTTTATCGCCGACCGCCTGCTCGAAGCCCTCTGGCGCGAGGCGCTGCACCTGGTGAACGACGGCGTGGCGACCACCGGCGAAATCGACGACGCGATCCGATTTGGCGCCGGGCTGCGCTGGTCGTTCATGGGCACGTTCCTCACCTACACTCTCGCGGGTGGCGATGCCGGCATGCGCCACTTCATGGCGCAGTTCGGCCCGGCGTTGCAGTTGCCGTGGACGTATTTGCCAGCGCCGGAATTGACCGACAAGTTGATTGACGATGTGGTCGACGGCACCAGCGATCAGCTAGGCAAACACAGCATTTCCGCGCTGGAGCGCTATCGTGATGATTGCCTGTTGGCGGTGCTGGAAGCAGTAAAAACCACCAAGGCCAGACACGGCATGAGCTTCGCCGAATGACTAATGTGGGAGCTGGCTTGCCTGCGATAGCGGTGCAAGATTCACCACCGCTATCGCAGGCAAGCCAGCTCCCACATTTTTGACCGCGTTTCTGATCCAGGATTAATGCCATGCCTGCACTGACAACTTACACCACCGCCATCCACCCCGACTGGGTCGACTACAACGGCCATCTGCGCGACGCGTTCTACCTGCTGATCTTCAGCTACGCCACCGACGCCCTTATGGACACCCTCGGCCTCGACAGCGAAAACCGCGAAGCCAGCGGCCATTCGCTGTTCACCCTGGAACTGCACCTGAACTACCTGCACGAAGTGAAACTCGGTGCCGAGGTCGAGGTGCATACCCAACTGATCGACCATGACGCCAAGCGCCTGCACCTCTATCACAGCCTGCATCTGGTGGGGGATGAAAAGGAGCTGGCCGGCAACGAGCAAATGCTGCTCCACGTCGACCTCGCCGGGCCACATGCGGCGCCGTTTACCGAGGCGTCATTGCAACGCCTGTCGACGCTCAGCCAAGAGCAAGCCGACCTGCCGCGCCCTGCGCTGCTCGGCCGGGTCATCGGCATAAAAAAAGCCCCGATCAAGCCGTGACAAGATCGAGGCAGAATGTTTTGTGTGAGCGGTACATCCCGAGGGTGACCAAACCTTCAAGCTGCTTGCTTGAGCTCAGTGTGCCTATTACTTGTGTCGGTAAATGGCCCGAAAACGACATGCCCATAGCCATCTGAGGCATTCGCGCAATCTGCCCTTGCCGACCGGTTGAGCGGCTACCAGAATCCAGGTCAAACCCCGCTCCCTTCACCAGGATAAAACGTCATGATGCATGCGGATTTGATTGATCAGGATGACCTGCTGGGCCAGTTGCGCTCACTGGGTTTTGAGGTTTCCAGCGGCTCTACCGCCGAGCAGGCCTGCGAGTGTGCGGTACGCGGTTTGAGCGAAGCGCGGGCCAAGGCGCTCAAGGGCATGGTTGAGCAGATGTACACCGGCAGTGCGACGATCTTGCCGGCGGTGAGGCAGGCGATTGATAAGCAGTTGTTGCCGGCGCTTGTGCAGTTCAAGCAGAACTCTGGGGCCTGATACACCGCTATCGCAGGCAAGCCAGCTCCCACAGTTGGAATGTATTCATATTTGGAATGCATTCCCCTGTGGGAGCTGGCTTGCCTGCGATGAAAGCAACTCGGTCTAGAGCCGAACGCTGGCAAATGTCGATTCGTTCCTGGCCTGGCTCAACGCCGACAACGGCCCCGACAACGGTGACAACACCAGTGCCTGCGGAATCGGCATCATCGCCACCTGCTGGGTGGTGTTGGAGCCCACGCGCTCATCCCGCGGCGGAATGCCGAAGTATTCGCGGTAGCACTTGGAGAAGTGCGGCGTGGAGACAAACCCGCACACCGACGCCACTTCGATGATCGACATCGGCGTTTGCTTGAGCAACTGCCGCGCACGGATCAGGCGCAGCTTCAGGTAATAACGCGACGGCGAGCAGTGCAGGTATTTCTGGAACAGCCGCTCCAGCTGGCGCCGCGACACGGCGACGTACACCGCCAGTTCGTCGAGGTCGATCGGTTCTTCCAGGTTGGCTTCCATCAGCGCGACGATTTCCTGCAGCTTCGGCTGGTTGGTGCCGAGCATGTGCTTGAGCGGCACACGCTGGTGATCCTGTTCGTTGCGGATGCGTTCGTACACAAACATCTCGGAGATCGCGGCGGACAATTCACGCCCGTGATCGCGGCTGATCAGGTGCAGCATCATGTCCAGCGGCGCGGTGCCGCCGGAACTGGTGAAACGGTTGCGGTCGAGGGTGAACAGGCGTGTGCTCATGGCCACGCGGGGGAAGGCTTCCTGCATCGACGCCAGGCATTCCCAGTGCACGCTGCAATCAAAGCCGTCGAGCAGACCGGCGCACGCCAGGGCCCAACTGCCGGTGCACACCGCGCCCAAGCGGCGCGATTGGCGGGCCTGGCTTTGCAGCCACGACACGTGTTCCCGGGTAACGGTGCGCTGGATCCCCACGCCGCCGCAGACGATCACGGTGTCCAGGGCCGGGGCTTTGTGCATGGAGGCATCGGGGGTGATTTGCAGGCCGTCGCTGGCCCACACCTGGTTGCCATCGACACTCAAGGTTGTCCAGCGATACAGCTCGCGGCCGGACAGCTGGTTGGCCATGCGCAGGGGTTCGACTGCGGACGCCAGGGAAATCAGCGTGAAATTGTCCAGCAGCAAAAAGCCGATGGATTGAGGCGCACGGTTCTGGGGTTGAGCCCCGGAGTTGAACGACGTCATCACAGTATCTCCTCACACAAAGCGGGTGATGGCCTCAGGCGAGGCTCTTGTTATTGCGCTCTTCAACCGGCGAGGCGAGAGGCTTTGAATTGGTAGAGCAATTGCCATGCCTAAAATTGAATGGCCGTCCAATAACTCCTAAAAACGACGTTTTGACGCGTCTATATAAGCCCGTGTCGCAAGTGCGGGTATAACCGGAAAACGACGTAGGAACGTGCCCGCTCAAGGGGTGTGAGCAGATCGGTAGCACTTGTGGGAAGGCGCTTTGCGGGCGTGGGACAAGTCTGTCACCGCTGGCACGGGTGACGGATGGTTAGGCAGGAAATCGTTTGGGAGCTACTTATCTGTTTGCGACGCGCTAAAAGGTGGCGCTTTTGGCTTGGGCGTTCACTTTGTGAGCAGTGTTGTCTGGACTATCGCTATCGCAGGCAAGCCAGCTCCCACAGTCGACCGCGTTTAACCTGAAGGAACACGGTCGACTGTGGGAGCTGGCTTGAACTGGTCCAGTAATTTCGGACATTCTTTTCGGTTCTCACGCTGCTAGCTTTTCCGCCGCTATCGGTGAGTGATAACCGTTGTAGCTGTGGCGCCTTACGCTGTTGTATCG
>NZ_JAFLWU010000036.1:0-49615 GCF_017316265.1 Pseudomonas sp. Marseille-Q1929
CCCCCCAAATCCATGTCGGATTACGGGCATGCCGAGCCTAGGCGAGGCACCGAGTGTTGGGGCAAGAGCCCTTTGGTTACTTTGGGGCTCTTTTCCAAAGTGACCCGCCGTAAGGGCGGAACCAATATCAGCCGTTACCCAAATAACGGATATGTACCCAGGGCCACTCACCCCACCTGCCGCAAATGCTCCATAGCCCAAACCGCCGCCTCCACCCGCGACCTCAACCCCAGCTTGTGCAGCACATTCTTCACATGCACCTTCACCGTCCCCTCCGTAATCCCCAACTTATGCCCAATCACCTTGTTGCTATACCCACTGGCAATCGTGCGCAGCACCTGCCGCTCCCGCTCAGTCAATTCCACCGCCGCATGGGGCTGCGGCGAGCGCAACGCCTGAGCCAGCACACGGGTCAACCCGGGGCTGATCACCAGGGCGCCATGCAACGCATCACGAATAAACTCCACCACCAGTTCCGGCTCCATGTCCTTGAGCAAATACCCATTGGCATCCAGGCGCAATGCATCGCGCACATCGTCTTCAGCGTCGGACACGGTAAACAGCAACACCTTGCCCGCATAGTCCATGGCCCGCAGCCGACGCAGGGTTTCCAGGCCGTTCATGTGCGGCATGTTGTTGTCCAGCAACACCAGGTCCGGTTGCAGGCTGGCGATCTGGTCGAGGGCTTCCTGGCCGTTGCCGGCCTCGCCGACCACGTGCAGGTCGTCTTCCAGTTCGAGAATCTGGCGCATGCCGTGGCGCATCATCGGGTGATCGTCAACCAGCAGGATACGGTGGCGGGTGGCGGTGTTCATGGGGCGGTGCCTTGTAGGGAATGGCCGAGGAATTCCGGCTGGAAACGCAGCTGCACCCGGGTGCCCTGGGGCTCGCGGGGGCTGATGTCGAGGTGGCCGTGCAGGCTGCGCGCGCGTTCGTCCATGATGGTCAGGCCGTGGTGTTCGCGCCGGTCGACGTCGCCGCAAAAACCACGGCCGTCGTCGTCGATGCTCAGGCTGACGGTCTCGCCGACTTGGCGCAGTTGCAGCCAGGCATTCTGCGCATGGGCGTGGCGCAGGCAGTTGGACAGCGCCTCGCGGGTGATCTGCAACAGGTGGATCTGCTCGCTGGCCGATAGCTGGAACGCCAGCGCGTCCACATGCAGGTGCACCTGGAACTCGCCGCGCTGGGAGAATTCGGCGGCGGTGTCTTGCAGCTCTTGCACCAGCCCGGCGTCGTGGATCTGCAAGCGAAAGGTGGTGAGCAATTCACGCAGTTGGCGGTAGGCGTTGTTCAGGCCATCGCGCAGTTCGGCGGTGACGCTGGCCAGGCTCTCTACCGGTTCGCCACGGCGGATCAGGGTTTGCATGCGGCTCACTTGCAGCTTCATGTACGACAGCGCCTGGGCCAGAGAGTCGTGCAGTTCGCGGGCGATGATGGTGCGCTCATCCAACAGCAGCAGGCGGTGGTCCTGCTCGCGCTGGCGCTTGAGGGACAGCGAGGTGCCGATCAGGTTGGCCAGGGCCTGGATCAATTGTTGCTCCCAGTCCTGGGGCGCATGGCCGTCGAGGAAGTGCGCCTTGAGCTCACCCAGTTCGGCGCCCTGGTTGCTGATGCTGAACACCTGCGGCGGCGCGACGTGGGCGCGCTCGCAGGTGGCGCAATCGCCAATCGCGCAGACGTTGCGGCTGTGCTCGCCGTGCAGGGCGAGCATCTGCTGGGCCGGGGCGAGGAAGTGGCCTTGCAGGCACAGCGACAAGCGCAGCCCCGGCAAGCGTTTCTGGAAGCGCCGGATCAGTTCATCGAGGCCTTCGGCATTGGCCAGGCGCGTGGCCAGGCTGCTGCTGCTCTGGTACAGCAGTTCCAGGGCGGCGTTGGCTTGTTGCAGGTTGAGGGTCTTGAGCTGCACCTGGCTTTCGAGGGTGCGATGGGACGCTTCGATGGTCTCGGCCATGGCGTTGAAGCTCAGGGCCAGTTGGCCCAACTCGTCGTCGGAGCGGTGGTTGACCCGGGTCTTGTAGTCACCGTCACGAAAGCGCCGGGTGGCGTGCACCAGTTCTTGCAGCGGCGTGACCACGCCGTACTGCAACTCGTACAGGCCCAGCAGCAGGATGATCAAGGTGCTGAACAGCGCCAGGCCCTGGATCGCCTGCTGCCAGCCTTGCTTGTGCTCGCTCTGTTGCTGCAACAGGCTGACGAACCGGTTCAGTTGCTCGACAAACGCCGGTGCCTGGGCCTGGGACAGCGCCGCGTCGCCGCGCATTATCGCCGGGCGCAGTTCATCGTTCCAGCGTTGCTGGATCTGCTGGTAACTCTGCAACAGGGCGCTTTGCGGACCATCTTCGAGCACCGCCTTGAGGGATTGACTGTCGAGGCGCCGTTGCAGGCTCTGGCTGACCTCGGCGATTTCATCCGGGCGTGCGCCAGCGGCGAGTTTCCAGCTGAGGTGGTAGGTCTCCATGCGTACCGAACCGGCGGTGTTGATCGCGGCGGCGTCGCCCTGGCTGAACCAGGCGATCAGCCCGGCACTGAGGGAACTGGCCAGCGCCAGGATGGCGATCAGGATCACCGCCAGGCCGGCGCGGGCGGGCAGGGAGCTGCGCAGCCAGTCAAGCATGACGGCGCAATCGAACGGAGTGGGGGAGCAGCATGCTTGCACCTGGAGCGGGAAAGGGGGTTGAACGTGGCCTTCCCTGGCGCACTACCTCTAAAGAATTGCCGGCGAACCCTCCCACGGATAAAAGCCGGCACAAGAGAGCAATCCATTGATAAATAAAGGCTTTCTCTTGATTTTTTGACTACCTCCTTGGAGGTAGACGGGGCCAGCATAGCCCCATACCCACCCGGCCCACGTTGATCTGGGTCAAGTTCTGCGGGGGTGTCGCCCCTAACCTGCGCTCATGGAATCACTTTCTGGAGCGCATACCGTGACTCAACCCCGTCTGCGACAAGGCCTGGTGCTGGGCATGAGCACCTTGGCCTTCACCGTCTGCTTTATGGTGTGGATGATGTTCGCCGTGCTCGGCGTGCCGATCAAAGACCTGCTGCAACTCAACGAAACCCAGTTCGGCCTGCTGGCCGCCACGCCGGTGCTGACCGGTTCCCTGGTGCGCCTCCCGCTGGGCCTGCTGACCGATCGCTTCGGCGGGCGCATCGTGTTTTTCCTGCTGATGCTGGTCTGCGTACTGCCGCTGTACCTGATCACCTACGCCACCGCCTATTGGCAGTTCCTCGTGCTTGGCCTGTTTGTCGGCCTGGCGGGTGGCTCGTTTTCGGTGGGCATCGCCTACGTCGCCAAATGGTTCGACAAGGACAACCAGGGCTTCGCCATGGGCGTGTTCGGCGCCGGCAATGCCGGGGCGGCGGTGACCAAGTTTCTCGCCCCGGCGCTGATTGCCCTCGGTACCTGGCACCTGGTGCCCAAGGTGTTCAGCGCGATCCTGTTTATCACCGCGCTGCTGTTCTGGTTTCTCACCAGCGAAAACAAGGCGCACCGCAGTGCCGGTGGCGCGACCCTGCGTGAGCAGTTGGCCTGCCTGAAAGACCCGGCCGTGTGGCGCTACTGCCAGTACTACTCGATTGTCTTCGGCGGCTACGTGGCGCTGGCCCTGTGGGTGACCAAGTACTACGTGCAGGAATACGGTTTCAGCCTGCAAAGCGCCGCGCTGCTGGCGGCGTGTTTCTCCCTGCCCGGCGGTGTGCTGCGCGCGGTGGGCGGTTGGATGTCTGACCGCTGGGGCGCGCAAAGCGTGACCTGGTGGGTGCTGTGGGTGAGCTGGATCTGCCTGTTCCTGCTCAGCTATCCGCAGACCCAACTGCAAGTGATGACCGTCAACGGCCCCCTGGATTTCCACATCGGCCTCAACCCCACGCTGTTCACCGTGTTGCTGTTTGTGATGGGCATCGCCTTCGCGTTCGGCAAGGCCTCGGTCTTCAAATACATCGCCAATGACTACCCGCACAACATGGGCGCGGTGTCCGGCATCGTCGGCCTGGCCGGTGGCCTGGGCGGCTTTGTGCTGCCGATTATGTTCGGCGCCCTGGTGGACCTCACCGGCGTGCGCTCTTCCTGCTTCATGTTGATGTACGGCGTGGTCTGGGTGTCCCTGACCTGGATGTACCTCAGCGAAATCCGCAAACAGCCGTTGCTCGGCAAACGAGCCGGCAGAGGAGAATGATCATGTCTATCGCGCAAAAGCCCGACTCGGGCCCGGTGATCCACGACTGGCGCCCCGAAGACCCGGCGTTCTGGGGCGCCAGCGGCAAGAAGACCGCGACCCGTAACCTGTGGATCTCGATCCCCGCGCTGTTGCTGGCGTTTGCGGTGTGGATGGTGTGGAGCACGGTGATCGTGCGCCTCAACGCCATCGGCTTCAGCTTTACCACTGACCAGCTGTTCTGGCTGGCTGCATTGCCGGGCCTGTCGGGTGCGACGTTGCGGGTGTTCTATTCGTTCATGGTGCCGATCTTCGGCGGGCGCCGCTGGACGGCCCTGAGCACCGCATCCTTGCTGCTGCCGTCGCTGTGGATGGGCTTCGCGGTGCAAGACCCGAGCACCCCGTACAGCGTGTTTGTGCTGATCGCCTTGCTCTGCGGGTTTGGTGGCGGCAACTTCGCCTCCAGCATGTCCAACATCAGCTTTTTCTACCCCAAGTCCCAGCAGGGCACCGCCCTCGGCTTGAACGCCGGCCTCGGCAACCTGGGGGTGTCGGTGATGCAGTTCTGCGTGCCGCTGGTGATCACCTTTGCTGCGTTCGGCGCGCTCGGTGGCCAGCCGCAAACCCTGGCGGACGGCAGCCAGTTGTGGTTGCAGAATGCCGGGTTCATCTGGGTGCCGTTCATCCTTATCGTCACCGTGGCGGCGTGGTTCGGCATGAATGACCTGTCCAGCGCCCGCGCGTCGTTCAGCGACCAGGCGGTGATCTTCAAGCGCAAGCACAACTGGCTGATGTGCTGGTTGTACCTGGCGACCTTCGGCTCGTTCATCGGCTTCTCGGCGGCGTTCCCGTTGCTGATCAAGACCTCGTTTCCCGAAGTGGTCGCGCTGAAATTCGCCTTCCTCGGCCCGCTGGTGGGCGCCCTGGTACGCCCGTTGGGCGGCTGGCTGGCGGACAAACTGGGCGGCGCACGGGTGACCCTGTGGAACTTCGTGTTGATGATCGTGATGGTCTTCGGCGTGCTGCACTTTTTGCCGCAGCAGGGTGAGGCGGGCAACTTCTACGGCTTCCTGGGCCTGTTCATGCTGCTGTTCATTACCACCGGCATCGGCAACGGCTCCACCTTCCGCATGATCCCGGTGATCTTCCGCACCGTTCACGAAAACGCCAGCGCCGGCCAACCGGCCGCCGTGCGTGAACAAGCCTTGAAGGACGCCGGCAAGGAATCCGCCGCCGTGCTGGGTTTCAGCTCGGCCATGGGCGCGTTCGGCGCGTTTTTCATCCCCAAGACCTTCGGCACCTCCATGGCCGCCACCGGCAGCCCGGCCATGGCCTTCTACCTGTTTGTCGGTTTCTACCTGAGCTGCATCGTCGTGACCTGGTGGTGGTACGCCCGCAAAGGCTGCGCCACACCCTGCTGATCGACCACGAATTCGCGGGGCAACGCACCCCACGGCACGCCTGATGAGGAAAGCATCATGAGTCACTTACTGGATCAACTGCGGTTCTTCAACCGCAAGCAAGACGAGTTCTCCGACGGCCACGGCGAGACCCGCAAGGAGTCCCGCGACTGGGAAAACGTCTACCGTTCGCGCTGGCAGTACGACAAGATCGTGCGCTCCACCCACGGGGTGAACTGCACCGGTTCCTGCTCGTGGAAGATCTACGTGAAGAACGGCCTGATCACCTGGGAAACCCAGCAGACCGACTACCCGCGCACCCGCAACGACCTGCCCAACCACGAGCCCCGTGGCTGCCCGCGCGGTGCGAGCTACAGCTGGTACATCTACAGCGCCAACCGCCTCAAGTACCCGAAGATCCGCAAGCCGCTGCTCAAGCTGTGGCGTGAAGCGCGCCTGACCCTGGCGCCGGTGGAGGCCTGGGCGAGCATTGTCGAGGACAAGGCCAAGGCCGAGTCGTACAAGAGCAAGCGTGGCATGGGCGGGTTTATCCGGTCCAACTGGGAGGAGGTGAACGAGATCATCGCCGCCTCCAACGTCTACACCATCAAGCAATACGGGCCGGACCGCATTGTCGGCTTCTCGCCGATCCCGGCCATGTCCATGGTCAGCTACGCCGCCGGTTCCCGTTACCTGTCGTTGCTGGGCGGCGTGTGCCTGAGTTTCTACGACTGGTACTGCGACCTGCCACCGGCCTCGCCGATGGTGTGGGGCGAGCAGACCGACGTGCCGGAATCGGCCGACTGGTACAACTCCAACTACATCATTGCCTGGGGCTCCAACGTCCCGCAGACCCGCACCCCCGACGCGCACTTCTTCACCGAGGTGCGCTACAAGGGCACCAAGACCGTGGCCATCACCCCCGACTATTCGGAAGTGGCCAAGCTCACCGACCTGTGGCTCAACCCCAAGCAGGGCACCGACGCCGCGTTGGCCCAGGCCTTCAACCATGTGATCTTCAAGGAATTTCACCTCGACCACCCGAGCCCGTATTTCACTGACTACGCCAAGCGCTACACCGACTTGCCGGTGCTGGTGATGCTCAAGCCCGTCACCGGTTTTGCCCCGGGCGCAGGCTTCCAGCCCGACCGCTTCCTGCGCGCCTCGGACCTGATCGACAACCTCGGCCAGGACAACAACCCGGAATGGAAAACCATCGCCCTCGACGAAAGCGGCGCGCTGGTCTCGCCACAGGGCGCCATCGGCTACCGCTGGGGCGAGAAGGGCAAGTGGAACATCCTCGCCAAAGAGGGCGGTGAAGGCCGCGCCATCGACCTCAAGCTCAGCCTGATCGGCGACGACGTTGCCGAAGTGGCCTTCCCGTATTTTGCCGGTGAAGCCCACGAACACTTCCAGCACGTGGCCGGTGAAGCCGTGCAGTTCCGCCGTGTGCCGGTGCACAGCGTGGTGCTGGCCGATGGCAGCGTGGCCAAGGTCGCCACGGTGTTCGACCTGTCGGCGGCCAACCTGGCCATCGACCGTGGCCTGGGCGGCAGCAATGTGGCCAGGGACTACGACGACGCCAGCGTGCCGGGCACTCCGGCGTGGCAGGAGGCGATCACCGGCGTCAGCCGCGAGAAGGCGATCCAGATCGCCCGCGAGTTCGCCGACAACGCCGACAAGACCCGTGGCCGCTCGATGATTATCGTCGGCGCGGCGATGAACCACTGGTACCACATGGACATGAACTACCGTGGCCTGATCAACATGCTCATGCTCTGTGGCTGTGTCGGCCAGACCGGCGGTGGCTGGGCCCACTATGTCGGCCAGGAAAAACTGCGCCCGCAATGCGGCTGGCTGCCCCTGGCCTTCGGCCTGGACTGGAACCGCCCACCACGCCAGATGAACGGCACCAGCTTCTTCTACGGCCACAGCTCGCAGTGGCGCCACGAAAAAATGAACATGCACGACGTGCTCTCGCCCCTGGCAGACAAGTCCCAGTTCCCCACCCACGCCCTGGACTACAACATCCGCGCCGAACGCGCCGGCTGGCTGCCCAGCGCGCCGCAACTCAACCGCAACCCGCTGCATATCTGCCGTGAAGCGGCCGCCGCCGGTATGGACCCCAAAGACTACGTGGTCAAGTCCTGGCAGGACGGCTCCTTGCGTTTTGCCTGCGAGCAACCGGACAGCCCGGTGAACTTCCCGCGCAACATGTTTATCTGGCGCTCCAACCTGCTTGGCTCGTCGGGCAAGGGCCATGAGTACATGCTCAAGTACCTGCTGGGCACCAAGAACGGCGTGATGAACGAAGACATCGGCTTTGGCGGCGAAAGCAAACCCACCGAAGCCGAATGGGTCGACGACGGCGCCATCGGCAAGCTCGACCTGGTGACCACCCTGGACTTCCGCATGTCGTCCACCTGCGTGTATTCCGACATCGTCTTGCCGACCGCCACCTGGTACGAAAAAGACGACATGAACACCTCGGACATGCACCCGTTTATCCACCCGTTGTCGGCCGCCATCGACCCGGCGTGGGAGTCGCGCTCCGACTGGGAAATCTACAAAGGCATCGCCAAGACCTTTTCCGCCATGGCGGTCGGGCACCTCGGTGTGGAAAAAGACCTGGTCACCGTGCCGCTGATGCATGACAGCGTCGGCGAACTGGCCCAGCCCTTTGGCGGCACCGACTGGAAAAGCGCTGGCGTGGCGCCGGTACCCGGCAAGAACGCGCCGAACATGGCGGTGGTGGAGCGTGACTACCCGAACATCTACAAGCAATTCAGCTCCCTCGGCCCATTGCTGGAAAAACTCGGCAACGGCGGCAAGGGCATCAACTGGAACACCGAGGAAGAAGTCGAGTTTCTCGGCGAACTGAATCATCACGAAGGGGATGCGGGCATCAGCCACGGCCGGCCGAAGATCGACACGGCCATCGACGCGGCCGAGGTGATCCTGTCCCTGGCCCCGGAAACCAACGGCAAGGTCGCCTTGAAAGCCTGGGCCGCGCTGTCGGAATTCACCGGTATCGACCACAGCCACCTGGCGATTTCCAAGGCCCACGAAGCCATCCGTTTCCGCGATATCCAGGCGCAGCCGCGCAAGATCATTTCCAGCCCCACCTGGTCGGGCCTCGAAGACGAGCACGTGAGCTACAACGCCGGCTACACCAACGTCCATGAAAACATTCCATGGCGCACCATCACCGGCCGCCAGCAGTTCTACCAGGACCACCCGTGGATGCAGGCCTTCGGCGAGCAACTGATGAGCTATCGGCCGCCGGTCAACACCCGCACCATCGAAGGCGTGAAGGGCAAGCGCAGCAATGGCGAGCCGGAGATCGTGCTGAACTGGATCACCCCGCACCAGAAGTGGGGCATCCACAGCACCTACAGCGACAACCTGCTGATGCTCACCCTCAGCCGTGGCGGGCCGATTGTGTGGCTCTCGGAAATCGACGCCAAGCGCGCCGGCATCGAGGACAACGACTGGATCGAATGCTTCAACGTCAACGGCGCACTGACCGCCCGCGCGGTGGTCAGCCAGCGGGTCAAGGAAGGCATGGTGATGATGTACCACGCCCAGGAACGCATCGTGAACGTGCCCGGTTCGGAAACCACCAAGACCCGTGGCGGCCATCACAACTCGGTGACCCGCGTGGTGCTCAAGCCGACCCACATGATCGGCGGCTATGCCCAGCAGGCCTACGGTTTCAACTATTACGGCACGGTCGGTTGCAACCGCGACGAGTTTGTCGTGGTGCGCAAGATGGCCAAGGTCGACTGGCTCGATGGCTCCCACGGCGATGACCTGCCACGCCCATTGCCGACTGATATCGAGGAGAACTGAGATGAAAATCCGCTCACAAATCGGCATGGTCCTCAACCTGGACAAATGCATCGGCTGCCACACCTGCTCGATCACCTGCAAAAACGTATGGACCAGCCGCGAAGGCATGGAATACGCCTGGTTCAACAACGTTGAGTCCAAACCCGGCATCGGCTACCCCAAGGAGTGGGAGAACCAGGACAAGTGGAAGGGCGGTTGGGTGCGCAACGCCAACGGCAGCATCAACCCGCGTATCGGCGGCAAGTTCCGCGTGCTCGCCAACCTGTTTGCCAACCCCGACCTGCCGGGCCTGGACGACTACTACGAGCCGTTCGACTTCGACTATCAGCACCTGCATACCGCGCCGTTGGGTGAACACCAGCCCACCGCACGCCCGCGTTCGGTGGTGTCGGGCAAGCGCATGCAGAAAATCGAGTGGGGTCCCAACTGGGAAGAAATCCTCGGCACCGAGTTTGCCAAGCGGCGCAAGGACAAGAACTTCGACCAGATCCAGGCCGACATCTACGGCGAGTACGAAAACACCTTCATGATGTACCTGCCGCGCCTGTGCGAGCACTGCCTCAACCCGGCGTGCGCGGCGTCGTGCCCCAGCGGCGCGATCTACAAGCGTGAAGAAGACGGCATCGTGCTGATCGACCAGGAGAAGTGCCGTGGCTGGCGCATGTGCATCAGCGGCTGCCCGTACAAGAAGATCTACTTCAACTGGAAGAGCGGCAAATCCGAGAAGTGCATCTTCTGCTACCCGCGCATCGAAGCCGGTATGCCTACCGTGTGCGCTGAAACCTGCGTCGGCCGCATCCGCTACCTCGGCGTGTTGCTCTACGACGCCGACCGCATCAGCGAAGTGGCAAGTACCGCCAGTGAGCAGGACCTGTACGAGAAGCAGCTGGAGATTTTCCTCGACCCCAACGACCCCGCGGTGATCCGCCAGGCCCTGGCCGATGGCGTGCCGCAGTCGGTGATTGACTCGGCGCAGCGTTCGCCGGTGTACAAAATGGCCGTGGACTGGAAGCTCGCGCTGCCGTTGCACCCCGAATACCGCACCTTGCCGATGGTCTGGTACGTGCCGCCGCTGTCGCCGATCCAGAACGCCGCCGCTGCCGGCACCGTGGGCATGAACGGCGTGATCCCGGATGTCGACAGCCTGCGCATCCCCCTGCGTTACCTGGCCAACATGCTCACGGCGGGCGATGAAAAACCGGTCAAGCGTGCCCTGAAACGCCTGTTGGCCATGCGTGCGTTCAAGCGCTCCCAGCAAGTGGACGGCGTGCAGGACCTGCAAGTGCTCGAAGACGTCGGCCTGAGCGTGCCCCAGGTGGAAGAGATGTACCGCTACCTGGCCATCGCCAATTACGAGGACCGCTTTGTCGTGCCCAGCGCCCACCGCGAAGACGCCATGAGCGACGCGTTCGCCGAGCGTTCCGGTTGTGGCTTCAGCTTTGGCAGCGGCTGCAGCGGCAGTTCCGACACCAATATGTTTGGCGCGAAGAAGGCCAACCGCCGCGACGTGTTGAAAACCGTACAGATCTGGGAGGACTGAGCCATGCGCATTCTCAAAGTGATTTCACTGCTGCTGGACTACCCCACCGAACGCCTGGTGAACGGCCGCGATGAGTTGGAGCAGGCGATTATCGAATCGCGGGAAATCAGCCCCAAGCAACGCGGTGCGTTGTTCGAGTTGCTGGAGCTGATCTGCGCCAACGACCTGATGGACGGCCAGGAACACTACGGCGCGCTGTTTGGCCGTGGGCGCTCGTTGTCGCTGCTGTTGTTTGAGCACGTGCACGGCGAATCCCGCGACCGTGGCCAGGCCATGGTGGACATGATGGCCCAGTACGAGGCGGCCGGGTTTGCCATCGGCGTCAAGGAACTGCCGGACTACATCCCGCTGTACCTGGAGTTCTTGTCCACCCGCGAAGACATCGAGGCCCGTGAGGGCCTGGCGGATGTGGCGCACCTGTTGGCCTTGCTCGGCGCGCGTCTGGAAGAGCGCGAGAGCGCCTACGCCAGTTGCTTCCGCGCGCTGTTGCAGATCGCCGGCGCCGAGCCGCACCAGGCGGTGGCCGAGGTGCGTGCGCAGGTGGCCGCCGAGCCGCGTGACGACTCCCTTGAAGCCCTTGACAAGGTCTGGGAAGAAGAGGCGGTGGACTTTATGCAGGCCGAGCAGCAGGACCGTTGCAGCGCACTGCCGAGCACACCGGGCAAGGCCCGCGAAGAAAGCGCCGTGCCGTTGCACTGGGTGGATTTTCAGCAGCAAGGGCCGGCCGCCGTGCCGGCCGGGGAGGTGGGTAATGTCTAAGTGGAATTTGCTGGTATTCGGGGTTTATCCCTACGTCGCCCTGGCGATCTGCCTGTTGGGCAGCTGGGCGCGGTTCGACCTGGCGCAGTACACCTGGAAGGCCGGCTCCAGCCAGATGCTTAACAACCGTGGCATGCGCGTGGCGAGCAACCTGTTCCATATCGGCGTGCTGTTTGTATTGGCTGGGCATTTTGTCGGCCTGCTCACGCCGGCGTCGGTGTACCACCACGTCATCAGCACTGAGAACAAGCAGTTGCTGGCGATGGTCTCTGGTGGTTTTTTCGGCCTGCTGTGCCTGGTGGGTCTGTTGATGCTGGTCAAGCGCCGCCTCAGCGATCCACGGGTGCGGGCGACGTCGAGTGCGTCGGACATCCTCATCCTGCTGGTGCTGCTCGCGCAATTGCTGCTGGGCTTGCTGACCATCGTCGCGTCCACCGGCCATATGGACGGCTCGGTGATGGTGATGCTCGCCGACTGGGCGCAGAACGTGGTGCTGCTGCGGCCGGTGGAAGCGGCGGCGGCGATTGCGCCGGTGTCGCTGATCTACAAGGCCCATGTGGCGCTGGGCCTGACCTTGTTCGTGCTGTTCCCGTTTACCCGCTTGGTGCACGTGGTCAGCGCGCCGATCTGGTACCTGGGGCGGCGTTATCAAATCGTGCGGCAGAAGTCGTGAGGAGACGGTCATGACAACAGGATGCGGATGTGGCGGAGGTTGCGGTTCGTCGGTGCCAGTGCCGGACGTCGAGGTGGTGGAAGTGGCAGAGGTGGCGCCTGAATTGATCGCCAGCAGTGAACAGGAATGGCCCATCGTCAGCGTCAACGGCGTGCTGATCACGCCGGAGGCGATGGCCCTGGAGTTGCAATATCACCCGGCCGAAAGCCGCGAGTCGGCGGTGTACCTGGCCGCCCGCGCGCTGGTGATCCGCGAGCTGTTGCAGCAGCGCATCGGCGCACTCGGCCTGGCGGTGGACATTGCCCCCGGCGAGAACGAAGAAGAAGCGGCCACACGCTTGCTGCTGGAGCGTGAAATCAGCGTGCCGCAGTGCGACGAGGCAACCTGCCTGCACTACTTCGACAGCAATCGCGGACGCTTCCACAGCGCGCCGTTGCTGGCGGTGCGGCACATCCTCCTCGAGTGCGCTCCGGACGACGCCGAGGCGCGGCAGATGGCCCATGTGCAGGCGGAAATCCTCCTGCTGAGCCTGGCGCAAGCCCCCGGCAGCTTTGCCGAGTTGGCCCTCAAGTACTCGGCGTGTCCGTCCAAGGCCCAGGGCGGTTCGCTGGGCCAGATCAGCAAGGGCCAGACCGTGCCGGAACTGGAGCGCCAGCTGTTCACCCTGGCACCGGGCCTGGCCGACAAACCCCTGGAAAGCCGCTACGGCTGGCACGTGATCAGCATCGACCAGCGCGTCGAAGGCCAGCCGTTGCCTTATGAGGCAGTGGCTGGCGCGATCCGCACCCAGTTGCAGCAAGGCGTGTGGCAGAAGGCACTGGTGCAATACCTGCACACCTTGATTGGCGCGGCAGACATCCGTGGCCTCGCCTTGCAGGGCGCCGACTCGCCGTTGGTGCAGTGACATGAGCCTGGTGGATGGGCTTGGCCGTTCGATTGACTACCTGCGCTTGTCGGTGACCGATCGCTGTGATTTTCGCTGTGTGTACTGCATGGCGAAAACCATGACCTTCCTGCCGCGCCAACAGGTGCTGAGCCTGGAAGAGCTGGAACGCCTGGCTGCGCTGTTTGTGGGGCAGGGTGTGCGCAAGATCCGCCTCACCGGTGGGGAACCGCTGATCCGTCCGGGGATTGTCGGCTTGTGCCGCAACATTGCGGCACTGCCGGGCTTGCGTGAGCTGGTGATGACCAGCAATGGCTCGCAGCTGGCGCGGTTGGCGCAGCCGTTGGTGGAGGCGGGGGTCAAGCGGATGAATATCAGTCTCGACAGTCTTGATCCTGAGCGGTTTCGGGCGATCACTCGCAACGGTGATTTGCGCCAGGTGCTGGATGGGATCGATGCGGCCAGTGGGGCGGGGTTTGAGCGGGTCAAGCTCAACTGCGTGGTGATGAAGGGGCGCAACTTTGATGAGGTGCCGGGGTTGGTGCGGTACGCCGTTGAACGGGGGATCGATATCAGTTTTATCGAGGAAATGCCCCTGGGGGATGTGGGGCGGTCGCGGGGGGAGACGTTTTGTGCCAGTGATGAAGTGCGTGCGGTGATCGCGCGGGAGTATGAGTTGCTTGACAGCGCTGAGACGAGTGGGGGGCCGGCGCGGTATGTGCGGTTGGTGCGGCATCCTCAGACCCGGATCGGGTTTATATCGCCTAATTCGCATATTTTTTGTGGGAGTTGTAATCGGGTGCGGGTGACGGTGGAGGGGAGGCTTTTGTTGTGTTTGGGGCAGGAGGATTCGGTGGATTTGCGGGGGTTGCTTAGGGGGTCTCCGGTGGATGATGGACCGGTGGTTGAAGCGTTGGTGGGTGCATTGAAGGGGAAGCCGTTGCGGCATGAATTTACTGGGGCGGGGGAGGTGCAGGTGGTGCGGTTTATGAGTGTTAGTGGGGGTTGATTGGGTACATATCCGTTATTTAGGTAACGGCGGCTTATGGTTCCGCTCTTACAGCGGGTCACTTTGGAAAAGCCCCAAAGTAACCAAAGGGCTCTTGCCCCAACACTCGGTGCCTCGCCTAGGCTCGGCATGCCCTCGCTCCGGCTTGAATCCGTGGGCCGCCGCCATGCGCCATCCATGGCGCAGGGCGGCTAACCCGGCGTCCTGCCGGGTTGCCCACGGATTCAAGCCTGCGTTCGGCCAGCGTGTTTGACGGGGCAAGTAAGATCAAAGCAAAAGCGCGGCGGCCTTAAAGCCGACCGATTTTTTGTGTCGCTCACCCTTCAACTGTGGGAACCGGCAACTGTGGGAGCTGGCTTGCCTGCGATGCAGACAACTCGGTACATCAGGCAAACCCAGTTGATGCCATCGCAGGCAAGCCAGCTCCCACAGGGAAACGCGCACGCTTCATCAATCAGGTCGGCTACTAGGCCGCCTCGCTGTGTTTTTGATTTTGATCTTAGGCGCCCCGTTAAACACGCTGGCCGGAATTCGGCATGGATTTGGGGGGTAAACCGGCAGGGATGCCGGTTTAGCCGCCCCGCGCCATGGATGGCGCGTGGCGGCGGCCCCCCAAATCCATGTCGGATTACGGGCATGCCGAGCCTAGGCGAGGCACCGAGTGTTGGGGCAAGAGCGTTTTGCTTACTTTTGCGCTCTTCAAAAGTGAGCCGCCGTAAGGGCGGAACCATAAGCCGCCGTTACCAAAGAAACGGATATACACCCGATCTAAAAAAACTTGACCCCGATCAATGGTCCCCGAAACCAATCTCCGTACGATCACTGCATCTTGTGCCAAATCAGAAAAAAACATCTATATGTAGTGCTAGGAGCCCCCCAATGCAAACCGCTCTCACCCCGCTGGCCAGCACCCACCTCCACAAGCGCGACGGCACCCTGGCCCCCTTCGACGCCGAAAAAATCCGCCAAGCCCTGATCGCCGCCGGCAACGCCACCACCGAATACCAACCCACCGAAGCCGACTTACTACTGGGCGCCGTGTTGGCCCGCCTAAGAGGCATCGAACAACTGGACGTAGAACAAATCCAGGACAGCGTCGAACGCGTATTAATGGACGCCGGCCACTTCCGCTCAATGCGCGCCTACATCGTCTACCGCGAACAACACGGCCGCCTGCGCCGCGACCGCAAGACCCTGGTAGAAGTCGCCACCTCCATGAACGAATACCTCGACCGCGAAGACTGGCGCGTCCAGGCCAACGCCAACCAGGGCTATTCCCTCGGCGGCCTGGTACTCAATGTCGCGGGCAAAGTCACCGCCAATTACTGGCTGGACGAGGTCTACAGCGAACAGATCGGCCGCGCCCACCGTGAGGCCGACCTGCATATCCACGACCTCGACATGCTCGCCGGATACTGCGCCGGCTGGTCGCTGCGTTCGTTGCTGCACGAAGGCCTCAACGGCGTACCAGGGCGGGTCGAGGCGGGGCCGCCCAAGCACTTGAGCAGCGCGCTGGGGCAGATGGTCAACTTCCTCGGCACCCTGCAAAACGAATGGGCCGGCGCCCAGGCATTCAGCTCGTTCGACACCTACCTGGCGCCCTATGTGCGCAAGGATCAACTGAGCTACCCCGAAGTGCGCCAGGCGGTGCAGGAGTTCATCTACAACCTCAACGTGCCGTCGCGCTGGGGCACCCAGACGCCGTTCACCAACCTCACGTTCGACTGGGTGTGCCCCGAGGATCTGCGCGAGCAAGTCCCGGTGATCGGCGGTGAAGAAATGCCGTTCGCCTATGGCGACCTGCAAGACGAAATGGAGCTGATCAACCGCGCCTACATCGAAGTGATGCAGGCCGGGGACGCCAAGGGCCGGGTGTTCACCTTCCCGATTCCGACCTACAACATCACCCATGATTTCCCCTGGGACAGCGCCAACGCCGATCGCCTGTTCGAGATGACGGCACGCTATGGCTTGCCGTATTTCCAGAACTTCCTCAATTCCGATATGCAGCCCAACCAGGTGCGCTCGATGTGCTGCCGCCTGCAATTGGACGTGCGCGAGTTGCTCAAACGCGGCGGTGGTTTGTTCGGTTCGGCGGAGCAGACCGGCAGCCTGGGCGTGGTGACCATCAACTGCGCGCGCCTGGGTTATCTGTTCAAGGGCGATACCTCGGGCCTGCTGCAACGCCTCGACCAGTTGATGCAACTGGCGATGGAAAGCCTGGAGGTCAAGCGCAAGGTGATCCAGCACCATATGGACGCCGGCCTCTACCCGTACACCAAGCGCTACCTGGGCACGCTGCGCAATCACTTCTCCACCATCGGCCTCAATGGCATGCACGAGATGCTGCGCAATTTCAGCGGCGACGAGCAGGGCATGCACACCGCCCAGGGCCGTGAGTTCGCCCTCAAGCTGCTCGACCATGTACGTGCCACCTTGCTGCGTTTCCAGGAAGACACCGGCCACCTCTACAACCTCGAAGCGACGCCGGCGGAAGGCACCACTTACCGTTTCTCCAAGGAAGATCGCAAGCGCTACCCGCACATCCTGCAAGCCGGCAGCGACGTCGCGCCGTACTACACCAACTCATCGCAATTGCCGGTGGGTTTTACCCAGGACCCGTTCGAGGCCCTGGAGCTGCAAGACGAACTGCAATGCAAGTACACCGGCGGCACCGTGTTGCACCTTTATATGGCCGAACAGATTTCTTCGACCCAGGCCTGCAAGCAATTGGTGCGCAAGGCACTGGGGCGTTTCCGCCTGCCGTACCTCACGGTCACGCCGACGTTTTCGATCTGCCCGGTGCACGGCTATCTCGCGGGCGAACACGAGTTTTGTCCGAAGTGCGATGAGGTCTTGGCCGCGGCCCACTAAGTTTTTTCAACCCCAAGGAGATTCACCATGCAAACAACCCAGCCACAACGTCAGCGCTGCGAAGTCTGGACCCGGGTGATGGGTTATCACCGGCCAGTGTCGGCGTTCAACCCCGGCAAGCAGTCCGAACACAAGGAGCGCGTGCACTTCACCGAAACCGCCGCCGTGGCCGGGCGCCAATGAGTCGAGCGCTACGGGTCGGGGGCCTGGTGCCCCTGACCACCCTCGACTACCCCGGCATGCTCGCCTGCGTGTTGTTCTGCCAGGGCTGTGCCTGGCGGTGTCGGTATTGCCATAACCCGGACCTGATCCCGCCGCGCGCGAGCACGGAGATGGATTGGCGCCGGGTGTTGCTGTTTTTGCAGCGCCGCCAGGATTTGCTCGATGCGGTGGTGTTCAGCGGTGGCGAGCCGACCTTGCAGGAAGGCTTGCCGGCGGCCATGGATGAAGTGCGCGCGATGGGTTTTCGCATTGGCCTGCACAGCGCCGGGATCAAGCCCGCCGGTTTTGCCAATGCCCTGCGCCATGCCGACTGGGTCGGGTTTGACGTCAAGGCACTGGCCGAGGATTGCCCGTCGGTCACTCAGGTCAAGGGCAGCGGCACCGCCAATTGGCGCAGCCTCGACACCTTGCTGGCCAGCGGTGTGGATTACGAATGCCGCACCACCGTGCATTGGCACTTGATCGATCCACCACGTTTGCTGCTGCTGGCCCAGCGTTTGCAGGCCTTGGGTGTGCAGCGCTTTGCCGTACAGATGGTGCGCACGGCGAGCATGCTCGATCCGCAACTGGCGACTTCACCGGCGCAGGCCCGCTTGCCGGAATTGTGGGGCCGCTTGCACGAGTTGTTTCCCGCTTTTGTATTGCGAGGGTGATCAGCCCTCGGTTGGATTTTAAAGATGCTGCCCATCGTGGGCAGGCTTTCATCAAGGAACGTTAAGAATGACGCAGTTAACCACGGCACAACGCATTGTCATCGGCTTCGCGATTGCGCCGCTGGCCCTGGTGGGCTTGGTGTTTTACGCCTTGCACGACCTGGCAACCCTAAAGCTGCAATCCGAGCAGATCGTGCAGCAGGATTGGCCGCGCATCGCCCCGATCATGGTGATCGCCACCGGCGTGCGCGATAACGGGCGCAACACCCGCGACCTGCTGATCAACCAGGACAATCAGCAGGCCCAGGACGCCATTGGCACCACGCGCCAGCGCATCACCGAGGCCTTCGCCACCCTTGAACCGCTGCTCGACAGTGCCGAAGGCAAGGCCGCCTACGCGACGTTGAAAAGCCATCGCGAAGCCTATGTGGCGGCGTTCACCCAGGTGCAGGCGCTCATCAAGCAGGGGGACCGTGAACAGGGCCTGGCTCAGCTCAAGCAACAGGTGATGCCGGCCGAAGCGCAGGTGTTCAAGAGCCTGGACGCGCTGATGGCGATGCAAGGGCGGTTGTTCAGCGAGCGTGAACAGGCGGCGCAGATTCTGTATCACGAGGCACGACGCAACATGATCGGGCTGTTCCTGCTGTGCCTGGCCCTGGTGGTCACGGCCGCGGTGATCGTCACCCGCAGCGTGACCCGGCCGTTGGGCGGCGAGCCGGATGAGGTGGCGCGGGTTTTGAGCCACATCGCCGAGGGCGACCTGACCATCGACGTGCCGTTGGGCAACAGTGCCGACGGCAGCGTGATGCGCAACCTGCACCATATGCAGCAGAACCTCAACCAGATGGTGCGCCACATCGCAGCCTCGGTGGACGGCGTGGCCAGCTCTTCCGAAGAACTCAGCGCGGTCAGCAGCCAGACCAGCGGCAGCTTGCAGTCCCAGGGCCAGGAGATCGAACAGGCGGCCACGGCGGTCAACGAAATGACCGCCGCCGTGGATGAAGTCGCGCGCAATGCGGTGAGCACCAGCGAGGCGTCGCGCCTGTCGGAACAGACGGCCCAGCGCGGGCGGGCCCAGGTCCAGGAAACCGTGGCGTCGATCAACACCCTGGCCACCGGCGTGGTGGAAACCTCGGAGCGTATCCAGCAACTGGCCGGGCGCGTGCAAGACATCAGCGGCGTGCTTGAAGTGATCCGCAGCATTGCCGACCAGACCAACCTGCTGGCCCTCAACGCCGCCATCGAAGCGGCACGGGCCGGCGATGCCGGGCGCGGGTTTGCGGTGGTGGCCGATGAAGTACGTGCACTGGCCCATCGCACCCAGGCCTCGACCGAGGAAATCGAGCAGATGATCGGCAATATCCGCCAAGACACCGAACACGCCGTGGCGGCGATGCACAGCAGCAGCGAGCGCGTGCAGGCGACCCTCGGCGTGGCGCAACGCTCGGGGGAAGCGCTGGAGGAAATCACCCGCTCGATTTCGCAGATCAACGAACGCAACCTGATGATTGCCAGCGCCACCGAGGAACAGGCGCTGGTGGCGCGGGAGGTGGATCGCAACCTGGTGGGGATTCGCAACTTGTCGCAGCAGGTGTTGCAAGGTGCGTTGCATACCGAAACGGCGGGGCATGACCTGGCGGGGATGGCGAGTGCGCTGCACCAGACGGTGGCGCGGTTCAAGGTCTAGGACCACTAGCAAAATGTAGGAGGAGGCTTGTGTGGGAGCTGGCTTGCCTGCGATAGCGGTCTGCCAGGCGCTGACGTGCAAGCTGACAGGACGCTATCGCGGGCAAGCCCGCTCTCACATTTGGATTTGTATGTATCAGGTGCTTTGGGGCCGATCGGCTTGATGTCGGTCAAGGTCTGGCCCTGATGATAAGGGTAGGTTGCAATCATTGCTCGCCGCCAGGAATCCCATCATGGCCAAGCCTTTCCCACTGCACCCCAAGCATCCCGAGCGCATCTGCTGGGGCTGTGATCGTTATTGCGCCGCGACCGACCTGGCCTGCGGCAATGGCGCCGACCGCACCATGCACCCGGCGGAGATGCTCGGGGATGACTGGTACGAGCACGGCGATTGGGGACTTGCCCCAGAGCCGCCAGTGACCGATGAACCGTCAGTGGCCTGAGCGGGTTTTTTCCTTGTCGCAGAACTTTTAATGAACCCTCACGGCCGATGCTTGACCTAACCCATACGACCTGGGAGGTGAAGCATGGAAATTCAATATATCTGGATCGGTTTGGCCGTGATTCTGCTGGTGTTGGAGTTGTGGGCGATCAATACCGTACTGCGTAGCACGGGGGGCTGGGAGAGCAAGGGCTTGTGGCTGGTGATCCTGATCTTCGTGCCGCTGCTGGGCTTGATTGCCTGGGCGATGTTCGGACCCAAGCGCCAGATGCCGGAGCATCGCAAGGGCTGAGACAGGCATGAAAAAATACCGGCGCCTCTGAGGCGCCGGTTTTCATTCTGGAGTGATGACCTACTCGACTTCCACCCGCAGCACTTCCAACCCCAACTGTTCATAGGCCTCCACACTGGGCACATGCCACTCGGTAATTAGCGTGTGAATGCGGCTGCAGGGCGCCACCACAAAGGGTTCCACCGCGCCGAGCTTGTCGGCCATGGTCACCGCAATCACCTGGGAGGCGCTGTCGAGCAAGGCTTGTTTGACCGCCACTTCATCAAAATGCAGGGAGGTGATGCCAACCTGCGGGTGCAGCGCGCACACGCCGGTAAACAGCAGGTCGGCCTTCACGCTTTGAATCAGGCGCACGGCTTCGTGGCCGCTGGTGGACAAGGTCGCCGGGTTGAGCTGGCCGCCCGCGAGGATCACTTTCACCTCGGGATGGTCCGCCAGCGCGATGGCGATCATCGGCGACGGCGTGACCACGGTCAGGCGGATCGAGCGCGGCAGTGACTGGGCGATCTGCAAGGTGGTCGAGCCGGAATCGAACAGCACGATCTGGCCGTCTTCGACCCGGTCGGCGGCCAGTTGCGCGAGGTGGCGCTTGGCTTCGTTGGTCTCGCCCACGCGGGTGAAGAAGTCCTTGCCGGTGTCCTTGGGCCGGGGCAGGGCGCCACCGTGTACCCGTTGCAACAGGCCTGCGGCGGCGAGTTCGCCGAGGTCGCGGCGGATGGTGTCCGGGGACACCGCAAAGTGCTCCACCAAGTCGGCGGCAGTGACTTTGCCGTCGCGCTCCAGCAGCAACAGTATTTTCTGTTTGCGCAACGAAGGCAGGTCGATGGCGGCATGGGTGTCGTGCATGTTTGTGCGCCTTTATGCGGTTTTGTGCGAGATTAGTCGCCCGCCGATGTAAACGCAATGGCTGGTTGCGCCGCCGATGGGCGGTTACTCTCTGTGTTCAGCCTAGGGAGAGGTCACTCAGATGTCGTTGATCACCACCATCGAAGATTTACGCAAGCTCGCGCAAAAACGTGTGCCCAGGATGTTCTACGACTACGCCGATTCCGGCTCCTGGACTGAAAGCACTTACCGGGCAAATGAAAGCGATTTTGCCCGCATCAAATTCCGCCAACGGGTGGCACGCAATATCGATGAGCGCTCGATCCGCGCCACCATGATCGGCCAGGACATGGCGATGCCCGTGGCCCTCGCGCCCACCGGTTTGGCCGGTATGCAGCATGCCGATGGCGAGATTCTCACCGCCCGCGCTGCCGCCGCGTTTGGCCTGCGTTATACCTTGTCGACCATGAGCATCTGTTCGCTGGAAGACATTGCCGAACACGTCGGCCAGCCGTTCTGGTTCCAGCTGTATGTGATGCGCGACCGCAGCTTTATCGAACAACTGATCGAGCGGGCCAAGGCTGCTGGCGTGGACGCATTGGTGTTGACCCTCGACCTGCAAATCCTCGGGCAACGCCACAAGGACCTGATCAACGGCCTGTCGGCGCCGCCCAAGCTGACCCTGGCGAATATCCTCAACATGGCCACCAAGCCGCGCTGGGTGATGGGCATGCTCGGCACCCAGCGCCGTGGGTTCGGCAATATCGTCGGGCATGTCAAAGGCGTGGCGGACATGAGTTCGCTGTCGTCGTGGACCGCCCAGCAATTCGACCCGCGCCTGAGCTGGGACGATGTGGAGTGGATCAAGAAGTGCTGGGGCGGCAAGCTGATCATCAAGGGCATCCTCGATGTGGAAGACGCGCGGCTGGCAGCCAATGCCGGCGCGGACGCGCTGGTGGTGAGCAATCACGGCGGTCGTCAGTTGGACGGCGCGCCGTCGAGCATCAGCCAATTGCCGGCGATTGTCGAAGCGGTAGGGGAACGCATTGAAGTGTGGCTCGACGGTGGTATCCGTTCCGGCCAGGACGTGCTCAAGGCCATGGCACTGGGGGCCAAAGGCACCATGATCGGGCGCCCGCACTTGTATGGTTTGGGCGCGATGGGCGAGGCGGGCGTGACCAAAGCCCTGGACATCATTGCCCGCGAACTGGACGTGACGATGGCCCTGTGTGGCTATAACGATATACGCGATGTGAATCGCGAGATTTTGCTGCCGGGTACATTTCCCGAAAGCATTTACTGAGCAAAAAAATCGTAAAAAAGTAAAAAGAGTTGTCCACGAAAACCGTGGGTATCTCTGTGGATAACTTTGCAAGACCCCGGCAGGTATGGCGATTTAACCAAAGGTCAATATTTGATCAACTTTCCACGCGGGCCAGTATGGCCAGGGTTTGCGCTTGACACGCAAGCGCGAACCCAGTGCCGAAAAGCGCTTTTACGAGTCGCCGTTGCGGCCTGTGGAGTGCGTCACCACCTGGGCCGGCATCTGCGCTTGCATCAGTTTGTCCAGCGCCTGGCCATAACTGCGACCGGCCAGGCTCATGCTGTTGTTATGGCTGGCGCCGGGCACCAGCAACAAACGCTTGGGTTCCTGGGCGGCTTTGAACAATTGCTCGCTGAAACGCGGCGGCACATAGCGATCATCGAGGCCATGCACCACCAGCAGCGGCATATGGATATCGGCGATCTTGTCGATGGAATCGAACTTCTGCGACAGCAACCAGCGCACCGGCAGCGAGGTATTCGCCACGGCGGTGGCCACATCCGCCAGCGACGTAAAGGTGGATTCGATCACCAACCCACGCACCGGCAACGGCACCTGCTTGCCCAGCTCGGCTGCGAGGTCGATGGCCACTGCACCGCCGAGGGAATGTCCATAGATCAGGCGTTTGCTCGGGTCAGGTTGCAGGGTCTGGAAGCGTTCCCAGGCGATGCGCGCATCTTCGTACACCGTGGTTTCCGACGGCAGCTCGCCGTGGCTCTGGCCGAAACCGCGATAGTCGATGGCCAGCACCGAGTAGCCCAGGGCGTGCAATTGCTCGATGCGAAACAGCTGCCCGGTGAGGTTCCAGCGCACGCCGTGCAGGTAGAGGATCGCGGGCGCGTCCTTCTTGGCCGCCGGGTACCACCAGGCATGGATGTTCTGCCCTGACTTGAAACTGGCGGGCTTGAGTTCGAACTCCTGCACGGCCTTGGGCAGGCCGGTGTACCAGCCGGCGGTGCCCGGTTCGATACGAAATACCAGTTCGCGTTCTTTTTGTTGCAGCACGCTGCAACCCACCGGCAGGCCGACGATCAACAGCGCCATGCACAACAAGGGCAACCAGCGCAGGCGCAGGCGCGAGAGAAAACGTGAAGACATGAAGGTTCCAGGGCAAAGGTGAAGCAGGGTTTTTAACAGAAGGCCCGCCGCCGAAGGAATTAATTCGACGGCCGTTCATGGGCATTGCTTGCAAAGTGTTACAGCATTGAACAATGCATGCAGGGATTGTTAGGGTGGTCGGCCAAACAGGAGGGCAAGCACATGGATTTCACCGGCAAGACAGCCATCGTCACCGGCGGTGCACGCGGATTGGGGCTCAGCTATGTACGGGCGTTGGCCCAGGGCGGGGCGCGGGTGGTCATCAGTGATATCGGCGCCGACACGGTGGGCTCCGGCAACGATGGGACGGTGGCCCAGGCCGCTGCCGCTGCACTGCAGGCCGAAGGCCTGAATGTGATCGGCCACAGTGGCGACCTGTCCACGGATGACGGTTGCCGGCAACTGGTCCACGCGACGATCGAAGCCTTTGGCCAACTCGACATCCTGATTCACAACGCTGGCTGGGTGGGTTACCAAAGCATCGAAGACCTCGACGCCGCGTTCCTGCAACGCGCCATGGACATCAACCTCTACGCCCCGCTGTGGCTGTGCAAGCACGCCTGGCCACACCTGCTGCAATCCAGCGCGCCGCGCATCATCCTCACCACCTCCGACCGCGCCATGTACGCGCAGTACGAGCAGACTGGCCTGGTGGCCTACAGTGCCGGCAAGATGGCACAACTGGGGATCATGAATGCGCTGGGCCATGAAGGCGCGCAAGCGGGGATTCGGGTCAACGCGATCTCACCGGTGGCCAAGACACGCATGTGGGGCGTGACCGAGGCGCCGGACGAACTCAAACCCGAGTGGGTGACGCCGGGCGTGGTGTTCCTGGCATCGGCGCAGTGCGAGGACACGGGTTATATCCTGCGCGCCAGCAACGGCCAATTCACCGCCACGCGCTTCACCGAAAACCCCGGCGTGGACTACCCGCGCGACCTGGCACGGATCAAAGCGGGCACTGCGCAAGAAGTTGCAGCCGCCTGGGATAGCATCAAACAAGCGCTTCCCCTTTCGTGAGAAAACCAACCATGAACCAAAGCCCCGTTCGCATCACCGCCGAAGAGACCCTCTCGGACAACTGGTACCTGCTGAAAAAATACAGCTTCGACCTGCGCCGCCGCGACGGCACCTGGCAAGCCCAGACCCGCGAGGTGTACGACCGCGGCAATGGCGCGACGATCCTGCTGTACAACCGCGAGCAGCGCACCGTGTTGCTGATCCGCCAGTTCCGCATGCCCACTTTCGTCAACGACTACCCCGGCTACCTGATCGAAACCGCCGCCGGGCTGCTCGACAACGCCAGCCCCGAAGAACGCATTCGCCTTGAAGCGGAAGAAGAGACGGGCTATCGCGTGGGGCATGTGGAGAAGGTGTATGCCGCGTTCATGAGCCCGGGGTCGGTGACGGAGCGGATTCATTTCTTTTTGGGGGAATATCAGCCGGGGGACCGAGTGGGATCGGGTGGTGGGTTGGTAGAGGAGGGTGAGGATATCGAGGTGCTGGAGCTGGGGTTTGAGCAGGCGCTGGGGATGGTGCAGAGCGGGGAGATTGTGGATGGGAAGACGATTATGTTGTTGCAGTGTTTGGAGTTGAGGGTGTTGAAGGAGGGGTGGTAGTGCGGGTTTTGTGGTGAGCGAGCAAGCTTGCTCACCACAGGCTTTTGGGCACTAGGAAGGTTTAAATCTCCATTGCACTGTAGCCGCCAGCAACCACTATAAATATCACCTCTCCACCGTTGCTTGATGTGAAGCAGTAGCTGATTCCTGTCTCACCTAGCTCCAGCCGTTCTGCCTCTTTGGAAAGAAACGAGTTTTTCTCTTCGTACATATCGCATATTTCTGCGCCAACAGCGCTCACACCTTGAAATGCGATGAGACCGTCAAAAGTTATCACCCATGATTTTTCTTGCCAGTCTGTGAACTCCATCAACAGGGTATTTCGGTTGCAGGTTATTTTTTCAATTGTTCCATCAGAGACGGGGAATTTTGTCATGTCAGATTCCTGGGTGTCGTTCGCCCGGCAAGAAGCCTGTCCCGTGCCCGGGGTCATAATTTTCGGGTTTTACCTTCAATAACAGTTTTTGTTTTTCAGCCTGATTCCAACTCAAATTATTTGGTTTGAGTTCTATGTGGTAGTGCTCTCCATGATGTCTTGGCGCATAGGGGCCTTTATCTCCTGGATGGCTTTCAAACCTTATTCGAGTATCGCTGTTGGGTTTCCATTCCATTCTTTGAGTATCGTGCTTCGTCTTGGAGGCTTTAGGGTCTACGCCCAAGACAGCTGTTAAATCATTCGGATCACTTGGGAAGCGGTAGTGTGCAGCCGGTAAAGGTGGTGCATCCTCATCGGCGTTATGTTGTCGTGCAGGATTTTCAACTCCGAGTAATTGCGTGCACCCTTTTTCACCCGGACAAGTGCTTAAACCTAACGGATCAACCCACCCCGTTGGATTAAGCGTGTACTGGTAAGCATTGATCCCACCCGCCAACTTCACCGGATCCGGCGTCAGGTAGCGACCAATATCCGGATTGTAGTAGCGATGCCGGTTGTAGTGCAGCCCGCTTTCCGCGTCGAAGTATTGGCCCTGGAAGCGCAGCGGGTTGTCGACTTTACCTACGTCGAGACGGGTGATTTCTCCGTAGGCACGGTAGTGGGCGGACCAGACGATTTCGCCGTCAGGGGTTGTCAGTTCCTGGGGTGTGCCGAGGTGGTCCAGTTGGTAGTGGTAGGGCTGGGTGGCTTTGGGGCCGAAGCGTTCCAGCAGGGCCAGCGGGCGGAAGCTGTTGGGTTCGTAGAGGTAGCTGCGATGGCGATCTGCGTGGTGTTCGGCGATCAGTTTGTCGCCTTGCCAGAAGAATTCGGTCGTCAGGCCGTCAACGGTTTTGCTGATGCGTCGGCCAAACGGGTCGTAGCGGTAGCTGGCGGTTTGTCCGGTGGGGGTGGTGACGGCGATCAAGCGGTGCTGACAGTCGTAGCGGTATTCGGTGACGAGTTGATGGCCCTTGCCGCGCCGTTCACGGATCAGGTTGCCAAATGCGTCATAGTCGTAGTGCCGGTCCCCCTGGATCATCAACCGATTGCCCGCGACGATGTCTGGACCGGGGCGGTTTTGCATCAGTAGATTGCCGGCCGGATCGTGGGCGAAACGTTCCTGGTGATCCTGGGAATGGTCGGCGCGGGTTAGGCGATTTAGTGGGGCATAGCTGTAGTGATGTTCGCCTTTACGCGTGTCGAGGATGCGGGTCAGGTTGCCGGTTTTGTCGTAGTCGTATTGACGACGGTAGAGGTGGTTTTGCTGTTGGGTGACGGTGTGGGCGTGCAGGCGCTGCTGGTCGTCGTAGTGGTAGTGGCTGAGCAGTTGGCCTTGCTGGCGCTGGTGTTCCTGGCCGGCTTTGAACAGGTGGGAGGTGAGGGTTTCGCCGTTGAGTTCGACGGTGGTGAGGTGGCCGCCCTTGCCGTGGTTGAAAGTGACGCGGTTGTTGTCGGGCAAGCGCAGGTGTTGCAGTTGGCCGCAGGCGTCGTAGCCGTAGCGCAAGGTGCCCCAGCCTTGGTGCTCGGCGGTGAGGCGGTTTTGTCGGTCGTATTCGTAGGCCAATGACCAGTGGCCGTCTTCGACGCTAAGGAGGTTGCCTTGGCGGTCGTAGGTGTAATCGACGGTGTTGCCGTCGGGCAGGTTTTTTCGTACGAGGCGCCCGGCGAAGTCGCGCTCGTAACGGGTGACGAGTTGACTGCCGTCATCGCCGTGCTCGGTTTTTTCCTGCAGGTTGCCGTTGAGGTCGTAGACGTAGGCCGTGCGTTGGCCGTCGAAGCCGGTTTCCTGTTGGATCAGGCCGTTGGGGTGGTACTGCAATCCATAGATTTCGCCGACTTCGTTTTCGATCTCGGTCAGCAGTAGCCGCACGTTGTCGTAGCGGTATTTGACCTGGGTGCCGTCAGCGTTAATCCGCCGACTGATGAGGTGTAGGCCATCGGCGTATTCGTAGCGGGTGATATGCCCCAATTCATCGCATTCAGCGGTGATTTTTCCGTAGGCGTTGTAGCTGTATTCCCGCGTGGCACCGCCCGGCAGGACCACACGAATCAACCGACCCAGGCTGTCCCACTGGTACTGGGTCAGCGCACCGTGTTCATCCTCGCGGGCAACCTGGCGTCCAACATCGTCATAGCGAAAACGCTTGATACCGCCATCCGGCAGTTGTTCCTCAACCAACTGCCCACGTTCATTCCACACCAGCCGATGGCAGCTGTGATCGGGATACCAAACCCCCGTCAGTTGCCCGTATTTGTTGTAGCTGTAGTCCGTGACATTGCCGTCTGGATCAGTCCTACGCGTAACGTCACCCTGATCATTACGCTCGTACTTCCAAACCGCTTCACCCCGCCGCACAACCCGTACGAAGCCGTTGTCATGCTCGTAGGACGTCGGCTCATCATCCCCCGGAAACAACGCCACCAAACGTCCGGCGTCGTCGTACTGATACGCCGTCACCGCGCCCAGCGGGTCTTGCTCGACCGTCAGCCGGCCCTTGTCATCGTAGGACTTGAAGTGCGTCGCGCCATCCGGATCAACCCGCTGCACCAACCGCGCCCGTTGATCGTGGGCGTAAACCTCCTGGCTACCATCGGCGTTAAACACCGTGACCCGCCCGTCGTCCCCCCAGGCATAGCGCGTATCCATCTGCGCAAAGCTTGCCCAATGGCGGACGCACCGCGCCGCCTTGCCAGACCGTTCCCACTCCCAAAAGAAACTCGCCCCACCGGCCAACCCACGCTCAAGAATCACGTGCTGATCGTCGTAGCGATAAACCTCGCTTTCGCCTACGGCATTGGTCGCCGAAACCAACCGGCCAAGGTCGTCATAGGCGTAGGAAACAACGCTGTACTCGGTTACCCAGACGTAGGGATCAGAACCCTCGGCCCGCTGAATCTGGTAATCCACCGCCACGATGCGGTCAGCCGAATAGCGCAAAAACAGCGAACGCCCGACACCGTTGTCCAGCCGCTCGATGCGCCCCAACAGATCCCGGGAAATGCGCAGCCGGTTGTCATACGCATCGCTGATGGCTGTCAGCAAACCCTCACGGAAGTGGTAGAAACGCGACGCCTGGGCCAGTACCAACTCGTCAGGCAAAGTACCGAGATAAATCGCCGCTTCGGCCAGGCTATTGGTAATCGCCGGCCGAGACATCGTAGGCAAGGGAAAAACCGTTGAGCGATTCTCATGATCCGTCCACTCCACCGAATCGCCCGAAACACAAAGCCTGTGGGCCAGCGCATGACTCCAGCCAAACCCCAGCCCGCAATCCACGTCCACCGCACTGGTGCGATACAACCGTGTCCACTCGAACGGCAAGATCCCGTCGAGCGTGCCGTCAGTGAGGGTGAGCAATTCCTCCCCGGTGACCATCGACACCGGGCAACCGTTGGTGACGGTTTTGTCCGCAGAAGCAGCCGCATCACCGTTGGCATTCCTGCCGGAAGCAGGCACATCATCAACATGTTCCTGCCGTACCAACACGGTCTGCTGTTTAACCTTTCCCCGCACTACCGGCACCGGATTCGAAACCAACTGATCCCCAGCCTTCAACGGCGCATCCGGGATCGTCTTGATCGCCGTCGCCGGCCCCCCCAGCAACAACGGCTTCGACGCCTCGACATGCGCGTCCAACTTCGGCCCCACTACCTGATCAGCCAACATCTGCAACCACTTACGCGCTTGAGCAGACTTGATGCGCTCCAATACCTGGGCACCCAGACGTATCTGCACCCCCATGCCCCGCGTTGCCCACACCAGAAGCAGATTGATCAGCACGTCGCCGGTGATCTTGCCCAGCAATTCGTACATCTGCGGCGGCGGCAGCATGCGTATCCAGCTGACCGCCGCTGACAGATAGATGAACAGCAGCGGTTCATCACTGAGCACCAACAGCCCCTTGGCGAGCGCGTCCTTGCCCAGTGCCAGCAGCTGATTCAGTTCGCTTGCGGACATGTATTTCAGCAACTTCTTGCTGTTGGCCTTGAGGTCACTCAGCAGTTCATACAGTTGTGTGAAATTGCTCCAAAGGTTGTAGAGCGCAATGCCAAACCCCTTCGTAAACCCAATGCCTTGCTTCACACTGCGCTCTAAAGGCGTGGCGTTGGCAAAGGCGTCCCATTGGGCTTTGAAGGTCTTTGTCCACTCATCGCGCAGCTGACTTTCCAGCCCGCTGATCACCGACTGATAAGACGCATACAGCGCCTTGACGTGATCCTTGGAAACGTTGGGATAAAAGGTGATTTGGTAGAGCTGGTCGCGGGTGCAGTCCTTGATTTCAAGAATCCCGCTGGGGCCGATGGTGTGTGGGATAGGCGCACCTATCGGGCTTTTGTCCTGCGCAAGCGCTTGCAGCATCACCGGTGTGTTGCCGATGGGCACGAACCGCGTGCTTTCGAACATGTGCACCAGGGTCAGCGAGCCTTGGGCCTTGCAGACGGCAGTCGTACTACTGGGCTTTTCTGACGACGCCGGTGCGACGAGAGTGACCTCTTCGCCAACCTTGAATACCTGCTCGACTTCCAGCGCCGAGCGAGTCCAGTAGTTATCAGCCCATTTATCGAAGGTGTTCAGGCAATTGCGGAAATCGCGCAGGACGCTTTCGACATCCGGCTTTTCGCCATCCATTGGGGCCAGGACAAAGCTGGCGATGACCGGAGTCAAGTGACAGCCCCAGTAATCAGTGCATTCACAACAATATCCATCTGCAATCCCTCGCACGGTGAAATCAGGCGAAGGACTTTGCAGAGGTTTTCAGGGCAGGTGAGTAGAGCTAATCCGGCGGTCACGTGGGATGTTTCGACAGCCCTTGTGTGCCGCCATACGACTGGCGGCTATTGTCAGAAATTTCCCACAGGAGTACAAATGTACTCCATGACGACTCTAACCCCCCGCCGTACCGCCATCCTGACCTTTATCCGCGACCGTATCGCGCAGCAGGGCCAGCCCCCCAGCCTCGCCGAGATCGCCGAGGCGTTCGGTTTTGCCTCGCGCAGCGTGGCGCGCAAGCATGTGCTGGCGTTGACCGAAGCCGGTTTTATCGAGGTCAACCCCAACCAGGCGCGTGGCATTCGCTTGCTCAACCAGCCGGTGCGGCCGGAGTGGCTGGATGTGCCGGTGCTCGGCCGTGTCGCGGCGGGCTTGCCGATTGGCGCCGATGCCGACGTGCACAGCCGCCTGCAACTGGACCCCGCCACCTTCGCGAAAACCCCGGACTACCTGCTGCGGGTGCAGGGCGATTCGATGATCGAAGACGGCATCCTCGACGGCGACCTGGTGGGCGTACGCCGCAGCGCCGAAGCCTTGAACGGGCAGATTGTGGTGGCGCGCCTGGACGGCGAAGTGACCATCAAGCGTTTCGAACGCCATGGCGACAGCGTGCGCTTGCTGCCGCGCAACCCTGCGTATCAACCTATCGTGGTCAAGCCTGATCAGGACCTGGCAATCGAAGGGGTGTTCTGCGGCCTGGTGAGGCAAGGCTGATGGGCGCCGTCGTTGCACTGGACACGCTGTTCAATGGCGGCCGCATCTGGAAGGGGCGGCCCGCCGCGCCGCCAGCCAGTTTGCACCCCACGGGGCTCAAGGCGCTGGACGCGGTGTTGTCCAGCGGCGGTTGGCCGGAGGCGGCCTTGAGCGAAATTCTCATGGCCAAGGAGGGCGTCGGCGAGTTGCAATTGGTACTGCCCACATTGGCGCGCTTATCCAAGGCCGGCGAGCGCATTGTGTTGGTGGCGCCGCCCTACACGCCGTACCCCCATGCCTGGCAGAACGCCGGGGTGGATTTGCGCCTGCTCTCGGTGATCCAGGCCGAGGAACGTGATGCGCTGTGGGCGGTGGAGCAATGTCTGCGCTCCGGCAGTTGCGGCGCGGTGTTGTGCTGGCCGCGCAAGGCCGATGATCGCGCGTTGCGCCGCTTGCAGGTGGCGGCGGAAACCGGGCAGACCCTGGCGTTTGCCTGGCGTTCTATAAGTGAGGCGATCAATTCATCGCCCGCTGCCTTGCGTCTGGCGGTCGAGGCCAAGCCCGCGCAAGTGCGGGTGCTCAAGTGCCGTGGCGGCCTGGCCCATCCGGCGCCGATTGCCCTGGCCGGGCACTGAGGTTGGCATGCGCTGGGTGTGTATTGTCTTCCCGCAATTGGCGCTGGACGGGGTGCAGCGTGCGCACCCCGAACCGGACCAGCCCCTGGCCCTGCTGGCTGGCACGCCGCAACGCCGCGTGCTGCAAACCGTCAATGACGCCGCCCGCGCCCTGGGCCTGCGTCCAGGCCAGTCGCTGACGGCGGCCCATGCCCTGGCCAAGACGTTTGCCAGCGCCGAATACGATCCCGCCGAGATCGAGCGCTGGCAGCAATTCCTCGCGGCCTGGGCCTATCGTTTCAGCTCCCAGGTCAGCCTGTATTACCCGCGCGCCTTGTTGTTCGAGATCGAGTCGAGCCTGGGCTTGTTCGGCCCGTGGCCGCAGTTCGAAGCGCGTTTGCGCGCAGAACTGACGGAACTGGGCTTTCGTCACCGCATCGTCGCCGCGCCCAACCCGGCCGCAGCGCGGGTGCTGGCCAATCTCTACGACGGCCTGGCCGTGGCCGATGATGAACGCTTGATGCAAGCCCTGGCGCCGCTGCCCATCGACCGCGCCGGCCTTGACCCGCAGGCGGCCACGGCGTTGTCGCGCATGGGCCTGCGTACCCTGGCCCAGGTGCAGGCGTTGCCCCGGCATACGCTGGCGCGACGCTTTGACGCCAGCCTGCTCAAGCACCTGGACGCCCTGAGCGGGCAGCGTCCGTTGGCCTTGGCGTTTTATCAGCCACCGGATCAGTTCGATGTGCGCATCGAGTTGAATTTCGATGTGCAATCCCATCAAGCGCTGCTGTTTCCCTTGCGCCGCTTGACCGGCGATTTGTCCGCCTTCCTCTGCGGGCGCGACAGTGGCGTGCAGCGTTTCGACCTGCACCTGGAACACGCCCAGGCCCCCGACAGCGTGATCAAGGTCGGCCTGCTCAGCGCCGAGCGTGAACCGGCGATGCTGTTTGAACTGGCCCGTGGGCGCCTGGAGCAAGTGCAGGTGACCTCACCGGTGCGCGGCTTTCGCCTGGTGGCCGAGGATTTGCCGGTGTTTGTGCCGCAACGCCAGGACCTGTTCGACGACCGCCCGCACCAAACCCTGCCCTGGGAGCAATTGCGTGAACGCCTGCGCGCACGGTTGGGGGATGACGCGGTGCAGGGCCTGCGTTTTCATGGCGACCACCGCCCCGAATGCGCCTGGCAAGCAGCGGCCGACAGTCGCCCCAGCCCAACCCTGGATAACGTCCAGCGCCCCGGCTGGTTGCTGAGCGAACCGACCTTGCTCGCCGAGCAGGGCCTCCAGATCCTCATGGGCCCGGAACGTATCGAATCCGGCTGGTGGGACGGTGCGGATATCCGCCGCGACTACTACCTGATCCAGACCCGCGCCGGCCAACAAGGTTGGGCCTATCGCACCGTGGGTCACAACGATGGGCTGTGGCTGCAAGGCTGGTTTGCATGAGTTACGCCGAGCTGCATTGCCTGTCCAATTTCAGCTTCCAGCGCGGTGCGTCCACGGCGCTGGAGCTGTTCGAGCGGGCCAAGCATCAGGGCTACAGCGCCCTGGCGATCACCGATGAATGCACCCTGGCGGGGATTGTGCGGGCGTGGCAGGCAGCGAAAGCGGTGGAGTTGCCGCTGATTATCGGCAGCGAGATGCGCATCGAGAACGGCCCGAAAGTGGTGCTGCTGGTGGAAAATCTCAGCGGCTACCAGCAGCTGTGCCGCTTGATCACCCTGGCCCGGCGTCGCGCCGAAAAGGGCAGTTATCGCCTGCTGCGAGAGGACTTCGACCAACCGTTGCCCGGCCTGTTGGCACTGTGGATCGCCGCAGACAACGACACCCAGGCCGATATCCAATGGCTGCGCCACACCTTCGCCGACCGCCTGTGGCTGGCGGTGCAGCTGCATTGTGGCCAGGACGATGCGCGTCACTTGCACCAACGCCTGCAACTGGCCGCCAGCCTGCAACTCCCGGCCGTGGCTTGCGGCGATGTACACATGCATGCCCGTGGCCGCCGCGCCCTGCAAGACACCATGACCGCCATCCGCCATCACGTGCCGGTGGCCGAAGCCGGCACGCGCCTGCATCCCAACGGCGAGCGGCACCTGCGCAGCCTCGACGCCCTGGCCGCGTTGTACCCGCAAGCCTTGCTCGACGAAACCGAAACCATCGCCCGCCGTTGCACCTTCGACCTCAGCCAGTTGCGCTACCACTACCCGCGCGAGCTGGTGCCCGCCGGCCATGACGCCAAATCCTGGCTGCGCGCCGTGACCGAAGAGGGCATCGCCCAGCGCTGGCCCCAGGGCGTCGATGCAAAGACCTCGCAGCAGATCAACAACGAACTGGAGCTGATCAGCGAGCTGGGCTACGAAAGCTACTTCCTCACCGTGCACGATATCGTGCGCTTCGCCCGCAGCCGTTCGATCCTGTGCCAGGGCCGGGGCTCGGCGGCCAACTCGGCGGTGTGTTTTGCCTTGGGCATCACCGAGATCAACCCGAGCCTGATGAACATGCTGTTCGAGCGCTTCCTGTCGCGCGAGCGCAACGAGCCGCCGGACATCGACGTGGACTTCGAACACGAGCGCCGCGAAGAAGTGCTGCAGTACGTGTTCCAGCGCTACGGCCGTACACGCGCGGCGCTGACCGCGGTGGTCAGCAGCTACCACGGCGCCGGCGCGGTGCGCGACGTGGCCAAGGCTCTGGGCTTGCCACCGGATCAGGTCAACGCCCTGGCCGAGTGCTGCGGGCGCTGGAGCGATGAGGCGCCGCCCCTGGAGCGTCTGCGTGAGGGCGGCTTCGACCCTGACAGCCCGATCCTGCGCCGCGTACTGACGCTGACCCAGCAATTGATCGGTTTCCCCCGGCACCTGTCCCAGCACCCCGGCGGCTTCGTGATTTCCGAATACCCGCTGGACACCCTGGTGCCGGTGGAAAACGCGGCCATGGCCGAACGCACCATCATCCAGTGGGACAAGGACGACCTCGACGCCGTCGGCCTGCTCAAGGTGGATATCCTCGCCCTCGGCATGCTCAGTGCGATCCGCCGCTGCTTCGACCTGTTGCGCCGCCATCGTCATCTGGACCTGGCGTTGGCGAGCATTCCCAAGGAAGACCCGGCCACCTACGCGATGATCAGCAAGGCCGATACCATCGGTGTGTTCCAGATCGAGTCGCGGGCGCAGATGTCGATGTTGCCGCGCCTGAAGCCGCAGACGTTCTACGACTTGGTGATCGAAGTGGCGATTGTGCGCCCGGGGCCGATCCAGGGCGGCATGGTGCATCCGTACCTGCGACGGCGGAATAAAGAGGAGGAGACCACCTATCCCTCGCCGGAGTTGAAAGCGGTGCTGGAACGCACCCTGGGCATCCCGCTGTTCCAGGAACAGGTCATGCAGATCGCCATGGTTGCCGCCGATTACGGCCCCGGCGAGGCGGACCAGTTGCGCCGCTCCATGGCCGCGTGGAAGCGCCACGGTGGCCTGGAACCGCATCAGGCGCGCCTGCGCACGGGCATGCTGAAAAACGGCTACAGCGAGGCTTTTGCCGCGCAGATCTTCGAGCAGATCAAGGGCTTTGGCAGTTATGGCTTTCCCGAGTCCCACGCGGCCAGTTTCGCCTTGCTGACCTACGCCAGTTGCTGGCTCAAGTGCCACGAACCGGCGGCGTTCGCCTGTGCGCTGATCAACAGCTGGCCCATGGGCTTCTACAGCCCGGACCAGATCCTGCAAGACGCGCGGCGCCATCACTTGCAGATCCGCCCGGTGGATGTGCAGGCCAGCGACTGGGATTGCAGCCTGGAGCCTATCGACGGCGCGCAACCGGCGATTCGCATGGGCTTGCGCATGATCGCGGGGTTTCGCGAGGAAGATGGGCGGCGCATCGAGGCGGCGCGCCAACGTCGCCTGTTCAGCGACATTGCGGACCTGGACGAACGCGCCGGGTTGGATGCCCGCGCCCAGGCCTTGCTGGCGGATGCCGGTGCCTTGCGTGCCTTGGCGGGCAACCGGCATGCAGCGCGTTGGGAGGTGGCCGGGGTGCACAAGCAGCTCGGGCTGTTTGCCGGCCTGCCCAGTCCCGACGAAGCGCCGGTCGAACTGCCAGCGCCGACGGTGGGCGAGGACGTGCAGGCGGATTACGCGACGGTCGGCACCACCCTGGGCCCGCATCCGCTGGCGTTGCTGCGCGATGAATTGCGCAAACGGCGCTGCCGTAGCTCCGAGGAGCTGATGGCGGTGGCGCATGGGCGCAATGTCAGCGTGGCGGGGTTGGTCACCGGTCGTCAGCGGCCCGGCACGGCAAGCGGTGTGACCTTTGTCACCCTGGAGGACGAGTTCGGCAACCTCAATGTGGTGGTCTGGCGCGACCTGGCCGAGCGCCAACGCCAGGCACTGGTGGGCTCGCGGCTGCTGAAAGTGGATGGGCGCTGGGAAGCGGTGGGCGAGGTGCGGCACCTGATCGCCGGACGCTTGACCGACCTCACGCCGCTGCTGGATGGGATCAATGTGCGCAGCCGGGATTTTCACTGAGGCCGGTGGTGGCTGCGCGGTTTTGCGCCTAACGTAGATGCGGTGAAACCATCTGCGTTTGCAGTGCTCCAAAACTTGACGATGTCTTCTTTGCGCACAGAGCCAATCGATGCAGTTTTTATCCAACCCTCACGGCTGTGAAGGCTGGGCCGGCGAAATGGCCCAGCGCATCCGCGCGTTCGATTGGTCGGCCACCGACCTTGGGCCGATTGACCGCTGGTCCCCCAGCCTGGCCTGCAACGTGCAAATGCTGCTGGCGTCCCCCGTGCCCATGGTGATGCTGTGGGGGCGGCTGGGCTACATGATCTACAACGACAGTTATTCGCGGTTTGCCGGCGGCCGCCACCCGTACCTGCTGGGCACGCCGGTGGAACTGGGTTGGCCGGAAGTCGCTGATTTCAACCGGCATGTGGTGGACACGTGCCTGGCGGGCGGCACCTTGTCGTTCAACAACAAGGACCTGGTGCTGCTGCGCAACGGCCAGCCGGAAACCGTGTGGCTTGACCTCTACTACAGTCCGGTGGCCGGTGATGACCAGCAGCCGGCCGGGGTGTTGGCGATTGTGGTGGAGACCACCGAGCATGTGCATTCCGAGCGCCTGCGCCAGGAACTCACCCACAACCTGGAACAGCGCGTGGCCGCGGAAGTGCAGGCACGCTCCGCCGCCGAGGAGCAGTTGCGCCAGTCGCAGAAACTGGAAGCCATCGGCGGGCTCACTGGTGGCGTGGCCCACGACTTCAACAACCTGCTGCAAGTGATTGCCGGCAACCTGCACTTGCTGGCGCGCCATGAGCCGGACAACGCCCAGGTGCAGCGCCGTGTGGCGGCGGCGATTGCGGCCGTGGAACGCGGGGCCAAGCTGTCGGCGCAACTGCTCGCGTTTGCCCGGCGCCAACCGTTGTCGCCCGCCGTGTACAACCCGCAACGTATCTATGCGGGCTTGGGAGAGTTGCTGCAACGGGCGCTGGGGGAAACCATCCATATCGACGTGCAAATGCCCCAGGATGCCTGGTTTATCAATGTCGATCGCAACCAGCTGGAAAACGCGCTGCTCAACCTGGCGATCAATGCCCGTGATGCGATGAAAGGCGAGGGCGTGATCCGTATCACCGGCGAAAACATCATCCTCAACCCCGCCGATTGCGCGGGTAAAAGCATCAAGCCCGGCGAGTATGTGCGCCTGGCGGTCACTGACACCGGGGTGGGCATGTCCCCGGTCACGCTCAAGCGTGCGTTCGAACCGTTCTTCACCACCAAGCGCGAAGGCCACGGCACCGGCCTGGGCCTGAGCATGGTGTTTGGGTTTGTGCGCCAAAGCGGCGGGCATGTGGAGATGTGGAGCGAGGAGGGCAAGGGCACGGTGGTGCAGATGTATTTCCCCCACAGCCTGGAGCCGGAAAGTCTCGATGTGCACATTGACCAGGTGCTGCACGCCGGCGGCCAGGAAACCATCCTGGTGGTGGAGGACAACGAAGGCGTGCGTCTGACCGTGGTCGAACTGCTGCAACAATCGGGCTACACCGTGCTCACCGCCGAAGACGGCGACCGCGCCATGCAGGCGTTGCAGGGCGGGTTGCAGCCGGACCTGATTTTTACCGACGTGGTCATGCCTGGCCGCGTCAAAAGCACGGACCTGGCTGACTGGGCCCGTGCACAGAACCCGCCCGTAGGGGTACTGTTCACCTCGGGCCATACCCGCGACATTCTTTCCAGCAACCATCTGCTGAGCCCCGACATTCACCTGCTGAGCAAACCCTACAGCCCCGAAGCCCTGACGCAACGGGTACGCAGCGTGCTCACCGCGCGATAAGGTTGACCATGACTTCACAGCGCAACATCCCTCAATTCCACGGTTTCGTGCGGGTGCGCGGCGCCCGCGAGCACAACCTGCGCAACGTCGATGTGGATATTCCACGGGATGCCCTGGTGGTGTTCACCGGCGTGTCGGGTTCGGGCAAGTCGTCCCTGGCGTTTTCCACGGTGTATGCCGAGGCGCAGCGACGTTATTTCGAGTCGGTGGCGCCGTATGCGCGGCGGCTGATCGACCAGGTCGGCGTACCGGATGTGGACAGCATCGAAGGTCTGCCGCCCGCCGTGGCCCTGCAACAACAGCGCGGCACGCCGAGTGCGCGCTCATCGGTGGGCAGCGTCACCACCTTGTCGAGCCTGATCCGCATGCTCTATTCCCGCGCCGGCAGCTACCCGCCGGGGCAGGCGATGCTGTACGCCGAGGATTTTTCGCCGAACCAGCCCCAGGGCGCGTGCCCGCAATGCCACGGCCTCGGCCGCGTGTATGAAGTGACTGAGGCGCTGATGGTGCCGGACCCTTCGCTGACCATCCGCCAGCGCGCAGTCGCGTCCTGGCCGTTGGCGTGGCAGGGCCAGAACCAGCGCGACATCCTTGTGACCCTGGGCTATGACGTGGATATTCCCTGGCGCGAGCTGCCGAAAAAACAGCGCGACTGGATCCTGTTCACCGAAGAAACCCCCACCGTGCCGGTGTACGCCGGTTTTACCCCGCAGCAGACCCGCGATGCGCTCAAGCGCAAGTTGGAGCCGAGCTACCAAGGCACCTTCAGCGGTGCGCGGCGCTACGTCTTGCATACGTTCACCCATAGCCAAAGTGCGCTGATGAAAAAGCGCGTCTCGCAGTTTATGCAGGGCAGCGCCTGCCCGTTGTGCGAGGGCAAACGCCTGAACAAGGCGGCGCTGTCGGTGAAGTTCGCCGGGGTGGACATTGGCGAGTTGTCGCAGTTGTCGTTGACGCAGCTGGCTGACCTGTTGCGACCGGTGGCGGCGGGGCAGGACACGATGCAGCTGTCGGTGGAAAAGCGCCTGGCCGCGCAACGCATCGCCCAGGACCTGCTGGAGCGGGTCAGCACCTTGACCGAGCTGGGCCTGGGCTATTTGTCCCTGGAGCGCAGTACGCCGACGTTGTCGTCCGGCGAATTGCAGCGCTTGCGCCTGGCGACCCAACTGGGTTCGCAGCTGTTTGGCGTGATCTATGTGCTGGATGAACCGTCGGCAGGGCTGCATCCGGCCGATGGCGAAGCGTTGTTCACCGCGCTGGAGCGGTTGAAAGCGGCGGGCAATTCGTTGTTTGTGGTGGAACATGACCTGGAAACCATGCGCCGCGCCGATTGGCTGATCGACGTGGGGCCAGCGGCGGGTGAGCAGGGCGGGCAAGTCTTGTACAGCGGGCCACCGGCGGGGTTGGCGCAGATTGAAGCGTCACAGACCCGTGAGTATCTGTTTGCCGAAAAAAGCGGCTTGCCTCGGGTGTGTCGCGAGCCGCAGGGTTGGCTGAAGCTCGAAGGCGTGACGCGCAACAATCTCAAGGAGCTGAGCGTGGATTTTCCCTTGGGCTGCTTTACGGCGGTCACCGGGATTTCTGGCTCGGGCAAGTCCAGCCTGGTCAGCCAGGCGCTGCTGGAACTGGTGGGCAGCGGCCTGGGTCGCGTGGTCGAAAACGATGAAGAGCCGAGCCTGGAAGACGACGCCCCGCAAACCAGCGGTGGGCGTATCAGCGCCGGCCTGGAGCAGATCCGGCGGCTGGTGCAGGTGGACCAGAAACCCATCGGCCGCACGCCGCGCTCCAACCTCGCGACCTATACCGGGCTGTTCGACCACGTGCGCAAACTGTTTGCCGCGACACCGGCGGCGAAACAGCAGGGTTACGATGCCGGGCAATTCTCCTTCAACGTTGCCAAGGGCCGCTGCCCCAACTGCGAGGGTGAGGGCTTTGTCAGCGTGGAACTGCTGTTTATGCCCAGCGTGTACGCGCCGTGCCCAACCTGCCACGGCGCGCGCTACAACCCCGAGACATTGGCGATCCAATGGCAAGGCTTGAGCATCGCCCAGGTGCTGGGGCTGACGGTGGAGCAGGCCGTCGAAGTGTTTGCCGAACAACCCAGCGTGCTGCGCTCGTTGCAGGTGCTGCGCGACATCGGCCTGGGCTACCTGCGCCTCGGCCAGCCGGCCACCGAACTGTCCGGCGGCGAGGCGCAGCGGATCAAACTGGCGACGGAGTTGCAACGCAATGCGCGGGGCGCCACGTTGTACGTCCTGGACGAGCCGACCACCGGCCTGCATCCCCGGGATGTGGACCGCTTGCTCAGCCAGCTCAACCACCTGGTGGACGCCGGGCATACGGTGATTGTGGTGGAGCATGAGATGCGCGTGGTGGCGCAGAGTGACTGGGTGATCGACATCGGGCCGGGGGCGGGGGATTTGGGTGGGAAGGTGGTCGCACAGGGCACGCCACACGCGGTGGCCAAAAACAAAACCAGCCGCACTGCGCCTTTCCTTTCCCGAGAACTGCCCTGACAGACAGCACAAATCAACCTGTGGGAACGAGCCCCTGTGGGAGCGGGCTTGCCCGCGATGGCGGAGTGTCAGTCACCGATATTTTGAATGAAATACCGTAATCGCGGGCAAGCCCGCTCCCACAGGGGCCTGCGTCCACATTTAGAGCAGTGACATGACCTCAAACATGACAAGACCCCGTTCAATGGTCTAGCTTCAAGGGCGTAAGCCATTGATCAACTTGCGGAGGTACGCCATGCCAGTGAAACACGACCTGTATCAGGACTTGGGGTTGAGCAAGGACGTCATTCACGAACGCAGGGCGAGCGACAAACGTCTGGACTCGCTGCTCACTCAATACGACGACGCCGACAAAGAGGTGCTGAAGGCGGAGTCGGCCAGTGCCAGCGATGAGGATGTGGAGAAGCTGAAGAAGAAGCGGCTGTTGATCAAAGACAAAATTGTGGAGCAGCTGGATTAACTGATACTCCTGTAGGGGAAAGGTCATATTTGTTCAGAATTGTCATAGGGACAGTGCCCGGCGCAGTCCCTATGATGCCCACCGCCCACCCGGCTCTTGGGGGCTTTTACGGTGTAAGGATTACGCCGGTGAGCTGGGTGGGTATCTTGTTTCAGGCATGCAGCGCTTTAATGCATGCATCTATCGACCGCTGCTGCGTCTCTTCATACAGCGTCAACTCATCAATCGTCCGCCGCCCCAGCGCGTTCTCAAACTCGACCCTGTTCGAGTTGGCCGCGTAGTGACTCTGCGCCGCATCCCCCAGGTTTGACTGAAAAATCCCCGCCGCACTCACCGGCAGGAAATCTTCGTACACCAACGGCTCCACCGCCACATGACCTGCTGCGATCAGCGCGTCCAGTGTGCGCGGTTGATCGGCTCTGCCGCGTGCCGCCAGGCCTTGTGCGGTGGCGAAGTAGCGGAAGTACGCCAGGCCCTGCTCGCGCATTTGTGCGTAGTTGTCGGGGAAGGCTTGGAAGTGCTGTTCCATCAATTGCACATAACGCGCGGCGTTGCCTTCAGTGGGGAACGTGCCCAACTCGTCGCGGGCGGCATTCAGTAATTGGTCATACAGGGCGCGGCCTTTGGGGGTGAGTGCCACGCCGCGCTGTTCGATCTCGCCGAAGCGGGCGCTGTGGCTGCCTTGGGCGTCGGTGAAGGCGATGGCTTCGTCGAGGGCCTTGAAGCTGGTCTGGCGCAGCAGGATCGGGCATTGGCGGCGCGGCGGGCCTTCGATCACGGCCTTGGGCGTGATGCCTTTGCCGGGCATGGCGGCCTGGACCTGATCGATGTCCAGGGTGCGCGGCGTCAGGTGGTTGATGTGCGGGCCCTTGAAGGCCACCACGTCGGCGATCAGGCGGTGCTGGTCGCTGAGTTGCTGGTATTGGGCTCGCGTGACGGTGGCAGCGTGGTGCCAGCGGAAAGTTTCCAGGGCCTCGCGGATAAATTCCTCGGCGTCCACGGCGTTGAGTCCGTCAGCCTTTTCCGCCTGTTCGATCAGCGCCAGGGCGCGGGGGGTGAAAATTGAACGCTTGGCCAGGGCGGTTTCGGCAAAGGCGCGCAGTTCGGGGTTTTCGATCAGTTCCAGGCGCAGCAGCGAGGTGAATACGCGAAACGGGCTGGTTTGCAACGCTTGCTCATGCACCGCACGAAACGCGGTGGAATGCACCGGCACGCCGGCCGGGGTCAGGTCGTAGTAGCCCACCGGTTGCATGCCCATCACCGCAAACAGGCGGCCGATGGTGGCCAGCTCGAAGGCGGTGCCCAGGCGGATGGCGCCGTGGCGTTCCATATCCAGGCGCTGGATTTCGCCAGTGCGTTGCAGCTGTTGCGCCAGCGCTGGCTGGGCGTCGAGCACGTGGGTGTTGGTCTCGGCCACCAGCGCCATCAGCGCGCCATAGAGTGGAACTTCATCTCGGTACATGTCGGACATCGCCTTGGAAAAGCCCTTGCGGATCTCGTCAGGGCTGACATGTGCGGTGGTAGGCATAGAAAAATTCCTGATGACGGTGGCGATGAAAGTGGCCTTGTTCTGGATTTTGTTGAGCGCCCGCCGCACTTGCAAACGAAGAATCCTCTGGACTTCATTCCTTGGATGAATGAGATGACGTGAATGTGACAAAAAACAGCCGACTGAAAATTTCATTTTCCGGCGTTTTTCCTAACTAATTCTTCACGCAGTCGCCCCCACCCGGCATGAAAGAATCGTCACGTTCGCAAGGATGAAAACGCCGTTTTGCACATCACACACATAAAAAAATGTTTAGGGGCCGTCGTTAATGAAAATTTCTACACTGGCGTTGTCGATCACCGCCGCCGTTCTTGCACAACACGCATTAGCTGATGATTTTGGGCTCGGCTCCCTGGGCACTGGCACCGGTCACAGCGGTTTCCTTGAAGACAGCCATGCGTCCGTCAGTTCGCGGACCATGTACTACAGCACTGACAACCGCTCGGGCAGCAACAACGATTTGCGCGAAACCGCCACCGCGCTGCGGTTTGACTACAAATCCGGTTTCACCCAAGGCACCGTGGGCGTCGGTTTTGACGTGATGGCGTTCGGCGCCCTGCGCCTGGACGGTGGCGATGGCCACACCGCAGGCGCGGGCCTGTCGGGTAACGGCAACAGCTTCTTCCCGACCAAGAACAACGGCACCGAACCGGCCGACTCCTTTGGTCGTGCAGCGGGTAATGTGAAGTTCCGCATTTCCCAGACCGAGTTGCACGTCGGTGGTGGCTTGGCGCCGGTGTTGCCGATCCTGGTGTCCAACGACAGCCGCGTGGCCCCGCAAACCTTTGATGGCGGCATCCTGACGTCGAGCGATATTCCCAACGTGACCTTCACCGGCGGTGAACTGAACCGCGCCGAAGGCCGTGCCTCCAGCAACTCCACCGGTTTGAGTGTGGCTGGCGGTCAGCGCGACAGCGACAGCTTCAAGTTCGGCGGGGTGGACTACAAGCCGTTTGGTTCTTCCGACAACGTCATCGCGAAAAACCTGACGCTGCAGTACTACTACGCCCAACTGCAAGACTTCTACAAACAGAACTATTTCGGCCTGGTCCACGTATTGCCGCTGGGCAATGACCAATCGTTCAAGACCGACCTGCGCTACTTCGACAGCAGCAGCGATGGCAAGAATGGCCAGAGTGGCTACCAGTTCAACAACAACGGTGGCTATGCCAGGCACGCCAACGAAGTCGACAACAAAACCTACAGTGCGGCCTTCACCTACCAACTGGGCGGCAGCAGCTTGATGCTTGGCCATATCGGCGTGGGTGACGACGGCGGCTTTGTGTGGGTGAACCAGGGCAGCCTGGCCGATCCGCACGCACAAGGTGCCGGTGGCAGCGACTTCTACCTGTTCACCGATGCCGTGGTCGGTCAGTTCTCCCGGGCGGGCGAGCAGGTCAACTTTGGTCAGTACTCGTACGACTTCAAGGCCTACGTGCCGGGTCTGAAGGCGTCCGTGGCGTACCTGGATGGCCGGGACATCAAGGCGAAGGTGGCCGGTGGTCCTGACCAGAAAGAAAACGAAGCCGACTTCCGCCTGGACTACGTGGTGCAGGCCGGTCCTCTGAAAGGCTTCGGTACCACCTTCCGTACCGGTACCTACCACGGCAAGAACACCGGCACTGCCGATCAGGATCAAACCCGCCTGATCTTCAACTACACCTACGCCATCTTCTAAACCTTCATGTGCACACGGGCGTGGATGGGTCCTACACTGCACCTCACCTTGTAGGCGCAGGAGGACCCATGACGGCCACGCCCGTAACGCGGATTTCTGACACGATCGAAGGCCAACGCCTGGCAACCGGAGATGCCGAGCCCTGGCGCGAGTGGGGCCCGTACCTGAGTGAACGCCAATGGGGCACGGTGCGCGAAGACTACAGCGCCGATGGCGATGCCTGGGCCTACTTCCCCCATGACCATGCACGCAGCCGCGCCTACCGCTGGGGCGAGGACGGCCTGGCGGGGTTCAGTGACAAGGCGCAACGCTGGTGCCTGGGCCTGGCCCTGTGGAACGAGCGCGACGGGATCATCAAGGAACGCCTGTTCGGCCTGAACAATGCCGAGGGCAACCACGGTGAAGACGTCAAGGAACTGTACTTTTTCGTCGATGGCGTACCGAGCCATGCCTACATGCGCATGCTCTACAAATACCCCCACGCTGCCTTTCCGTACGCAGACCTGATCGCCGAGAACGCCCGCCGTGGGCTGGCTGACGCCGAGTACGAAATCCTCGATACCGGGGTATTCGAAGACAACCGCTACTGCGATGTCAGTGTCGAATACGCCAAGCATCAACCCGATGATATTTTCATGCGCATCACTGTGCATAACCGTTCGGACCAGCCGACGCGGTTGCAGGTGTTGCCGCAGTTGTGGGCGCGTAATGATTGGAGTTGGACCCAGGGCGCGCCCAAGCCACAGCTGACCCAGGACGGCGACCACGTACTGGCACGCCATCATGAATTGCCTGACCGCCACCTCAGCGCGTGGGGACAAGAGGGCGTCGAGTGGTTGTTCTGTGAAAATGAAAGCAACCATCCCCGGCTGGAGAGGCAACCGGCGCCGGGGCCGTTCAAGGATGGGATCAACGATTATGTGGTGGAGGGTGTCCAGTCGGCGATCCGCCGTGACTGCGGCACCAAGGTTGCCGCGCGGTTCATCCTCGAGTTGGCGGGCCTGCAAAGCAAAATCCTCTACCTGCGGTTTGCGCCGGTGGACGCTGTGCAGGTCAACGCGCGCAAGCTGTTTGAGCTGCGTCGCCAGGAGGCCGACGATTTCTACGCAGCCTTGCAACAGGGTATGGCGTCTGAGGACGCACGCAACGTACAGCGTCAGGCATTGGCCGGTTTGCTGTGGTCCAAGCAGCTCTACTATTTCGATGTGAACCAATGGCTCGATGGCGACCCGGCCCAGCCCGCGCCACCGCCCGAGCGTTTGCATAGCCGCAATACCCATTGGCGGCACCTGTCCAACTTCGACATCCTTTCCATGCCCGATACCTGGGAATACCCGTGGTATGCCTCCTGGGACCAGGGCTTCCAGGCCGTGGCCATGGCGCTGATCGATCCGGCTTATGCCAAGCAACAGCTGTTGCTGCTGGTGAAGGATCGTTTCATGCATCCCAATGGCCAGTTGCCGGCGTATGAATGGCGTTTCGACGACGCCAACCCGCCCGTGCACGCCTGGGCCAGTTGGCGCGTGTATCAGCAGGACAAGGCACTGACTGGCGTAGGCGACATGGACTTCCTGGAGCGCATATTCCACAAGCTGCTGCTGAATTTTTCCTGGTGGGTCAATCGCAAGGATGCCGAGGGGCGCAACCTGTTCCAGGGCGGCTTCCTTGGCCTGGACAATATTGCCTTGTTCGACCGCTCGGCCGCGTTGCCGCCGGGTTACCAGTTGGATCAGGCCGACGGCACGGCGTGGGTCGCCGCGTATGCGCTGGACCTGATGCGCATCGCCCTGGAACTGGCCAAGCGCAACGCGGTGTATGTGGATATCGGCGTGAAGTTTTTCGAGCACTTCTTGTACATCGCCGGGGCCATCAACCGCGTGGATGACAGCGCCGAAGGCTTGTGGGATGAACAGGACCAGTTTTTCTATGACGTCCTGCACCGTCCCGACGGCCAGAACGAACCGGTGCGCCTGCGCTCCATGGTCGGGCTGATGCCGCTGTTTGCCGTGCTGGTGTTGGAACAGCACGAGCATGAAGGCCTGGAAGGGTTGCGCGAGCGTTTGCTGGGATTTATGCAGCACCGGCCCGACTTGGCCAAATTGGTGTCGCGCTGGAACGAGCCGGGCCAGGGTAATCGCCTGTTGCTGGCGTTGCTGCGCGGTGAACGCACCAAGGATCTGTTGCGGCGCATGCTTGATGAGGAGGAGTTCTTGTCGGCGTTTGGTGTGCGCTCATTGTCCAAGGCGTTTGCCGAGCAGCCGCTGGCATTGAAGATGAACGGCAATACGTTATGTGCGAGCTACCAGCCCGGCGAATCCGATTCGCGCTTGTATGGCGGCAACTCCAATTGGCGCGGGCCGTTGTGGATGCCGGTCAATTACATGCTGATCGAATCGCTGCGCGAATTTCACCGTTACTACGCCGACAACTTCTCCGTGGAGTACCCAACGGGCAGTGGTTATCTGGCATCGCTGGAGGACGTGGCTGACAGTCTCAGTGCGCGGCTGACGGGGTTGTTTCTAAGGGATGAGAATGGGCTGCGGCCATCGATGGCGGGGTATGCGCAGTTGGAAGCGGACCCGGCGAGTCGTGACCTGGTGTTGTTCCATGAGTATTTCCATGGTGAGACCGGACGTGGCTTGGGTGCGTCGCATCAGACGGGATGGAGTGCGTTGGTGGCGTTGTTGCTACAACCCAAAACCTGAGGTCTGTGATGGAACAAAATGTGGGAGCGGGCTTGCCCGCGATTGCAGTGTGCCAGTCACTGAATCTATTAACTGATACTCCGCAATCGCGGGCAAGCCCGCTCCCACAGGGATTCAAGGTGGCCCTTGAATCAGGAAGGGAACAGCTCGCTCAGCTTCATCGCCAGCATCATGTCGCCTTCGGTGCGCAGTTTGCCGCCCATGAAGGCCTGCATGCCGTCGGTGGAACCGTCAACGATGCCTTCCAGGGTTTCGCTGTCCATGACCAGGGTCACTTGGGCGTCTGGGTTTTCGCCTTCCTGCAGTTCGCAGGTCTTGTCTTTGACGATCAGGGAGAAATTCTTGGTGTCGTCGATGCGGAAACCGAATACCAGGTCCAGGCCGTCAGCGGCGCTTGGGTTGAATTTGGCTTTCATTGCTTCTACAGCTTTGGCTACGTCAGTCATGGTTTCGATCCTTTTATGGTGAGTCCAGTGACCTTGGGGTCACGGTTGGCCGCAGTTCATCGGAAGGTGATGAGCTGCGGCGCCTTCAACAGTTGCAAGTGGGTGTGGCTGTTGAAGGAAGCCAGGGCCACCTCGCGACCGCGAAACTTCAGCTGGTTGAGCGAGGTGTTAACAATTTGCCAGTTCAGTTCGAAGGCCTGGGCAGCGGGCATCCGGGTAATCAGGTGGAGCAGGGCAGTAATGGTGCCGCCGGAGGTGAACACGGCGATTTTCTGCGTGTTGTCCGCCACTTCAAGAATGCGTTGCAGGCCACCCTGGACCCGCTCGACAAACCCCAGCCAGCTCTCCAGCCCCGGTGGATCATAGGTGCCGGCCAGCCAGCGCTCGATGATCAGGGCGAAAATGCGCTGGAACTCGCTGCGGTTCTGCGCGGCATTGCGCAGGATTTCCAGGGCTTCGGGTTCGGTGGTGAGCAGGTCGGGGAGCAGGGCGCGGATGATCGCATCGGCGTCGAACTCGTTGAAGGCGCTGTCCACTTCCACCGTTGGAACGGCTAAACCGAGGGCGCTGTACTGCTCGAACGCGGCGCTGGCGGTGTGCTGCTGGCGGCGCAGGTCGCCGGCGATGCAGCGGTCGAACGTCACGCCCAGGTCGGCCAGGTGGCGGCCGAGCACGTGCGCTTGTTCCACGCCGACGGGCGACAGGACGTCATAGTCGTCTGCACCGAAGGAGGCTTGGCCATGTCGAATCAGATAGATGCTGCCCACGTCCGTTTTCCCGGTACGTTGAAAGTCTGGCGAGGTTATGGGGATGCCTGCGAGCTGTCAATGGAAAAACATACGCTTGTTTTAAAAGCCCGTTGGAGGCCTGCTTGCTGGCGGTTTGATCACTGGCCCCGACGCGGTGCCGCCGGTATGCTTGGGCAATCCGCGCCTGGCGCACTGCACTTGTAAGGAGCAACATGGATTTTCTGGCCGAATACGCGAGCTTCTTAGCGAAGACCGTCACCCTGGTGGTCGCTATTCTGGTGGTACTGATCAGCTTCGCCGCCTTGCGCAGCAAAGGTCGTCGCAAATCCGCTGGCCAATTGCAGGTCAGCAAACTCAATGATTTCTACAAGGGCCTGCGCGAGCGCCTGGAATCCACCCTGCTCGACAAGGACCAGCTCAAGGCCTTGCGCAAGTCCGAAAGCAAAGCCGAAAAGAAGAACAGCAAGAAGAAACCCGAGGCCAAGCCACGGGTATTCGTGCTGGATTTCGACGGTGACATCAAGGCCTCGGCCACCGAAAGCCTGCGCCATGAAATCACCGCGCTGCTCAGCCTCGCCACGCCCAAGGACGAAGTAGTGCTGCGCCTGGAAAGCGGCGGCGGCATGGTCCACAGCTACGGCCTGGCCTCGTCGCAACTGGCGCGTATCCGCCAGGCGGGCGTGCCGCTGACCGTGTGCATCGACAAGGTCGCGGCCAGCGGCGGCTACATGATGGCGTGCATCGGCGAGAAAATTATCAGTGCCCCGTTCGCCATCCTTGGCTCGATTGGCGTGGTTGCGCAGTTGCCCAACGTCAACCGCCTGCTGAAAAAGCACGATATCGACTTTGAAGTGCTGACCGCCGGTGAATACAAACGCACCCTCACGGTGTTTGGCGAAAACACCGAGAAGGGCCGGGAGAAGTTCCAGGAAGACCTGGATATCACCCACCAGCTGTTCAAGAACTTCGTCTCGCGCTATCGCCCGCAGTTGGCCATCGATGAAGTGGCGACCGGAGAAGTGTGGCTGGGTGTTGCAGCACTCGACAAGCAACTGGTGGACGAGCTGCAAACCAGCGACGAATACCTGGCGACCAAGGCCAAGACCGCCGAGGTGTTCCACCTGCACTACGCCGAGCGCAAAAGCTTGCAGGAGCGTGTGGGCCTGGCGGCCAGCGGTTCGGTAGACCGGGTATTGCTGACCTGGTGGAGCCGATTGACCCAGCAGCGCTTCTGGTAACCCGATCCTTCAGATGTCAGCGGGCCCTTGTGGGAGCGGGCTTGCCCGCGAATGCGGTAGATCAGTCACTCATGTATCGACTGACACCCTGTAATCGCGGGCAAGCCCGCTCCCACATTGATTGGGTAGCGCATCAGCAGCCCCACCACCAACG
>NZ_JAFLWU010000037.1:0-49213 GCF_017316265.1 Pseudomonas sp. Marseille-Q1929
TTTAGCCGCCCCGCGCCATGGATGGCGCGTGGCGGCGGCCCCCCAAATCCATGTCGGATTACGGGCATGCCGAGCCTAGGCGAGGCACCGAGTGTTGGGGCAAGAGCGTTTTGCTTACTTTTGCGCTGTTCAAAAGTGAGCCGCCGTAAGGGCGGAACCATAAGTGGCCGTTACCTAAATAACGGATATGTACACGAACCGAACCCCATCATTGACCATCCCCCAAGCACTGCGTAGCCTTGCACCCTCGAGGTTCTTCAGCCCAGGCCGAAGCTAAGAAGGGAACGCGGTCCAAGCCGCGGCTGCCCCCGCAACTGTAAAGGGTTCATCTGACTGCCACGCCACTGCCAAACCGGCGGGAAGGCGCAGTCAGCGCCGGTCGCAAGACCTGCAAGCCCCAAGCCAGGAGACCTGCCTCGCAACCGATTTTTCAATTCAACCGGGCGGGGTGATCCGGTGACGAAAACCGCTGCTGCGCGCCGTCGCAGGGCCTATCGTCCCGTATGCCCGCCCCCAAGGGCATCCGATGAAAACACTGGCCAAACTCCCCGTCACCATCGTTACCGGCTTTCTCGGCTCGGGCAAAACCACCTTGCTGCGCCATATGCTCGACAACGCCCAGGGCCGCCGCATCGCCGTGATCGTCAACGAATTCGGCGAGTTGGGCATCGACGGAGAAATCCTCAAGCAGTGCTCCATCGGTTGCACCGAGGAAGAAGCCAACGGCCGCGTGTATGAGCTGGCCAATGGCTGCCTGTGCTGCACCGTGCAGGAAGAATTCTTCCCAGTGATGCGCGAATTGGTCGCCCGTCGCGGCGACCTTGACCATATCCTCATCGAAACCTCCGGCCTGGCCCTGCCAAAGCCGCTGGTACAAGCCTTCCAGTGGCCGGAAATCCGCAGCGCCTGCACGGTTGACGCGGTAATTACCGTGGTCGACAGCCCAGCCGTGGCCGCCGGTACCTTCGCCGCGTTCCCGGACCAGGTTGATGCCCAGCGCAAACTCGACCCGAACCTGGACCACGAATCCCCACTGCACGAGCTGTTCGCCGACCAACTGGCCAGCGCCGACCTGGTGATCCTCAACAAATCCGACCTGATCAGCGCCGAGGACCTCGCCCGCGTGCGCCTGGAAGTCGCCGAAGAACTGCCGCCAGCGGTCAAAATCATCGAAGCCAGCAGCGGTCGGCTGCCCCTGGACGTGTTGATCGGCCTGGGCGCCGGCTCCGAAGAGCACATCGACGGCCGCCACAGCCATCACGATCACCACCACGAAGGTGAAGACGATCACGATCACGACGCCTTCGATTCGATCTCCATCGACCTGCCGCAAGCCGACGAAGCCCTGCTGCTCGACGCCTTGACCCAACTGGTGGTGCAACACGGCATCCTGCGCGTCAAAGGCTTCGCCGCGATCCCGAACAAGCCGATGCGCCTGCTGATCCAGGGCGTGGGCACGCGTTTCGACAAGCATTTCGACCGCGCCTGGGCTGCCGACGAAGCACGCATCACCCGTTTGGTGCTGATCGGTCAGGACCTCGACGCGGCGGGCCTCGAAGCGCAACTGCGCGCTGCCCTCAGCGTTTAACCCATGCACCTGCTCAGGACCCAGCCCGGCGGCTTTGTTTCGGACGACAATATTGCCGACCTTGGCCAAACCCCCGCTGAACTGGTGATCCTGTGCAGCGGCGACTCCAGCCTGGCGCTGCTGGCCGAAGCGGCCCAGCAGTTGCCCGACGACTACCCGAGCCTGCGCCTGGCCAACCCGATGCAGGTGCAGAACCATGCCTCGGTCGATCTGTACGTTGATGAAGTGCTGCGTCATGCCAAGGTCATCCTGATCTCGCTGCATGGGGGCATCGGTTATTGGCGTTACGGCATCGAGCGTCTGGTGGAGTTGGCCGAGCGCGGCGTGCAACTTATTCTGGTGCCCGGGGATGATCGCCCGGACCCGGAACTCAGCGGCCTGAGCACCGTGGGTGTGCAGGAGCGCGACCGTCTGTGGCACTTCCTGCGCCAAGGCGGCTTGGGCAATGCGCTGGATTTCTATCGCTGCCTGGCCACTACCTACCTGGGCCGCGATTACGCCTGGGCCGAGCCGCAAACCTTGCCGCGCACGGCGATTTATCACCCGCATAACGCCAACGCCCGCCTGCACGACTGGCAGGCGGACTGGCACGCCGAATGGCCGGTGGCGGCGGTGCTGTTCTACCGCTCCCATTTGCAGGCGGCCAATACCGGTTTTATCGATGTGTTCTGCCAGCGCTTGCAGGCGGCGGGCCTCAATCCGTTACCGATGGCGGTGGCCAGTTTGAAAGAGCCCGGCTGCCTGACGGTGGTCGAGGACCTGCTGGATGAAGTGGGCGCGGCGGTGATCCTGAATACCACCGGCTTTGCCCAATCCAGTCCTGAAGCACCACACTTGCGGCCGTTTCGCCGCAATATCCCGGTGATCCAGGCGATTTGCGCCCAAGACAACGAACCGGGCTGGCAGGCCAGCGAACAAGGCCTCGGCCCGCGCGATCTGGCGATGCACATTGCCTTGCCTGAGCTGGACGGGCGCATTATCAGCCGGCCCATCAGTTTCAAGGACCTCGCCTGGCGCAGTGAGCGCAGCCAGTCGGATGTGGTGTGTTATCGCGCCGCGCCCGAGCGGATGGATTTTGTCGCCGAGCTGGCGCGACGTTGGGTCGAATTGGCGCGGGTGCCCAATAGCGAAAAACGCATCGCGCTGATCCTCGCCAACTACCCGACCCGCGATGGCCGGATCGGCAACGGGGTTGGCCTGGACACGCCGGCAGCGGCTTTGAATATCCTGCGTGCGCTGCAGGCCGAAGGCTATCCACTGCCTGCCGACTTGCCGCAGAGCGGAACGGCGCTGATCCATGACTTGCTCGGCGGCGTGACCAACGACCTCGACAGCCTCGACCTGCGCCCGTGCCACCAAAGCCTGGGCCTTGATGACTACGAGGCGATGTTCAAGCGCTTGCCCGAAGCCAACCGCCAAGCGGTTATCGAGCGCTGGGGCACGCCCCATAACGACCCGATGTGCCGCGACGGCCGCATGATGATCGCCGGCCTGCGCCTGGGCCTGACCTTCGTCGGCATCCAGCCGGCGCGGGGCTACCAGGTGGACGCCAGCGCGGTGTATCACGACCCGGACCTGGTGCCGCCCCACGGCTACCTGGCGTTCTATTTCTGGCTGCGTCACACCTACGGCGCCCACGGCGTGATCCATGTCGGCAAGCACGGCAACCTGGAGTGGCTGCCGGGCAAGGGTGTCGGCCTGTCGCAACACTGCTGGCCGGATGCGCTGCTGGGGCCTTTGCCGAATATCTACCCGTTTATCGTCAACGATCCGGGCGAGGGCGCCCAGGCCAAGCGGCGCACCCAGGCCGTGATTATCGACCACCTGATGCCGCCGCTGACCCGTGCCGAAACCTACGGGCCATTGCGCGACCTGGAACTGTTGGCCGATGAATATTACGAAGCGCAGTTGCTTGACCCGCGCCGCGCGCTCGAGCTGCAAAAAGACATCCTCAAGCTGGTGCGCGAAACCCGCATCGACCAAGAGCTTGAGCTGGACAACGATGCCGACGCCGCCATCTGGCTGCCGCGCCTCGACACGTACCTGTGTGACTTGAAGGAGTCGCAGATCCGCGATGGCCTGCATATCTTTGGCGAGTCGCCCGAGGGCCGTTTGCGCATCGACACCTTGCTCGCGTTGTTGCGTATCCCCCGTGGCGATGGGCGTGGCGCGCAATCGAGTTTGTTGCGGGTATTGGCCAAGGCGTTCGAGTTGGGCTTCGATCCGTTGGATTGTGCCCTCGCCGAACCCTGGACCGGCCGCCGTCCGCAGGTGTTGCAAAACATAGATCCGCAGTTATGGCGCACCGCCGGAGACACCCGCGAGCGTCTGGAATTGTATGCCGCTCGGTTGATCGAGCAGGCACTGGAAGGCCCGCTTGAGCAGCTTGAAGAGCCCGGTTGGGAGGACGTGAAGGCGGTTATCGAGAGCCTGCGCATCGTCGTTGCGCCGCGCCTGGATGCCTGCGGCCCGGCCGAAATGCGTGGTTTGCTGGATGCCCTGGGCGGCCGTTTCGTGCCGGCGGGGCCAAGCGGCGCGCCCAGTCGCGGGCGCTTGGATGTGCTGCCCACCGGGCGCAACTTCTTCACGGTGGACGTGCGCAACCTGCCGACCACCACGGCCTGGCGCATCGGTTTTCAATCCGCCAACCTGATCCTTGAGCGGCACTTGCAGGACCACGGTGACCATCTGCGCCAACTCGGCTTGTCGGTATGGGGCACTGCCACGATGCGCACCGGTGGCGACGATATTGCCCAGGCCATGGCCCTGATGGGCGTGCGCCCGGTTTGGGCGACCGGCAGCCAGCGGGTGGATGACTTTGAAATCCTGCCGATCAGCCTGTTGGATCGCCCACGGGTCGACGTGACGCTGCGGGTGTCGGGCTTCTTCCGTGATGCCTTTGCCAACCTGATCCGCCTGTTTGATGCGGCGGTGCAGGCGGTGGCCGCATTGGATGAACCGGACGACATGAACCCGCTGGCCGCCAAGGTGCGCAGCGAGCGGGCCGCGTTGATCCAGTCCGGCCTGGATGAAGAGGCCGCCGCGAAACAGGCCGGCTGGCGCATCTTCGGCGCCAAGCCCGGTGCCTATGGCGCGGGCGTGCAGGGGGCGGTCGATGGTCGCCTGTGGCAAAGCCGCGAGGATTTGGCCGAGGTGTACCTGAACTGGGGCGGTTATGCCTACGGCGGCACCGACGAAGGCACCGCCGCCCGCGAACAATTCGCCCAGCGCTTGAGCCAAGTGCAGGCCGTATTGCAGAACCAGGACAACCGCGAGCACGACCTGCTCGACTCCAATGACTACTACCAATTCCAGGGCGGCATGCTCGCCGCCGTGGAAACCCTGAGCGGCGACAAGGCCGCCAGTTACCATGGCGACCACAGCCAGCCCGACTTGCCGAAAATCCGCACCTTGAAGGAAGAGCTGAACCGGGTGATCCGTTCCCGCGCCGCCAACCCCAAGTGGATCGAAGGCGTGAAGCGCCACGGCTATAAAGGCGCATTTGAAATGGCCGCGACCGTGGACAACCTGTTCGCCTTCGACGCCACCACCGCGCTGATCGACGATCATCAATACGCCTTGCTCGCCGACGCTTATTTGCTCGACCCCGACACCCGCGCCTTTGTGCAACAGCACAACCCCGATGCCCTGCGCGACATGACCGAACGCATGCTTGAAGCCCAGCAACGCGGCATGTGGCAGGAGCCTGGGGCTTATCGCGAAGCGTTGGAAAACCTGTTGCTGGATATAGAAGAAGACAGCTGATGACTGATATTCCCCATTTCCCGCTGTCCGCCGTGGTCGGCGCCGATGAATTGAAACTGGCGCTGTGCCTGACCGCCATCGACCCGAAGATCGGCGGCGTGCTGATCGAAGGCCCGCGCGGCATGGCCAAGTCCACCTTGGCGCGGGGCTTGGCTGACCTGTTGGCCAGCGGCCAGTTTGTCACCTTGCCGCTGGGCGCGACCGAAGAGCGCCTGGTCGGCACCTTGGACCTGGACGCTGCGTTGGGCGAGGGCCGGGCACAGTTTTCGCCGGGCGTACTGGCCAAGGCCGATGGCGGTGTGCTGTATGTCGATGAGGTCAATCTACTGGCCGACCATTTGGTGGACCTGCTACTGGACGTGGCCGCCAGCGGCACCAATCTGATCGAGCGTGACGGTATTTCCCATCGCCATTCGGCACGTTTCGTACTGATTGGCACGATGAACCCGGAGGAGGGCGAGTTGCGCCCGCAATTGCTCGATCGCTTCGGATTCAATGTGGCCTTGAGCGGGCAGACCTTGCCAGCGGAGCGGGGGCAGATCATTCGTCGCCGCTTGGACTTCGACAGCGATCCGGCGGCATTCTGCGCACAGTGGGCCGAGCAGCAAGCCGCTCTACAGCAGCGTTGCACTGAGGCACGGGCGCGGCTCGATGCAATCGAGTTGGATGACCAGGCATTGGCACAGATCACCGAGCGCTGTTTTGCCGCCGGTGTCGACGGCTTGCGTGCGGACCTGGTCTGGCTGCGCGGCGCCAGGGCCCACGCGGCCTGGCGCGGTGCTGACGCGATCAGCGAGGAAGATATCGAAGCCGTCGCGGAGTTTGCCTTGCGCCATCGTCGCCAGGAGCACTCTCCACCGGCCAGCCCGCCGTACCCAGGGCAATCGCCCAAACCCTCCGATACTTCGCCGGGTCAAGGCCAATGGGGTGACATGCCCGCACCGGCCTTGCCCACGGGCGCACGCCGGGAAGTCCCTACCTGGCCAAAAAAGCCCTAGGCATTCGCCCTCGACCTGACGCGGGGGCGGATGCCCGGCCCAAGGCAGGGCTCGTCGAGAAAGGCCGGCATGGCAAGGCCCGCAACGCACAGCAAGGTTCGATCAATTGGCCCGGCACCTTGCTCGGCGGCCGTCCGCAGACGCGGGACGACTTGTTGTTTCACCTACGCAGCCGCTCGGCCCACGAATTGTGGCTGGTGATCGTCGACGCCTCGGCCTCCACCCGCCGCCATCACGCGTTGACCGACGCCAAGGGCTTGCTGGCCCAGTTGTTTGACGACGCCTATCGCCAGCGCGCGCGCATGGCGTTGCTGACGGCCAGTGGGCAATCGCCAAAATGGCAAGTGCAAGGCCTCAAAGCCGCCAAAGGCCTGACCGGTTGGCTGGAACAACTGGGGGCACGCGGCGGCACACCGCTGCTCGCAGCGCTGACCGAAGCCGGGCATTGGCTGGTGGCACGACGCAAGCGCTATCCAGCGGAGCAACAGCGGTTGCTGGTGATTACCGATGGGCGACTCAAGGCTATCGACGGGTTGCCGTTGTTGGAGTGTCCGGGGCTATTAGTGGACATTGAGCGGGGGGCGATCAGGTTGGGCAGGGCTCAGGAATTGGCGGTTGGGTTGCAGTTGGATTACCGGCATATCGATAGTTTGTAGCGCCTGGTCGATCGCTATCGCAGGCAAGCCAGCTCCCACATTTTGACCGCGCCGCCTATCAAAAATGTGGGAGCTGGCTTGCCTGCGATGAGGCCCTCGACTACACCAAAAAACGGTCAGCCAGCCCCCGGCACATCCGGCCAAAGATCCGCCACCAAAAACAACCGCTCCGCCTCTTCCCAATCCTCACCCACCTGCACCATCCGCACCAGCAACTGTGCGGGCGCCATTGGATCAAGCGCTGCCAGCCAGCCTTGCATTTGCGCTTCACTCCACACGTCGTTCGGCGGGTAATACGCGGGCGCCAGCCAGGCATGGCGGGGCAGGGGTTGCCAGCGCCCCGGTGCGCTACCGCTGACAAATGCCCGCCAATCCCGCTGATGCAACCAGCGCCCACGTAAATGCTGTGGATGGGTGCCAAGGGGGGGATGGGCTTGGCCGGGCCAGGGGTATAACAGGTATCCGCCCAACCATAGGTGAGCGTCGAATTGCTGGATATCCAACGCGGCCAGCGCTTCGCGGCTCTCCGGCCGTGCAGAAATCGGCAGTTGATGCTGGGCCAAGTGGGCCAATTTGCGGTCCAGCCGGTCATGGCACCCAGGCCCCAGCCACAAGGCGCTGTCCTCGCCGTTTCCGTCCTGCGGCCCGAGGTAGAGTTTGATCGCCAGTTCCAAGTGATGCACACCGGCACGGTCGCGCAGGAGCATATCCAGTTCGCCGAGGGTATGCCCGGCACGGCGGATGGGCAGGTTGGCGGCCAGCAGTTCCACGCCCGGCGCATGCTGCACGGCGAATTGCCATAACCGCTCGTAATACAGGCCCAAGCGCCGGGTGCGGGACAGACTGAGCCAGTGTTGCAAGGCCCGGCTGTCTTGATCGAGGTTACGCAGCCAGCGCTCAAGCAAATCGGGCGCCTGTACCCAATCACTGCCCGCCAACGGATGGCGTTGCGGCCAGGGTGTTTGCGCGAGCATTGGCGGGGCGAGCATCACCCACGCGAGGTCGCGCACCTCAGGGTGGCGCAACTGGCGGGGCAGGTTGTGCAATTCCGGGAACACAGTCATGGTCCGAGCATAGCCGCTTAAATGTCTTGCAGGTGGCTGAGAACCATTGTCATCAAGGCTTCGCGGCGACAAAGGGTTTTGCCTGACGCGGCCTTTCGCCCATAATCGCGGTTTTCCGCCACACCGCACATCCCGCAGGAGCCCCATGGAGCAATTTCGCAATATCGGCATTATCGGTCGCCTGGGCAGTACCCAGGTGTTGGACACCGTCCGCCGGCTGAAAAAATTCCTGCTGGAACGCCACCTGCATGTGATCCTCGAAGACACCATTGCCGAAATCCTCCCGGGCCATGGCCTGCAAACCTCGTCGCGCAAGATGCTTGGCGAAGTCTGTGACATGGTCATCGTGGTTGGCGGCGACGGCAGCCTGCTCGGCGCCGCCCGTGCGTTGGCGCGGCATAACGTGCCGGTGCTGGGGATCAACCGTGGCAGCCTGGGGTTTCTGACGGACATTCGCCCGGATGAGCTGGAAGTCGAAGTGGCCAAGGTGCTCGACGGCCATTACCTCGTGGAAAACCGCTTCCTGCTGCAAGCCGAAGTGCGCCGCCACGGTGAAGCCATCGGCCAGGGCGACGCCCTCAATGATGTGGTGCTGCACCCCGGCAAATCCACGCGGATGATCGAGTTCGAGCTGTATATCGACGGCCAGTTCGTCTGCAGCCAGAAGGCTGACGGCCTGATCGTCGCCACGCCGACCGGTTCCACCGCGTATGCGCTGTCGGCCGGCGGGCCGATCATGCATCCCAAGCTGGATGCCATTGTGATCGTGCCGATGTACCCCCATATGTTGTCCAGCCGGCCCATCGTGGTCGATGGCAACAGTGAGCTGAAAATCGTGGTGTCCAAAGACATGCAGATCTACCCGCAGGTGTCCTGTGACGGGCAGAACCATTTCACTTGCGCCCCCGGTGACACCATCACCGTGAGCAAAAAGGCGCAGAAGCTGCGGCTGATCCATCCGCTGGACCACAACTACTACGAAGTGTGCCGCACCAAGCTGGGCTGGGGCAGCCGCTTGGGGGGTGGAGGCGACTGATGCTCGATCCCGCGCGTAGCTACGACCTGATTGGTGACGTGCACGGTTGCGCTCATACCCTTGAGCACTTGCTCGACCAAATGGGTTACCAGAAGATCGGCGGCGTCTGGCGGCATAAGTCGCGGATGGCGGTGTTCTTAGGCGATATCATCGACCGTGGCCCACGCATTCGTGAGGCGCTGCATATCGTCCACGATATGACCGAGGCCGGGCAGGCGCTGTGCATCATGGGCAACCACGAGTTCAACGCCCTCGGCTGGACCACCCTCGCGCCCCCCGGCAGTGGCAAGCAATTTGTGCGTGAGCACAACCCACGGCATGCGCGGTTGATCCACGAAACCCTGACCCAGTTCGAGCAGCACCCGGCCGACTGGCACGACTTCCTCGGCTGGTTCTACGACATGCCGTTGTTTGTCGATGCCGGACGTTTCCGCGTGGTGCATGCGTGCTGGGATGACGGCTTTATCGCGCCGCTGCGTGCGACATTCCCGGACGGCTGCATTGACCCGCACTTCCTGCAGGCCGCCGCCGTGCCCGGCAGTTTTGCCTGCAACGCCTTTGACCGCTTGCTGCGCGGCACCGATATGCGCCTGCCGGATGGCTTGACGCTGACCGGCGGCGATGGGCTGACGCGCTCGTTCTTCCGCACCAAGTTCTGGGAAGACGACCCGAAGACCTACGGCGACATCGTGTTCCAACCCGACGCGCTGCCTGACCCGGTGGCGCGTACGCCATTGTCATCGACTGAAAAAAATTCCTTGTTGCGCTACGGCGTCGATGAACCCTTGTTGTTCGTCGGCCATTACTGGCGCAGCGGCAAACCGGCACCGATCCGCGAGAACCTGGCCTGCCTGGACTACAGCGCCGTGCTGTACGGCAAGCTGGTGGCTTATCGCCTGGATCAGGAAACACGCCTGGATCCGAGCAAATTCGTATGGGTCGACGTTGAGCGCCCCGAGGTTATCCAATGAGTACCGTGGCTGTATTGCGCTTGCCCCTGAGCGTCGACCTGGGCGGTTTCGTCCAACTGTTGCAACGCATGCAAGTGCCCCATCGCGTCAGCGAGGAAGCGGGCGAGCAAGTGCTGTGGGTGCCCGAGACCATCAGCGACGACGTACGCGTGTTGTATCAACGCTTTCCCGCCGGTGACCCGGACCAGCAACTGGACATTCCCGAACAGCCGCGAGCGCCGGTGACCCGCCCAAGTTTTGTGCAGCAAGTACGCCATAGCCCGGTGACGGCGCTGGTGTTGCTGGCGAGTATCATCGTCGGCGCCGTGACCTTGCTTGGTGACAACCTGCAAGCCATGGCCTGGCTGACGTTCCTGCCGTTTCGCATCATGGGCGAGTACATTCAGTTCACGCCGCTGGCCGACACCCTCGCCTCTGGGCAGTGGTGGCGGTTGGTCACGCCGATGCTGATCCACTTCGGCATCCTGCACCTGGCCATGAACGGCATGTGGTACTGGGAGCTGGGCCGGCGTATCGAAGTGCGCCAGGGCAGTATCAACCTGCTGGGCCTGACGTTGTTGTTCAGCCTCGTCTCCAACTACGCTCAGTACGCTTACGGCGGCCCGGGCCTGTTCGGCGGTTTGTCCGGCGTGTTGTATGGCTTGCTCGGGCATTGCTGGATCTTTCAATTGCTCTCGCCAAACCCGGCCTACCGCCTGCCCCGTGGGGTGCTGGTGATGATGCTGGTGTGGCTGGTGCTGTGCCTGTCGGGCCTGGTCTCGATGATCGGCTTCGGCGAAATCGCCAACGCGGCCCATGTCGGCGGCCTGGCTATCGGTTGCCTCACCGGTTTGCTCGGTGGCTTGTACAACCGCCGCAAAGCTTCTATTTGATAAGGAAGAGCTCATGTCCTCTTTTGCTGAAATGATCGAAAATATCACCCCGGACATCTACGAGAGCCTCAAGCTCGCCGTGGAAATCGGCAAATGGTCCGATGGCCGCAAGCTCAGCGCCGAGCAGCGTGAACTGTCGTTGCAAGCGATGATCGCCTGGGAAATCCAGAACCTTCCGGAAGACCAGCGCACCGGTTACATGGGCCCGCAGGAATGCCAGTCGAAATCGACCACCGTGCCGAACATCCTGTTCAAGTCGGATGCGATCCATTGATTGAAATCGGTCGCGGTGCAGTCAGCAAAATGTCGGCGCAACTCGGTGAGCCGACCGTTCAATACGCGTTTCGCCTGGGCGATATCGAGGTGCCGGTCAACCCGTTGATCGGCAGCCATATCGGCCTGGAATACCTCGGCGCCATCCATTGCAGCCATTGCGGCCGCAAGACCAAGACCAGCTTCAGCCAGGGGTATTGCTACCCCTGCATGACCAAGCTGGCCCAGTGTGACCTGTGCATCATGAGCCCCGAGCGTTGTCATTACGACGCCGGCACCTGCCGTGAGCCGGGTTGGGGCGAGAAATTCTGCATGACCGACCACGTGGTCTACCTGGCCAATTCGTCGGGGATCAAGGTCGGCATCACCCGTGCCACCCAGTTGCCGACCCGCTGGCTGGACCAGGGCGCCAGCCAGGCGCTGCCGATCATGCGCGTGGCCACGCGCCAGCAGTCCGGCTTCGTCGAAGATGTGTTTCGCAGCCAAGTGGCCGACAAGACCAACTGGCGCGCGCTGCTCAAGGGCGATGCCGCGGCGGTGGACCTCAAGCAGGTGCGCGATGAGCTGTTCGCGTCCTGTGCCGAAGGCATCAGCGCGTTGCAGGAGCGCTTTGGCCTACAGGCCATCCAACCAGTGACCGACATCGAGCCGATAGAAATCCGCTACCCGGTGGAGCAATATCCCGCCAAGATTGTCAGCTTCAACCTGGACAAGAACCCGATTGCCGAAGGCACGCTGCTGGGGATCAAGGGCCAATACCTGATCTTCGACACCGGCGTTATCAATATCCGCAAATACACGGCCTACCAGCTCGCCGTGCATCAGTAGAAGGATTGCAAGCATGCGCACCGAACAACCGAAGATGATTTACCTCAAGGACTATCAGGCGCCGGACTACCTGATCGACGAGACCCACCTGACCTTCGAGTTGTTCGAGGACCACAGCCTGGTCCACGCGCAGCTGGTGATGCGCCGCAACCCTGAGCGCGGCGCCGGTTTGCCGCCGTTGGTGCTGGATGGCCAGCAACTTGAGCTGTTGAGCGTGAACCTGGCGGACCAGGAACTGACGGCTGCTGACTACCAGTTGACCGACAGCCACCTGACCCTGCAGCCCAAGAGTGCAACCTTTACCCTCGACACCACGGTCAAGATCCACCCGGAAACCAACACCGCCCTGGAAGGCCTGTACAAGTCCAGCGGCATGTTCTGCACCCAGTGCGAAGCCGAAGGTTTCCGCAAGATCACCTACTACCTCGACCGCCCGGACGTGATGAGCACCTTCACCACCACGGTGATCGCCGAGCAGCACAGCTACCCGGTGCTCTTGTCCAACGGCAACCCGATTGCCAGCGGGCCTGGCGAAGACGGCCGCCACTGGGCGACCTGGGAAGACCCGTTCAAGAAACCGGCGTACCTGTTCGCGCTGGTGGCCGGTGACTTGTGGTGCGTGGAAGACAGCTTCACCACCATGACCAGCCGCGAAGTGGCGCTGCGCATCTACGTCGAACCGGAGAACATCGACAAGTGCCAGCACGCCATGACCAGCCTGAAAAAATCCATGCGCTGGGACGAAGAAACCTACGGCCGTGAGTACGATCTCGACATCTTCATGATCGTGGCCGTGAACGACTTCAACATGGGCGCCATGGAAAACAAGGGCCTCAATATCTTCAACTCCAGCGCCGTGCTGGCCCGCGCCGAAACCGCCACCGACGCCGCGCACCAGCGCGTCGAGGCCATCGTCGCCCACGAGTACTTCCATAACTGGTCGGGCAACCGCGTGACCTGCCGCGACTGGTTCCAGCTGTCGCTCAAGGAAGGTTTCACCGTGTACCGTGACTCGCAATTCTCTGCCGACATGAACTCGGCCACGGTCAAGCGCATCCAGGACGTGGCGTACCTGCGCACGCACCAGTTCGCCGAGGACGCCGGCCCGATGGCCCACGCGGTGCGCCCGGACAGCTTTATCGAGATCTCCAACTTCTACACCCTGACTGTGTACGAAAAGGGCTCGGAAGTGGTCGGCATGATCCACACCTTGCTCGGCGCCGAAGGTTTCCGCAAAGGCAGCGACCTGTACTTCGAACGCCATGACGGCCAGGCCGTGACCTGCGACGACTTTATCAAGGCCATGGAAGACGCCAATGGCGCCGACCTCAGCCAGTTCAAGCGCTGGTACAGCCAGGCTGGCACGCCACGCCTGGCGGTCAGCGAGTCCTACGATGCTGCGGCAAAAACCTACAGCCTGACCTTCCGCCAAAGCTGCCCGACCACCCCGGACAAGGTGGAAAAACTGCCGTTCGTGATCCCAGTGGCGTTGGGCCTGCTGGACGGGAAGGGCGCCGGCATCGCCCTGCGCCTGGCCGGTGAAGCCACTGCGGGCGACACCTCCCGCGTGATCTCGGTGACCGAGGCCGAGCAAACCTTCACCTTCGTTGACATCGCTGAACAACCATTGCCGTCGCTGCTGCGCGGTTTCTCGGCGCCGGTGAAGCTGAGCTTCCCGTATAGCCGTGACCAACTGATGTTCCTGATGCAGCACGACAGCGACGGTTTCAACCGCTGGGATGCGGGCCAGCAACTGGCGGTGCAGGTGTTGCAGGAGTTGATTGGCCAGCATCAGGCGGGCCAGCCGCTCGCGCTGGATCAGCGCCTTGTCGATGCGTTGCGCACCGTGCTGCGCGATGAAACGCTGGATCAGGCGATGGTGGCAGAAATGCTTTCGTTGCCGGGCGAAGCCTACCTGACCGAAATCAGCGAAGTGGCGGATGTCGATGCCATCCATGCCGCCCGTGAGTTTGCCCGCCAGCAACTGGCTGAGCAGTTGTTTGACGACCTGTGGCTGCGTTACCAGGCCAATCGCGAGCTGTCGAAGAACACCCCTTACGTGGCTGCCGCCGAGCACTTTGCCCGTCGCGCCTTGCAGAATATTGCGCTGTCCTACCTGATGCTCAGCGGCAAGCCGCAGGTGTTGGCGGCGGCACTGGAGCAGTTTGACGCCAGCGACAATATGACCGAGCGCCTCACCGCACTGGCGGTCCTGGTGAATTCGCCGTTTGAAGCTGAAAAGGCCCAGGCGCTGGCGGTGTTTGCCGAGAACTTCAAGGACAACCCGTTGGTCATGGACCAGTGGTTCAGCGTCCAGGCTGGCAGCACGCTGCCGGGCGGGCTGGAGCGGGTCAAGGCGCTGATGGAACACCCGGCGTTCACGCTCAAGAACCCGAACAAGGTGCGTGCACTGATCGGCGCATTTGCCGGGCAGAACCTGATCAACTTCCATGCAGCAGATGGCTCGGGTTATCGCTTCCTGGCGGACCTGGTAATCCAGTTGAACGGCTTCAACCCGCAGATCGCCTCGCGCCAACTGGCGCCGCTGACCCGCTGGCGCAAATACGACAGCGCGCGTCAGGCGCTGATGAAGGCGGAGCTGGAGCGCATTCGAGCCTCCGGTGAGCTGTCCAGCGATGTGTTCGAGGTGGTCAGCAAGAGCCTTGCGTAAAACCCATGGCGTTTGACTCACCCCGCGCGGCCTACCAACACGCCATCGCCCAGCAGGGCTTCGTTGCCGACGACGCCCAGCGTCGGGCGGTGGAGGCGCTGCAAGCCTGCCATGAAGCGCTGCATCAAGGCCGCTCGCCGATCACCGGGGTTTACTTGTGGGGGCCGGTGGGTCGTGGCAAAACCTGGCTGATGGACCAGTTCTACCAAAGCCTGCGGGTGCCTGCGCGGCGCCAGCATTTCCATCACTTCATGGGCTGGGTGCATCAGCGTTCGTTTCAGCTCACAGGTGTTCAGGACCCCTTGCAGGCACTGGCCCGTGAGCTGGCCCGGGAAGTGCGCGTGCTGTGCTTTGACGAGTTGTTCGTCAATGACATCGGTGATGCAATCATCCTGGGGCGGCTGTTCCAGGTGATGTTCGAGGAGGGCGTGGTGATGGTCTGCACCTCCAACCAGCCGCCCGATCAGTTGTACGCGGGGGGCTTTAACCGCGAGCGTTTCCTGCCGGGTATCGCGGCCATCCAGCAGCATATGCAGGTGGTGGCCGTGGACGGTGCTGAGGACCATCGTTTGCACCCAGGCCTGGGTGTGCAGCGTTACTGGGTGAATCAGCCCGATGCGTTGGGCGAGGTGTTCAAGCAATTGACGGAGGGGCAGGCCGTGCGCAGTGGGCCGGTCAGTGTCGGCTACCGCTCGATTGCTGCCGTGCAGTCCAGTGATAGCGTGCTCTGGTGCCGCTACGCCGATCTGTGTGAACAACCTCTGGCTGCGATGGATTTCATGCAGTTGTGCGATCGTTTTAACGCCATCCTGCTGGGGGAAGTCCCTAACCTCAGCGCGCAAAAGCGCCCTGGGCGCATTGCGCGCGGCACCGAAGATGGTGTCCAGCGTGTCGAGGCGGGTGATCGGGAGTTGCCCGAGCTATCGGTACACGATGACAGTGTGCGGCGCTTCATTGCCTTGGTGGACGAATGCTATGACCGCAAAGTGCCGTTATTCATCGAAGCCGAGGTGCCGTTGGAGTGCCTGTACACCGAAGGTTATCTGGAGTTTGCGTTTCGCCGCACGCTGAGCCGCTTGCAGGAGATGCAATTGCAGCGTTTTGGGACGTAAGAAAAATCCCCGGCACCACACGGTTCACGCGTGTTCATGCGTGGACCCACGGTGTTTTCAGTCGAGAATTTGTAGTTAATCTCCTTCATCTACCGCCCACGTCACGCTTACAATCGTCCGCCTGAAAGGGAGATGATTCCCGTGTGGACGCTATCGAGGAAGGAAATGGACACCCCAGACATCCTGGTGCTGCAAGCCAGCTATACCAATCCCGTACACGCCGAGGCGATCAGCCTGGTACTCAACCATTACGCTGAAGACCCCATGGGAGGTGGCCACAGCCTGCCTGCCGATCTGTTGCAGCAACTGCCTGGCGAGTTGGCCAAGCGCCCGCATGCATTCAGCGTTCTGGCGTTTGTCGGCGGCGAGCCGGCGGGGTTGGTCAATTGCTTTGAAGGGTTTTCGACCTTTGCTTGTCGTCCCTTGGTCAACGTCCACGATGTGGTGGTGATGAATGCCTTTCGCGGCCTGGGCTTGAGCCAGAAAATGCTGCAGAAGGTCGAAGAAATCGCCCGTCAACGCGGTTGCTGCAAGATCACCCTGGAGGTGCTTGAGGGGAATGCGGTGGCTCAGTCGGCATACCGTAAGTTTGGATTTGATGATTCGAAGTTTGACCCTGCACACGGGCGCATGTTGTTTTGGCATAAACCTTTATAAGTGGTTAGTGTTCGAAAGTGCAAAAAAAAAGGCGCCAGAGTCTGGCGCCAAGTTACCCTGGTCAAAGGAGCGGAATGACAAGGGGGTTACGGGTTAATTAACTTTTCGGTTGTGGTTCGTCGCTGTTTTGAACGGCAGGTACTGTTTTGGGGTTCTTCACATTAGCGGTGGCCGTTTGTTCGGCCTTGCTATTGTTCTGGTCTTGCATGAATTTGAAATTGGCATAGAACTCCCGCGAACGCTCGGCGCCACCTTCAGCAAAAGCGGCGGCAGAGGTCAGGGTCATCAGGCCGGCAAGCATCAAAGTAGAGAGTTTCATCGTCGGTATTCCCATAAGTATTTGATCGGCGTCTGTTCGCTTGATCAGACTCGTGGGGGCGATTATGTGCAGGCTTTATTAAGTGAAGCTTAAGTGGGTGACCGTGAAACTTAACAACCTTGTTAAGTTTCACGGCTGAGCAGGCAGGCAGATTTAGAGTTTCCAATCCACAGCCAGCGTAATAGAGCGCGGGTCGCCCCAATACACGCCATTGTAGAAGCCGACACGTTCGTAATATTTTTTATCAAATAGATTGTTTACGTTAACGGATGCCGAAACGTGCTCGTCGAACTGGTAGCGCGACATCAGGTTGACCACGGTGTAGGCCTGCTGGGTGATCTTGGCGCGTTCGGTATTCAGGTAGCCCTCCGTGTCCCGGCCGCCGCTTGGGCGATCGGCGAACTGGTAGAAGTCGCTCTGCCAGTTCACCGCGCCGCCAACGGTCAGCCCTCGCCATTCGCCGGGCAGGCGATAGGACGTCGAGACTTTCAGCATGTTCAACGGCACGTTGGTGTTGCTGCGTTGTTTATCGCCGTTCAGCGAGTGGGTGTAGCTGTAGCCCGCCGTGAGGTTCCAGTCCTGCATGACCTCGCCTGACACCTCGGCTTCAAACCCCTGGACCTTGCTGCCTTTGCCCCCGGAGGTGTAGAACTGTTCGCGGGTGATGGGGTCGGGTTTGGCGGCATTGTCCAGTTCGGCGACGTTGTCCTGGGTGCTCCAGAAATACGCCGCCGCCAGGTTCAGGCGCTCGTTCAACAGGCTGCCTTTCAGGCCGACTTCATAGTTGCTGCCCACCACGGGTTCCAGGTATTTCCTGCTGACGTCACGTACGCTTTGCGGGTTGAAGATGTCGGTGTAGCTGGCATACATGGTGTACTCCGGCGTGATGTCGTAGAGCAGGCCGGCGTAGGGGGTCCACATGTCGTTGTGGGTCTGGCGGGTTTTTGGCGCGCGGGTCAACTGGAACTCAGCGTCATACTCCGGCGAGACGCTTTCGATCTCCCAACTGCCATAACGGCTGCCCAGAACGGCGTGCAGTTTTTCGGTGAGGCTCAGGCGTGTCGCCAGGTAGCCGGCTTTTTGTTTCTTGCGCGAGTGCTCGCCTTGCAGGTTGGTGGTGCGGTCGGGGAACTTGGCGATGCCGCCCATGTGTTTCCAGTCTGCGATGTTCTCGTACCCATCCGGTGTTTCAAAACGCTGGTAGGGCGACGAGTCGCGTTGCTCGGATTCGCCGTAACCCACCATCAACTCATGTTCACGACCTAGCAATGAATAGGTGCCGTTGAGATTCAGATCGACCACATCCATTTTCGACGTGCCCACCATCTGGTTGGTCCAGGCGGTCATGCCGCTGCCATCGGGGTTGGGGAAGCCCGAGCCGCCGTAATACACCTTGCCGTCGGTGTCACTTTGCCGGTGGGTGTAGGCGGCCTTCAGGCGCCAATCCGCAGACAGTTTGTGGTCGATGGAGGCGAAGGTGGTCTTGTCCTTTAGTGGCCAGGAGCTCCAATCGGCTGCCAGGTTGGCCGAGCGAGAGAGCCGCGCCTTGCTGCCGTCGCTGTTCCAATAGGGCAGGGTGCCCCAGGAGCTGCCCTGCACATGCTTGTTCTGGTAGTCAAAACCTACGGCAACCACCGTGTCATCCGTCAGGTCGCCTTCGAGAATGCCGTAGCCGACTTCCCGTTGCAGTGCGTAGTTGTCGCGAAAGGACTTGCTGTCACGGTACGCCAGCACCGTACGCCCGCGCAGCCGGCCGTCAAATGCCAGCGGCCCGCCCACATCCAGGTAGCTATAGTAATTGTCATGGCTGGCGCCGCTGACGCCGGTCTGGGCTTGCCACTGGGCGGTGGGGCGCTTGCGAATCATGTTGACCGTGGCCGAAGGGTTGCCGGCACCGGTGGTCAGGCCGGTGGCGCCGCGGACCACTTCAATGCGGTCGTAGATGATGGTGTCGGCGTCTGACTTCATGCGGCCGAAGGTGTTGAGCATGCCGTCGATCTGGAAGTTATCGATCCCGTAGCCACGGGATGAATAGCCCGCGCGATCCGAGTCCAGATGCTGGACAGTAACGCCCGTGGTCTGGCGCAGTACGTCAGTCAATGTATTGAGATTGAAATCATCCATCTGCTGGCGCGTGACCACTGAGATCGACTGTGGGGTTTCCTTGATCGACAGATTCAAGCGCGTGGCGGTGCTCATCGAGCCGGTGGTGTAGGCGCCTGTGTGCTCAGTGGTGGCGCCCAGGCCTTCGGCGGTGATGCTGGTACTGCCCAGCTCCAGGGCCTTGGCCGGTGCGGGTTCGGGGTCGGTTTCAGCCAGCAGGGCGGGGCTCAGCACGATGCTGAACAGGCCAAGGGTGAAGGTCATGGAACGGGTGAAAGGCGCGAACATCGCGGAAGACTCCTTGTCGTCTTTGCGGCCTTCTCGGTAAGAAAAGGCCATGGCTCAAAGACGAAAGGAGCGAGGGAACTTTAGGGTTAGATGAGAATGATTGTTATCTTTTTGTTACAAGCCTTCGATTACTTGACCACCACATCAGTGGGTTCGGCCTTCTTCGGCTTGATCAAACTGAAATCAATCAATGGCTTCTGCTGGCGCAGGTACGGGTTGCCGATCATCTGCGGGCGCGCCTTGAAGCTGTCGCTGACCAGGCTTTTGCTGCGGTCCAGTTCGTCGAAGCTCAGCCCGGCCAGGTCGGCCCAGGTATGGATCAGCTGCGAGCTGCTGTAAGGGCGCTGCAAGTCGCCGGCAAAGCTCCAGTCGTGGCTCTCGCGCCATTTCGGCGAGGCGTAGGCCATGAAGGGAATGGTGTACATCGGTGCCGTCGGTTTGCCTTCGTTGCGCCCCAGGGTGGTGTGGCCGGCAGAGTCGAATACGTCTTCGCCGTGGTCCGACAAGTACAACAGGAAGCCGTTGGGGTCGGTCTTGGCGTAATCCTTGATCAGGCTCGACACCACGAAATCGTTGTACAGCACCGCATTGTCGTAGCTGTTGTAGGTCGGCAATTGATCGTCGCTCACGCCGGCCGGTACGCCTTGGCGGTCGGTGAACTTGTCGAAGGTCGGCGGGTAACGGTACTGGTAGCTCATGTGGGTGCCGAGCAAATGCACCACGATGAACTTGCGCTCGGCCGGGTCGGCCAAGGCCTTGGCGAAGGGCGGCAGTACGTCGCCGTCGTACTGGCGGGCATTCTGGTTGCGGTTGTTGTTGAGGTAGACCTGCTCGTCGGCTTGTTCAGAGAACGTGGTGAGCATGGTGTTGCGCTTGGTCATGGTCTGCTGGTTGGTGATCCAGTAGGTCTTGTAACCGGCTTGTTTCATTACGCTGACAATGGACGGGGTCTTGAGATAAAGATCCGGGTTCTCTTCATCAGCAAAAGTGAGGACCTGTTGCAGCGCTTCAATGGTGTAGGGGCGCGGGGTGATGACGTTGTCGAACACCGCCAGCTGGTCGCGCAGCTTGTCCAGTTCCGGCGTGGTGTTGCGCGGGTAACCGTAGAGGCTCATGCGCTGGCGGTTGGTGGACTCGCCGATCACCAGGACCAGGGTCGAGGGTTGGCCGGCCATGGTGTCTTTGAGGTTACGCAGCGGTGGGATCTGGCTGGCACTGTCGAGCATGCCTTGCATGTTGTCCAATTGCTGGGTGTAGCGATGGTAGGCGACGATCATTTGCCATGGCACGGCCGGCTCGATACGTGCTTCAAAGCGGTCGATGGCATCTTCCATCGTGTCGCTGCGGGCGATCTGCTTGACCAGCGGATAGCCGACAATCGCGATCACAATCGCCGTGGCCGCCACCAGCGCCTGGCCACGTGGCAGGTAGACCGGGCGTACACGGGACCAGAGGAAAACAGCCAGGGCGGTGTGGGCAATGAACGCCAGCACGATCCACCAGGCGAAGTATTGGGTGGCATATTCGCCAGCTTCAGAGATGTTCGATTCGAACATGATGAAGATGACGCTTTGGGAAAATTCCTGCTGGTAGATGAAGAAATAACCCAGGCTGGCCATGGAACAGGCCCACAGCACCACGCCGATCAAGGCGGCGAGCGAACGGGTGTAGCGTGGGAATACCAACAGGGGCGCCAGCCACAGTGCACTCATGAAGAATGCCTGGCGAAAGCCCGCGAAACCGGAAGTGCCGGTCGCCAGGATAAGCAGTTGGGTAATACCCGAGAAGTACCAGAAAAACAGGAAAAGCCAGCCAAGGCCGGCCCAATCAAAGCCTTTCGCAGACTTAGTGCTGCGTTTGAACATCGCCATCCAGCGCTCCAACCCGGTGATTTTTCAATTGTGTGCAGGAATGCACGCAACAGAGGCCACCCTTGCATGGGGTGGCCCTTGGGGGCTGGAGTATCGGGAAGGGGGTGTGAAAACTTCGTGAGTTTTTTGTAAGGATTGCCTTACAGGGCGCTTAACGCCGGGGTCGAGGCCTGATCGAGCTGGGCTTGCAGGTGCGAACGCAGGCGCAGGACCTCCTGCTGCAATTGATCGCGCTCATGCTTCAGCTGGCGCAACTCTTCGCGAGGGACAGTGACGTAGAGGGTCTGTGGAGGGCGGGTCATCTGTGCTGTGCTCATTGCTTGCCTCGCAAATAGCCGGTAGATCGCGGTGCCAGAACGCTTGATTCGAGGTTCTCGGCATCAGTCGGGAGCAAGTCTGAATTCTTTTTTGCAGCAAGGGAACTTTTTTATTTTTGATGGTCGTGTGACTTTCGCTGCCGTGATGGTGAAACGATGGCTACTTTTTTGTCATGAAACTGAATGGATCTGCACTGTTCTCATCCTCATTAGCCTCATTGCGCTATAAACTATGTCACACATTTTTTAGTAGTTAGGAGCATCAGCACATGCAACTGGGGATTATCGGACTAGGCCGCATGGGCGGGAATATTGCACGGCGCCTGATGCTCAATGGGCATACCACCGTAGTTTTCGACCGTAACGAAGCATTTGTCAAAACCTTGAGCGAAGAGGGCGCCACCGGCGTCGCCGATCTCAAGGCCCTGGTCGCCGGGCTGCAAAAGCCCCGCGCCGTCTGGGTGATGCTGCCAGCAGGCGCACCCACCGAAGACACCATCAATGCACTGAGCGAGCTGCTGGAAGACGGTGATGTGATCATCGACGGCGGCAACACCAATTATAAGGATGACGTGCGTCGCGGTAAGGCGCTGGCGGAAAAAGGCCTGCACTATGTCGACGTCGGCACCTCCGGCGGCGTCTGGGGCCTGGAGCGTGGCTATTGCATGATGATCGGCGGCGACACCGCAACCGTGCAGCGCCTCGACCCGATCTTCAAGACCCTGGCGCCAGGCCTGGGCAATATCCCGCGCACCAAGGACCGCAAAGACAGCGCTGACCCGCGCGCCGAACAGGGCTACATCCACGCCGGCCCCGCGGGTTCAGGGCACTTCGTCAAGATGATCCACAACGGCATCGAATACGGGATGATGCAGGCGTTTGCCGAAGGTTTTGACATCCTCAAGACCAAGAACTCGGACAACCTGCCTGAAGACCAGCGCTTCGACCTTAACGTCGCCGACATCGCCGAAGTCTGGCGCCGTGGCAGCGTGGTGTCGTCCTGGCTGCTGGACCTGACCGCCGACGCCCTGGCCACCGACCCGAAACTCGACGGTTACTCCGGCTCCGTGGCCGACAGTGGCGAAGGCCGCTGGACCATCGAAGCCGCCATGGAACAAGCCGTGCCGGTACCCGTGCTGTCCACCTCGTTGTTCGCCCGCTTCCGCTCGCGCCAGCAGAGCACCTACGGTGACAAAATGCTGTCCGCCATGCGCTTCGGCTTTGGTGGCCACGTGGAGACTTCGAAAAAATGACCGCTAACGGCAAGAAGTCCAAGGCCGCACCCGCTCCAGCCACCACCCTGTTTCTGTTTGGCGCCCATGGCGACCTGGTCAAGCGCCTGCTGATGCCGGCGCTGTACAACCTCAGTCGCGATGGGTTGCTGGGCGATGGCCTGCGTATTGTCGGCGTTGATCACAACGCCATCAGTGACGCGGACTTTGCCAAGAAGCTCGAAGACTTCATCCGCACCGAGGCCGCGAGCAAGGTCAAGGGCAGTGCCGACAACGCCCTGGACCCACAACTGTGGGCCCAGTTGGCCAAAGGCATCAGCTACGTCGAGGGCGACTTCCTCGACGACAGCACCTATGCGGACATCGGCCAGAAGATCGCTGACAGCGGTACTGGCAACGCGGTGTTCTACCTGGCCACTGCACCGCGCTTCTTCAGTGAAGTGGTGCAGCGCCTGGGCAGTGCCGGCTTGCTGGCGGAAACCGAGGAAGGTTTCCGCCGTGTGGTGATCGAGAAACCCTTCGGCTCCGACCTGGCCACCGCCGAGGCGTTGAACGCCAGCCTGCTCAAGGTGATGAGCGAGAAGCAGATCTATCGCATCGACCATTACCTGGGCAAGGAAACCGTGCAGAACATCCTGATCAGCCGTTTTTCCAACGTGCTGTTCGAAGCGTTCTGGAACAATCACTACATTGACCACGTGCAAATCACCGCCGCCGAAACCGTCGGCGTCGAGACGCGGGGCAATTTCTTCGAAAAAACGGGCACCTTGCGCGACATGGTGCCCAACCACCTGTTCCAGTTGCTGGCGATGGTGGCCATGGAACCGCCTGCCGCCTTCGGTGCCGACGCCGTGCGTGGGGAAAAGGCGAAGGTGATTGGGGCAGTGCGTCCCTGGTCCCTGGAGGATGCGCGGGCCAACTCGGTACGTGGGCAATACACTGCCGGTGAAATCGGCGGCAAGCAGCTGCCCGGTTACCGCGAAGAGGCCAACGTCGCGCCGGACAGCAGCACCGAAACCTTCGTTGCCCTCAAGGTGATGATCGATAACTGGCGCTGGGTCGGTGTGCCGTTCTACTTGCGCACGGGCAAGCGCATGAGCGTGCGCGACACCGAAATCGTCATCTGCTTCAAGCCGGCGCCCTATGCGCAGTTTCGTGACACCGAAGTGGATGAGCTCAAGCCCACCTATTTGAAAATCCAGATCCAGCCAAACGAAGGCATGTGGTTCGACCTGTTGGCCAAAAGGCCTGGGCCGACCCTGGACATGGCCAATATCCAACTGGGTTTCGCCTACAAGGACTTCTTCGAAATGCAGCCATCGACCGGGTACGAAACCCTGATTTACGACTGCATGACCGGCGACCAGACATTGTTCCAGCGGGCCGACAACATCGAAAACGGCTGGCGCGCAGTGCAGCCGTTCCTCGATGCGTGGAAGCAGGATGACGGGATCGAGGCCTACAAGGCCGGCGAAGATGGCCCGGCAGCGGCAGACGCCTTGTTGGCCCGTGATGGCCGTGCCTGGCACACGCTCGGATGAGTGACGCGGCGATTCATCCCATCCGCTTTATCCTCAGTGACGTCGACGGCACCTTGCTGCACCCGGATCACCGGCTCAGCCAGCGCACGCTGGATACAGTGCGCGCCCTGCGCGCGGCCGGGGTGTTTTTCAGCCTGGCCAGCGGGCGACCGCCCAAGGCCATGCTGCATCTGGTCGAGGCCTTTGGCATCGATATCCCGGTGGCGGGCTTCAATGGCGGCACGCTGATCAATCCCGACGGCAGCGTGCTGGTGGCCCACCATCTGCCTGCTGAAGCGGCATTGGTCACCCTGGCACTGTTTTCGGCCGAGCCGGATGTGGAGGTCTGGGTGTTTGCCGACGGCGACTGGTTGCGCCGCGACCCTCCCGGGCCGATGGTGCAGCGCGAAGCTGACGGCCTGGGCTACGGGCCGGTGGTCGTGGAGAGCTTCGAGCCGTACCTGGACCGCATCGACAAAATCGTCGCCGCCAGCCTCAACACGCAACGGCTGATTGAGCTGGAAGCGTTGTTGCAGCCCAAGGTGCAAGGCTTGGCCCAGGTGTCGCGTTCGCAACCGGTTTACCTGGATGTGACGGCGATGCTGGCCAACAAGGGCGAGGCGTTGAAGACGCTGGCCCGGCACCTTGGCGTGCCGCTGGAGCAAACGGCGGTGATTGGCGATGGTGGCAATGACCCGGCGATGTTTGCGGTGGCGGGGCTGTCGATTGCCATGGGGCAGGCTGAAGAGGCGGTCAAGCGTCACGCCAGTGTTGTGACTGGAAGTAATAGCGAGGATGGGGCGGCAGAAGCAATCGAGCGGTTTATTCTAACTGCGCGATAACCGTCCCGGGCTTTAACACTCAACTTGCGCGCACTGTTTTGTCATCAGGCACTGCGCGCAAGTTGCTGTGTTGAATTACTTCGGCATTGCCCAGGACTGCAACTGGTAGCCACTTTTATCGAGCTCGGCACGGGCCTGCAACAGCAAGTCTTCGAGTTGCGCCGGGTCGGTGTAGGCGCTCGAAGACAATTGCTTGCTGCCGATACGGTTGTTGGTGCGGTCGATGACGCTCAGGCTCAGGGCGCCATTGCCGTCATGCCAGGCCACGCACTGAAAGGGCTGGAAGGCACGGTCTGCGATCAAAAGAGCTTCGTTGATGCGGAGCGGGGCGTTCATGTGGGTCTTCTCTCTAAATGCCCAATCAAGTGAAGTGCCGTCGGTTGGGCGAGCCAGGCGGCGAGTTACTTGTACTGATGCACGATGGCGGGGTACGGGTCACATGTTAGAGCAAGAAAATTCAAACTTTCGTGATGAGCGTCATGTAACCGGCTGTTTTGAAAGCTGAATGAAAGTTTCCAGGCGCGGCAACTTTTTAATCCCTGGCACAGCGAAGTGGCTTTTTGCCAACACTTATAGCGAAACGGTACAAGACACGCGTCAATACCTTGCTACTGTAACGATCAGGCATCACAAACCGTTGTTTCTAAATAAATTTAACAATTTTGACGCCAAGGAATAGTCATGGTTGTTACACCTGTGCAGCGCCGCTTGCTGGTAGTTGACCCCTGTGATGACTGTCACGGGCTGCTGCCGGGTCTACGTACGGCCGGCTGGGAGGTCGACAGCTGTGCCCTGGAAACGGTCGGCGACCGCTCCTGCGATGTCGGCCTGCTGCGGCTGCAGCCCTATCACCTGGAGCGCCCCGAGGCGGTCAAGGAGCTGATAGGCCGCAGTGGCACCGAATGGATCGCCGTACTCAGCCACGACGTCTTGCGCCTGCAAAACGTCGGCGACTTTGTCTACGAATGGTTCTTCGACTTCCACACCTTGCCGTTCGACGTGTCCCGGGTGCAGGTTACGCTGGGCCGAGCGTTTGGCATGGCACGCCTGCGCGGCCAGGCCAATACGCCGGTGGACGGGCCCGAGCATGAATTGCTGGGAGACAGCCGCCCCATCCGCGAACTGCGCAAGTTGCTGTCCAAGCTGGCCCCCACTGAATCCCCCGTGCTGATCCGTGGCGACAGCGGCACCGGCAAAGAGTTGGTGGCCAAGACCCTGCACCGTCAATCCCAACGCCATGCCAAGCCGTTTGTCGCGATCAACTGCGGCGCGATCCCGGAACACCTGATCCAGTCGGAGTTGTTCGGCCACGAGAAGGGCGCGTTCACCGGCGCTCATCAGCGCAAGGTCGGGCGGATCGAAGCGGCCCATGGTGGCACGCTGTTTCTCGATGAAATCGGCGACCTGCCCATGGAACTGCAAGCCAACCTGCTGCGTTTTCTCCAGGAGAAGCAGATCGAGCGCGTCGGCGGCAGCCAGCCCATTCCCGTGGATGTGCGGGTATTGGCGGCGACCCACGTCGACCTCGAAGCCGCGGTTGAGAAGGGCACCTTTCGCGAAGACCTGTATTACCGGCTCAATGTCCTGCAAGTAATCACCGCGCCCCTGCGCGAGCGCCACGGCGACGTCGCCATGCTGGCCAACCACTTTTCCCGCTTCTACAGCCAGGAAACCGGGCGCCGCCCACGCAGCTTCAGCGAAAGCGCTCTCGTCGCGATGGGCAAACACCCGTGGCCGGGCAATGTCCGTGAGCTGGCAAACCGCGTGCGCCGTGGCCTGGTACTGGCCGAAGGGCGGCAGATCGAAGCCGTTGATCTGGGATTGCAAAGCGAACAGGCAATTGTTGCGCCGATGGCTACACTGGAGGATTACAAGCACCGCGCCGAACGCCAGGCGCTGTGCGATGTGCTCAACCGGCACAGCGACAACCTGAGTGTCGCCGCCCGTGTGCTGGGGGTTTCCCGGCCGACGTTCTACCGGTTGCTGCACAAACACCAGATCCGCTAGGGCGGGTAAACCGAAAAGCCCCGCAACGACCCTTATCGTTGCGGGGCTTTTCCTTGTGTGGCAATCAGAAGTAGTAAGGGAATTTCAGGCTGAAAGTGAAGTCTGGCGCATCGTCGGTCATGCCGATGGCCAGGTTGGGCACGATGGTCAGGTTTGGCGTGGCCGCAATGGTCATACCCACGTTGAAATACCCGGCGTTGGCGTCACTGGACACCACCGATTGCCAGTCGCCGCCGTCAGGCTTGAGCTTGCTCTTGCGCTGGATCAGGTCGGAGACCGAAAACGACATACTCATCTTCTCGTTCAGCGCGAAGGCTACGCCGACGCCGAGTTGGAAGCTGTCGCCAAGGGCGACTTTGCCGCCAACCTTCTGGTTGACGTCACTGCTGATGTCGTCAAACGAGCCTTCAAAGTTGTGGGTGTAAGACAGCGAGCCAAACAACACGGCGGGATCGAAGGTCTTCACCAGCGAGATGCCTGGGGTGATCGACCATACGCCGTTACCCGTCGGCAAGTTCTCGGGCACATAAAGGTTGGTATTGGCCGCCGACTGCACCAGCTTGATCCCGAACGGCTCTTTGCCCGTCGGCGCCTTGACCCGCACCGACACCACCGCATCCGGCAGGGACGGGGTTTCGTCGAGGAACTTGTAGGACACCCCGAAGTTGACATCACCAATGGTCGGATCGCGCGACACCGACTCTTCGGAGGTCGAGGTGCCGCTGCCGCCATTGGCGCCGCCGGATTGATAGGTCGACTCGCGGTACACCACCGGCACGTTGACGTCGAACTGCCAACGGTTGTCGACGTTGTAGCGTCCGGTCAGGTCCAGGGTCCAGTTGTCGGACTTGATGCGGTCCAGGTTGATATTGCCGAGGAAGATCGAGTCCAGTGCCAGAAAACCGTTGAGGGTCAATTGGCGAGCGTCATATCGCGCGTAGGTGATCCCGGTTTCAAAGCTGAAGTTGCCATTGCCGAAAAAGCCGCTGGCTTCGTTGTAGAGGTTGCTCACGCTTTGCGCAGGAGCCGAATCGTCCTTGAGGGCCTGGCCATAGGAGCTGCCGCCACCGCCCGCGCCACCGGATGCAGCGGCAGCGCCAGTGCCGGCAACGGTGGCGCCGCTGGCTTTCTGGAAGTCAGCCGGCGACTTGGCCAAGCGTTTCGGGGCCGGGGTCGCGGGCTGATCCTCAACCTGACGTACTCGCTGCTCAAGTACTGCCAGGGCTTTTTGCTGCACTTCGTACCGCTGCTTGAGTTCCAGAAGTTCCTGTTTGAGGGTCTCGATATCGGCGTCTGGCGCGGCATACAACATGGATGCGGGCAAGAGCGTACTTAAACAGACCACCGCACGTAGCGATAACGATCGATGCATGAAATAAGCCGTCCTTTTCTAATGCGAAAGTGTCGAGGGTCAGCGTAGTTCAATAACCGAGAGCGCGTAGGCCTTTGAGTTGGTCCAGGTTGCAGTTCAGCGCTGGGTTGTTCAATCCGTTATTGCCCATCACCACGTTGAGTTGGGTCATGTTGTTGACGAAGTTGGCGTTGCCGGTCAGGGCTATAGCCTGGCCCAGGTTGCCGCCACCGATCTGTTGGAGGCTGTTGCCTTGGTTGTTCTTGGCTTGAATCGCCATTTGCAGGCCGCCGTTTTTCGCTGAAACGGCGATATCACCCGCCGCACTCGTCCCCCTGACCACACCGCCCGCTAGCAGTACTTCACCGGATTGCACGACATTGGCGGGCGCGAAGCCATTTTCAGTCACGCTGATACCGACATTGTTGTAGGCCGTGTTGCCATCGCCGGCGGCGCGTACGCTTTGTGTCACGCCCTGGCCGCTGCCCAAGCCGGCGCCCCCGGTTACCGTGCCGGTGCCTTGCCCTTGGCCAGTGCCCGTACCGGAAGAGCCGTAGGTATGCACATAAAACTGCGGGGTGACAGTGGAGGAGTCGATCTGCATGTTTGCCGTGCCGGTGATGACGTCTCCAGCGGCATTTTTGAAGGTGCTGCTCATGACAATGCCAAAGCTGATGATTCGCCCCGGCATCACGTAACGGCCGCGTAGCTCGGCCATTTCCGAATCCTTGAGTTCAATCGGTTTGAACGCCGATGAAGCATAAGCGGGCATTGAGGCTGCCAGGCACATGACCGTCAGCCAACGGTAAGTGTTCATCTTTTGCTCCTGGAGCGTCCTGCCCCTTATTGCGCTTCTTAGAAGAAGTCGCTTTGGATGAAACCGAAGTCCATCAGCTCGGCATCGCCTATGGGCCTGAACTCATTCAACTGGTTCTTGGCGGTCAAAGGCAGGGGCGGGTCGAGCAGGGCATTGGCCTTGTCGTACCCTTCGCCCAACACGGCGAAGACGATGCCATTCCAGCCTTTGACGAAGTCATCGTGTGAGTAGCGTTTATGGCCCAGCACCGGGTCGCCGATATAGACCCAGTCCTTGTCCGAACGCTGCAGTACCACGAAGTGCTTGTAGCCACGAATCTCCAGCAGCACTACTACAGGGATCTTCAAGGTCGCCAGGGTGTCTGGCCCGATCTTGTAGCCCCGCGCGCGCATGTTGATGCTTTCGAGGTAGCGCTTCATGTCCAGCATGGAAAAACCCTGGGTGCGTACCAGGTCCTGGTCGGCGTTGACCAGCATGCCTTTGATCACGTGTTCTTCATCTACGTCGAGCCAATAGCCCTGGCGCAGGATGGTGGCGAGTGCCGCAGCACCGCAGCTGAAATCGGTTTTCTGTTCCACCAGGTTGGCGAAGCGGCGTTCACGGATACTCTCGACCTTCTTGTAGATGACTGCACCGCCAGGCATGGCGGAAATCGCCATGGTGCCTGCCCAGGTTGGGCCGGTGAGCAACATCAAGAGGGTGAGGGTCGCGAGGCGCATGATCGAATGACCTGTTGGACACTGGAATGAAAAAGGGCCTTGTTGCCAAGGCCCCTTGTTGCATCAGAAGCGAACGCCGCTTTGGCAAACGCTGCAACCTTGGCCTACAGACAGGCTGTTGCTGCCTTGGTTACCCGAACCGGATTGCAGGTTCACACCTACGTTGCCGGAGTTGCGGTTAACCGAGTTGTCGAGGCTGGAGTTGTTCGACACATACTGAGGCTTGCCGTGATGGCCATACCCGCTGGCTGCGGTGTTGAGGTAGCTGTTGGCGAGCGAGTTTTGCTCGGTGTTGGCGGCCGCTGCGATGTTTTTGCCATCGGCAGTAGTGATTGCCAGGTTGTTTTTACCCTGGTTGCCTTGACCGGCCTGACCGTTGTAGCCCAGGTTGCCGGAGTTGCCGACGAGGGAGTTATCAAGGGACGCGTTGTTTTGCGTGCCTTTGTTGACGAAGTTGTTCAGTGCGCTGTTTTGATTCACATCGACAACAGCAAACACGGTTGCAAAGTCGCCTTTGGCGCTGGAGATGGCGGCAGAGTTGTCTGCCTGGTTGCCACTGCCGGCTTGAACGTTAATCCCGGTGTTGCCGTTGTTGCTATTTCCCGAGTTATCGGCAGAGGCATTGTTTTCGGTGTTGGTGTCATCGAACTTGTTGCCGCCACTGTTTTGCACATCGGTCACCACCGAGGCAACCACACCAGTTGGTTGAGGCGCAGGGTGCCAGCCACCACCTGCTTGGGCAGCAGCAGCCATGAGTGCGGCGAGAGCGAAAACCATTGGTTTCAGAGCCATTTGAGGTTTCATGGTGTTTCTCCTTGCTTCTAATTAGTTGGTTAAGTGTTGGTACGGTCTAACTAGTGCTACCAAGCCTTTACTTGATAGTGATGCCCAGGGTGTTAGCCACTCGGTTCCCCACCCCTGCACTCTGGTTCACCTGAATCACTCCTCGGCTGCCTGTGAAGGCCTGGTCGCTTGTCACGACTTGGCGGCTGCCAGTGGTGGGGGTGAGCCCTGAGTCGGTTGCCAGCGTCGTCGTGTTCTGTTGCAACAGGACGCTGTCGTCGATGCTTTGCGGGCCAGCGTTGACGCTGATCCTCACGGCATTGACTAATTGGTTATTGGCCCCGGCGGACTGGTTGATACCCAACATGCCGTTGCCATTGGTAAAAGAGTTGCCCTCGATCGCTGCCTTGGCGTTCAGGGAGGGGTCGACCTTGCCATCCATGTTCTGGATGTTGCGGGTGGTGGCCTGGCCACCGAGTGCAACCGCGCGATTGTTGGCGGTTTGCTGCTGGTTGCCCGCCGACTGGTTGATCATCACGTTGCCGTTGTAGGCTTTGCCGCTGTTGTTCATCACGGCAGTGTTGTCGGCCATCGCTGAGGTGCTGGTGAGCAGGGCGAGGATGAGCAGGGAGCGTGTCATTGTTTGCCCCCCATCATGCCGCCAAGGTTGTTCAGGGGCGCCAGACCACGTTGGATCGAGCCGCTGATCTGCCCGCCCATGCCGCCACTGCTGGCGCCACTGCGGCTGGCGGCTGCGCCAGCGCCCAGGGTGGACATGCTGTTTTGTGTGGCACTCAAGCCGGAGAGATTGCCGTTGGGCTGGAGGGCGCGGGTGATGCTCAAGCCGCTGCTGACGCTGCCGAAGTCGCGGTCGCTCAGTTCGCCGGAAAGGGCGTCATGGATTTCCCGGCTCGGATTGACGTTGGCGGTTTGGGGATAAGGATCAGGACCGAACGATGCGCGACCTGCCATGTGCGCTTGCACATTGCGACCGGTCACGATAATGCCGTCGCCTGCCAGGGTCGGAGCACTGATGCCAACGCTGAGTACACAGCTGATCAGCAGTACGTTCATCGAACCTTGAGTGAGTGTGATCACGGCGGCATTCCTTATTCTTCGCGCTGACCCTAAACAGCGCTGTAAGGGATAGAGCAGAAGCCGTGCCGCTTTTTAATAGTTGTTGTTATTCAATGAGTTGTCATTTATGCGCGAAAAATTCGCGGCTGCGTTGTTTCAAGGCTGAGACAGTCACGGTTCAGCCGGGCATACCCGGCCACACCTGAAGCGCTTCACCTGGCTGTATCAGCCGCGTAACACAGCCAATGACAAAACGATGAATCCGCCCAGCGTGGGCGGCGTAGAGGAGGGAGGTGTTTCAAAAACGGACACGGCAGGCGCAAAAAACGCCCAAGCCTGTCAGTAGAACTTCAGCCTTTCGGCGTTTTACGCGGAATCGAATTGAGCACAGGATTGCCATCCTGGTTTTGCGTCAGGTACACCGGCAAAACCTTGGGCAGCGAGGGGACGAGGTTGTTGACCTCATTGATGTTGTAAATGCCGCCAATGCGGATCGTGCCGGTATTGGCATCAGCCAGCATCACCGCTTTTTTCAGGTAGCGGTTGATCAGCGGTAGCGCGTCAGCCAGGGCCAGGTTGTCGAGCACCAGCTTGCCCTGGCGCCAGGCCAGGGCCGTGTCATTGGGGTTGAACGCGTTGACCCGCGGGGTCGCATCCCCCATGCGGTAACTGGCCTGCATGCCCGGCGTGAGCGGCACGCTGCCGTGAATCTGGTCGCTGGCAATCTGTACCGAGCCTTCAAGCAGCATCACGCGGACTTGGTCTTCATACTTCCAGACGTTGAACTGCGTGCCCGTCACCCGTACCTGGCCGTCGCCGGCATGCACGATGAACGGATGGGCGCTGTCATGGCTGACCTTGAAAAACGCCTCGCCTTTTTTCAGGGTGACGCGTCGTTGGTCCTTGTAGTTGCTGTAGACCAGTTCGGTGCCCAGGTTCAGTTCCACCTGGCTGCCATCACCCAGCGTGATCTGGCGCAGGCCTGTGGGCGCATCGAAGCGCTCATAGGCGTTCGGCAACCAGCCCGCTTCCCAGCCGGTAAATGCAGCCAGCGGCAGCGCCGCCAGGCAGATGGCTGCCGCCACTGCATAGTTGCGCAGGCGATGGCGGGGTTTGAAGGGCACCACCACCGATGCGGGTTCGTCGCGCGGCAGGTGGTCGGCGACGTCCCAGATTTCCAGCATGGCCGCGTATTCAAAGGCGTGCAGTGGGTGGGCGTCGTGCCACTGTTCAAAAGCCTGGCGCTCGGCGGGCATGCAGTCGTGCGCATGCAAGCGCATGCACCAATGCGCGGCGGCGTCGGTGATCGCGTCATACTCGGCTTCTGAAAGAGACTTTTCTGTCATTTAAACGTCCTGATTTCCCACATTCTAACCTCCCGAGACGGGCGCCGAGAACTGCCATCATGGTGATTGCACGCCAATTGGAACTTATTCTCGTTTGAATGCGCCTAAGCTGTTCAGGACATTCCCACAATGGAGTACGAAAATGCTGAAGAAAACCTTAGTCGCCCTATGTGCAACTTCTGCGCTGCTGGGCGCCGGTGCGGCGTTGGCCGATAAGCCGGGCGCGGGCTGGATCACCATTGAAAAGGCGATTGACGTCGCCAAGACCAAGGCCGGTTATGTCGAGGTGTACGCTGCCGAGGCAGACGACAACGGCTATTGGGAAGTCAAGGGGCGCAAGGCCGATGGCGTCGTGTACGAAGCGCGTATCGACGGCGCCTCCGGCAATGTCCTGCGTGACCAAAAAGACTGATTGACCCCACTCGGGCAGGTTCAGTCCAGCTGCCTGCCCAAGTGGCTGATCAGGTACGTTACCGAATCCGCATTCGCCAGGATGATGTCCATCCGGCGATCCGAGTCGGTTACGAATATCTGCCGGGCCTCCTCCAGTGTTTTCGCGCCTGTGAGATTCAGCACCTTGTCATAGGTCTTGGTCGACCCGGTTTGGCCCAGGTCCTTCCAGACTTGTTCATACCTATTCCAGGCCTTGAACAGCTGGGTTGCCGGCGTCAGCACTGACAGCGCGGTGCTTTGCACGTGTTCAAGGGTTGTGTATTTTTTCAGGCCCTCTGAGGTGCCACGTTTGATCAGGTCCAGAAATGGATGTGCAGCGTCCATGTAGGCGATGTCTTCGGTATGGGATTCCAGATGGCTTATCTCATGAATCAGAGTGGCCGCGCGTACGTGATCATCGACGTCGAACGGTCCGTCAAGGTGTCCGGTGTAAAAGTCCATCAAGCCGGGGTCGAAGAACAGGCTCAGCAAATAGATTCTCTTCTCTGCCTCGTCAGGGATTACAAAGGCCAAGGTTTCTTCGGCGTTTCTGCTGGCTTTACCACAAACGAACCGTTGTGAATCCAATCTGATCAGGTCACCGGCAAGCAGCCCGTTCTCGATCTCCCTGACACGGTCGAGTATTTTGCTCACTTGGGTAGGGCTGAACGTGACCATCCCGAACATCTCAGTAAGCACACGCCCGACTCTCGAATTGGTGTCGCGCTCCTGTGCAAAAGCGTTGAGGTTGCGCCGACAGGTAACGGTGTAATACAGCGCGACGTTGAGCGCCCTGACGATGCACAGCACTTTGTCCAGGTCCAATGCGCGAATGGCCCGCATTCCCTGCGCTTCGATGTTGATGCTCGCACGGATGGTGCGTTGAGTGATCACGTGCCCACGCAAGCGCGACACCGCTGGCCCGAAGCTCGGCTCGTGCAGGCTCAGGTCCAGCACCCATTGACCCTGTGCGTTGCGTTCGACATAGGGGCCCAACTCATTGGAAAGGCTCACGCGCCAGTGTTCACCGATTCTTGCCACTGGGTAGACCCTGCCTGCCACTGGCACATACGTGCGGTTATTGACCGGTTGGGTATACACATGGGTGCGTGGGTTCAGCTGCAGGTCGGTGAGCGCCACCGCCACATCCTCGAACCGTTGCAGCCCCGTGCGCAGGGGGTCTGTTATATCCAGGCTGTCAATCGTGCTGCCCGGCGCCGGGCCTTGCGCAGGGGCAGGGGCAGGGGCAGGGGCTTGAGGTACGGTGGCGGTTGGCAGTAAGGCATCGAGCTGTTTTCGCAGCGACGCCATGGTTGCCAAACCCCGCGCAAATGTGTGCAGGCCTTCGCTAAAGTGCTGTGCTTGTAGAGCTTCGGCGGAGGCATCGAACAGTTTGAAACTGCGCCATACCGTCAGAGGAAACTTGAGCTTGCCGGCAATGAATTGCAGTGCCGTGGGAATACCCTCGCGTAGCAGACTGGTGATGCCGTCCCACTGGCTCCTGCCTTCCTTCTCGAACTGGCAGGCGAGCATCTTTAACAACTGCGCAGTATTGTCGTGGAACAGCTGTCGCAGGATATTGCCCCTGATGGGCTTCGAGGTCAGGCTGACTTTCTCTTCTTTCTTTTCCTTCTCTTCTTTCTCCTCTTCCTCCTTCTCATCGGCTATTTGATCGGGGGCTGGGTTGAAAAGATTGCGGAACGTCGCCTGCTCGGGGTCCCCCAACTGGCGGATGACCCACGCTTGCAACGGGCCAGGGGCATTGATGTCGTCCAGTAGCTTTTCTTCGCTGCCGTATTCCTTGAGCACATTGATAGGGGCATAAGGCGCATAGAGCACCAGTGGGCCCGTCGCCTTCGCCCTGGGGCCTATCACATACATGCCAACGACCTTCACGGGGGTCGCCCCGGCGGTAGCCACTAGTTCCAACGGGCGGATCATCGCCGTGGCCCCGGTGACAGCATCCCGCGCCACGGCATCCGGCATATCGAAGATCTGCTGGATAAAGCCCCATGCCGCAGCGCTTAAGCGTTCGTCAAGGTGCTCTTCATGGGCATGGCGCAGCAGTTGCCAGGGCAATTGCTGGCAAAACAGGTGACGGCGTTGGCGGGCAGCGTCGGTGTCGGCGCTCAGGTGGGTGTCAAGCAGGTCACGGTAGGTTTTACCGATATCCAGTTGGCGCACCAGTTGTACCACTGCACTCCCATCCAGTGAGGCCGGTAGGGGCGTGGAGCCACGTGCCTTGGGGGTGAGGTTATCGGGCACCAGGTAGGGTAGATGGCGCATGGCGAAGTCGGTCAAGCTTTGGGTGTGCCCATTGAGCACGATGCGTGCGGGAATCAGGATGTCTTCAGGGTCCAGGTGGGCATCCGGGTAACGCGCCTTGAGCAATGTGGTCAAGTTGCTTGCAACGTGCTCGCGCAGGTCTGGCAGGCCGTGCAAGTAGTCTTGGTTATCCGGGGCGCTAAGACGATGCTGCTCAAGCAGTTCGGCATGCAGCAACTGTTCTGCCGTGGAAGCCATGCCCAGCCACACCGGCAGTGCGTGTTGCTGGACGATGGCCTGTGCAATGGCTTTTGCCTTGTCGATGTTCGACGGCGCCAGCCGCAGCATCTGTTCATCCAGACAGCGCTGCAGTTGTGTCGGGCTTAACGACAGGGACGTCCAGTGGTCAATGGCAGCCTGGTCGAGCGCGAGGTTGCTCTGTTGGCGGTTTTGCAGAAAATGCCCGTCGATACGTTGCAGCGGCCCCAACTCGTAGGTTTGATGGGGGGCGCGAAGGCCGATGGATAAGTTCTGCAGTAACGCCACACGCTGTTGGGAGTGCTCCAGCCGCTGTTCGAGTGAGCCGCGCAAGTCTGTCAGCGAGGCAAACGGCTCGTAGCCCCGCTGCGGGGTCCATAACACCACTTCGCCCGAGAGCTCGGGGTCGAGGCCACCGCGTTCGGTCAGCACAAAACAGTTGGCCAAAGGGTGCAGCGCTTTCTCATTGTTGAGGGCCAGCGTCAGTGAGAAGGCATCTGGCAAAAAGCCTCGCAGGCCGTGGCGCTTGTCGCGGGTCATGCTGTCGTCGCGTAGCACGGTGTCAATGATCGCGAAATGGTTCGGGCTCAAGGTGTGGTTGAGCAGGCGCAGTTCGGCTTCGCTGCGCAATCCATGCATCAAGGCCTTGAGCATGAATGGGCCATGGTTCTGCACAAACTGGTCGGGCAACGAGCGAGCACCGTGTTGCAACAATTCGCGACGGACCTTGTCGATGATGGCATTGAAGATGGGGTCGTCCAGGTTCAGCCATCTCACTGAAACGTCTTTTTGCGGGGCGTTGTAATAGCGGGTCAGCGGTGAAGGGCTTGGGTTCTTGTCCGTATCGGTCAGATGCTTGAACAGGTAGTCGAGCATGCTCAGCGACGTCTTGGGTGGGCGATTTTCAATGTCCCGCGCGGGGCTGTCGTAGGTATTGATATAGACGTCGTCGGATTTCTGGTAAAGGTATTGCGCCTGCATTTCCTTGTTTAACGCCAGGCGTGCCGCGCGACGCAAGGTGGGGTGCCCGGCGCGCTGTGCGATCAACGTGTCTTCATAGGGTTGCAGCGCGGCCAGCTGCAATTTGGCACGTTCGGCTTGCACGGTTGACGGCCGCCCGTTGCCGCTGGTGATCGGGTGCAGGCTCCAGCGGCCAGCGGCGTCGAGCGCCAGCAAGCGGCTGTCGAGCATGTGGCGCACGTCCAGGGAGCAGTCGAGCAGGGCGGTCAAGTCAACCCCACCGTCACTGCGACGATAGAGTGCAAGCGCGTGCTCCAGGTTGCTCAATTGCTTGTCGTAAATATCCTCGACCAGGGCCTCGAACACACCGCCTTCTACCGGGCTGCCGCTGACCTGTACGTCACGCATGGCAAGGTAGAGGCCGCGTTCGTCGAGGGACAGGAAGTTCAACAGCTCGTCCTCATAGCCGGCAGCCTTGAGCATGGTCAGTAACGTGTCTTTCAGGTCTTCCACGTCCTTGAGCACTTGCAGGCCGCGTGATTGGGTATAGAGGTAGGCGTGTTTATCGCTGATCAGCAACGTCGCGGCGAGTTGCACGTAGTGTTGATAGGGGGCATGGATTCTGACTTTTTCGATTTGCAAAGCGCTGTGCCAGCCGTTGCGTGTCGTCTGGTCGGGCAAAAAGACTGCAAGTAAATTGCGCGCTTCCTCTGACGAGAGAATTTCGGATTCGCTCTGGCGTTTGAACAGCAGGTCTGCGCGAAACTTATCGCTCATCACGCGGGCAAACAGCCCCACGCGTGAGCTGGTTTCGGCAGTGGGTACGTACCACCAGCTTTGAATGAAAAGGTTCAGCAGCTTGGACAGCACCCCTGCGGCGCGCTCCACAAAGCTCTCCCACTGTGCTACATCGAGATTTTTTGCCTTTTTGTTGACCAGGGTTTTGTTTTTTTTGGGAACGCTGAATGTGCGCGTACGTTGCGCTGGCCATGCCTGTTTCACGTAGAACTGCAACAAAGTCTCACTGAGCGTCGCTGACTCTACCCAGCGTGCCATGCCGTTGCCATTGTGATTCTTGGAGGTCACGAAGCTGTTGACCCGAACGTCTTCGAGTGCGATGCCATTTAGATCCGGGTCAAAACCCAGCGTATCAATGATTTCCTCAAGCAGTTCGGGTAATTTTGGCGTGGTACGCAACTCTTCCAGCATGCGCTGCACGTTGTGCGCCTGGTTGGTTTCGATGGTGGTTCTTTGATCGTCGAATACGTCACCGGCCACAGTGGCGGCAGTCAGGGTAAAGGAGGTGTCATGGCTGAATTCATGACGCTGTTTTATTGATAAAAATCTAGTTAATTCAATATGTTGTAACGGTTCTTTCAAGCGTTCTGTGATCTGTGCAAGGCAGTCGCCGCGGTTGAGAAAGACCTCTATCCCCCCGTAGGGGGTATACAGCACAGCCTTCTTTGCGTCAGGGGCCGGGCTCATCATGAAGCTGCCTGCCAAGGGGATATTGGGCTCGCCTGACCGATTCACGACCAGCGTCTCGACGATCATCGATGGGCTGCTCTTGCGACGGTCTTGATCGCTCACGGTAAAGACCGTGTTCAGCCATTTGATGTCGTCGAGGGTCAACCCCAGCGCGCGCTCTCGTTCGGTCGGTTGTTTCCTGGTAATCGGACGCTTGTATTCATCAAAGAAATACGGTGGGTTCAAGCTCGCCATGGACTGCTCTCTGGTTGGGCCGGGGTGGCTCTATGTTGAGCGGCAGGTTAGGCAGCGCGCAGGCTTTTACGGGGGTAGATAAGTGACGCAATCGGCGCCTGCCTGTAAACGTCGATTGACAGTGGGCGGCGGGCGCGTTGTTTAATCACGGCTCTGGGTTTTTCGTCTTGTCGCGCCTTCCAATCATAAAATCGGAGCTTCAGATGTCTACGCCGTCCAAGATTGTTGAAGATGCCTGTGTCGCCATCGCATTCACTGAGTTGCTGGCATTGCTGCAACAAGTGTTTGTGCGGCACGGCACGTCCCCCGAAGTGGCCGGGATACTTGCCCACAATTGCGCCAGCGCCGAGCGCGATGGCGCCCACAGCCACGGCATTTTCCGCATGCCCGGTTATATCAGTACCCTGGCCAGCGGCTGGGTGAATGGCCGCGCAGTGCCGCAGGTGACGGATGTGGCCTCAGGGTTTGTGCGGGTGGATGCAGGCAACGGTTTTGCCCAGCCTGCGCTGGAAGCGGCGCGCCCCTTGTTGGTGGAAAAGGCCCGTAGTGCCGGAATCGCGTTGCTGGCGATCCACAATTCCCACCATTTCGCCGCTTTATGGCCGGATGTCGAACCTTTCGCTGAACAGGGGCTGGTGGCCTTGAGCGTGGTCAACAGCATGACCTGCGTAGTGCCCCATGGCGCCGACCGTCCGCTGTTTGGCACCAACCCGATTGCCTTCGCTGCACCGCGTGCCGATGGTTTGCCGATCGTGTTCGACCTGGCCACCAGCGCGATTGCCCATGGCGATGTGCAGATTGCCGCGCGCAAAGGCGAGCGATTGCCGCCGGGCATGGGGGTCGATGGCCTGGGCCAGCCGACCCAAGACCCTAAAGCCATTCTTGAGGGGGGGGCATTGCTGCCATTTGGTGGGCACAAGGGCTCGGCGCTGTCGATGATGGTCGAGTTGCTCGCGGCGGCGTTGACGGGGGGTAACTTTTCATTCGAGTTCAATTGGGCAGACCATCCCGGTGCACGCACGCCCTGGACCGGTCAATTGTTGATTGTCATAGACCCCAGCAAAACCAGCGGCCAGGTGTTCGCCGAGCGCAGCCAGGAACTGGTGCGGCAGATGCATGCGGCGGGGTTGCGGCGGTTGCCGGGGGATCGGCGACATCGCACACGGGCGAAGTCTGAGCAGGAAGGGATTGTGGTGAATGCACAAGCGTTGGCGCAGTTGCGCGAGTGGGCGCAGCCCTGAACTGTAGGAGCGAGCTTGCTCGCTCCTACACGCCTGGGGCCGAGGGTTGAATCAGTTGCGACGGCCCAGCAGCAGGCCGACCACCAGGCCAAAGCCTGCGGAAATTGCCACGGTCTGCCAAGGGTGGCCACCGATATAGGTTTCGGTGGCATCCACCACTGGCTTGCTGCGCTCGCGCACGCTGGACACCGAGTCCAGGGCTTGCTTGAGCTTGATGGCGACCTGTTCGCGCAGGGTTTCACCTTCTTCGCCCACCAGGGCAGCACTGCTTTTGAGCAGTTTGTCCGATTCTTCGATCAACGCCGTCAGCTCACTGAAGGCTTGATCCTTGATTTGTTCCTCGACAGCTTGGGCGGCAGTTTTGCGGGCCATTGGGCGACTCCTTGCAAGTGAATGTGACAGTGAACAATGGAGTGTCGGGTGTCGGCAAAAGTTGCAGTTTTTTTGCCGGTCGGCGGTTTTGGGCAAAATCCGAATCAGGAAAATTCGACCTACAGTGTAAGATGTCACCTATTTGTGCAGCAGGTAATTCAACATGAGCTTCAATCTCGCCAACAAGACCCTCGCCGAGCGCGCCGAGCTGGAAGATGAAAAGTCCCGCCTCTACGACCTGTGGCAAACCAACCTGGGCAAGGCCAAGGGTGAAGCGGCGCGGTTGTTCGGCGAGCGCGCCAAGCGCAAGGGCAAGTGGGCCGAGTGGGTACGCGCAGAACTCGACGGCATGTCGCCGCCGGAGTTCTCCAACATGGTGCGCAGCGAGGTCAACAAGTTGATGGCGGCGGCTAAATAAAGCTCGCCACAATCGCCTCACGCACCTTCAGCAACAACGGGTCCAACTGCGCCTGGGTGCGCCAGCCCAGCTCCACCGGGTAGCGCGGCAGCTCCAGCGGGCAGGGCAATACCCGCAGGCCGCTCATCTCGGCGATGGCCTGGGCCGCATGCCCGGGAATGGTCGCCACGGCCTGGCTGCCCTTGAGCAGAAACGGCAACGCGGCGAAGTGACTGGTGGAGGCGCACACGTGGCGGCTCAACCCTTGCGCTGCCAAGCCTTCATCGGTAATCCCGATAAACCCGCCGGACGACACCAGCACATGTTCGCGCGTGACGAACTCGTGCAGGTCGATACTGGTCTGGTCCGAATCCAGCAGGCAACGGTAATCGCCTTCTCCCAGCACCTGGCGGCTCAACCGGCCCTGGGCAAAACCGCCCGCCGTGATCGCCAGGTCCAGGCTGCGGTCGAGCAGGGCGGCGGCGACGATCTGGCTGTGGGTCTGGCGGAAGATCACCCGCAGCTTTGGCGCCCGCTGTGCGATGGCCGCCATCAGCCGGCGACCGTAGGCAATCTCGAAATCATCGGACAGGCCCAGCACCACCGAACGGCCCTGATACTGCTGGTTATCCGGGTTGACCATGGCCAGGCTGTGCCGGCAGCGATCCAGCGCTTCACTGATCACCGGCCGCAACTGGTTGGCCCGCACGGTAGGCGCCAAGCCTCGTCCGGTGCGCACAAACAACTGATCGCCATACACCTCGCGCAAACGCCGCAGCCCTGCGCTGATGGCCGATTGGGTCACCCCCAGGCGCAACGCGGCGCGGCTGGCGCTGGATTCATCGTGCAGGGCTTCAAAGGTTTTCAGCAGGTTGAGGTCGATCTTGTCGATATTCATTTGGCTCATATCATTCAGCACTGAAGTGGGCTTTATTCATGATCGCGGCGAGCGGGAGAATGGGCAACCCCCACTATTCGGAGTGATCGAGATGCCTGTTTCCACCGTAGCAGCCCTGCAAATCGGTGCCTTGCCCGGCGGCAAGGCTGAAACCCTGGCGCAAATCCTCGGCTATGAAGACGAGATAATGCGCAGCGGCGCGCAATTGGTGGTGATGCCCGAGGCGTTGCTGGGCGGCTATCCCAAAGGCGAAGGGTTTGGCACGCAACTGGGTTATCGCCTGCCGGAAGGTCGTGAAGCGTTTGCGCGGTATTTCGCCAATGCCATCGATGTGCCTGGCGCCGAGACAGATGCATTGGCCGGCCTGTCTGCGCGCACCGGTGCCAGCCTGGTGATCGGCGTGATCGAGCGCAGTGGCAGCACCCTGTATTGCACCGTGTTGTATTTCGAGCCCACGGGCGGCCTGGTAGCCAAGCATCGCAAGTTGATGCCCACCGGTACCGAACGGCTGATCTGGGGCAAGGGCGACGGCTCGACCTTGCCGGTGATTGACACAGCGGTGGGGCGTATCGGCGGCGCGGTGTGCTGGGAAAACATGATGCCGCTGTTGCGCACGGCGATGTACGCCAAGGGCGTCGAGGTGTGGTGTGCGCCCACGGTGGACGAGCGTGAGATGTGGCAGGTGAGCATGCGTCACGTGGCCCATGAAGGGCGCTGTTTTGTGGTGAGCGCGTGCCAGGTGCAGGCGTCGCCGGCGGCGCTGGGCGTGGAGATTGCCAATTGGCCGGCGCAGCGCCCGTTGATTGCGGGTGGCAGTGTGATTGTCGGGCCGATGGGCGACATCCTGGCGGGGCCGTTGGTGGGCGAGGCGGGGTTGTTGGCGGCGCAGATCGACACCGACGAGTTGGTGCGGGCGCGGTATGACTATGACGTGGTGGGGCACTATGCCCGGCCGGATGTGTTTGAGTTGGTGGTGGATGAGCGCGCCAAACCGGGCGTGCGCTATATCACTGACTGAAACAGGGATTAAACATGTGGGAGCTGGCTTGCCTGCGATAGCGGTACGTCGGCCAAGGATGTGCAGGCTGACACACCGCTATCGCAGGCAAGCCAGCTCCCACATTAGTTCTCTATTGGCTGGGGGATTTGGATTTCAGCCATTGCTCGCGGGTCATCTCCCAAATGTCCCGTGGGAAGGTGCCTTCCACAAACTCGCCTTCATCCGTCCTGATCAACCGCATCCCCTCACGCTCGGAAATCCGCCGCGACCCCAGGTTGGGCGCCGCCTTGGGCACCCGCAACAACGGTCGCTGCAGCACGCCAAACCAATAGTCAGTCACCGCTGCGCTGGCTTCACTCATCAACCCTTGCCCCTGCCACTGCGGGCCAAGCCAGAAGCCGCGATTGTTATCCACTTCATCCATCAAGCTGACATTACCGATCAACTGCTCCGGCACACTTTTCAGTCGGATCGACCAGTGCCATTCCGCGCCTCGCGCCATGGCGGGCAGGGCGACGTGTTGCAGGTAGTCGAGGGCGCCGTCGGCCGGGTAGGGCCAGGGCACCAGGGCGTTGAGGTAACGCACCACTTCCCAATGAGGGAACTGCTGCTGGATGCCTTCGGCATCGTCCAACGTCAAAGGGCTCAGGACCAGGCGTTCAGTGAACAAGGTGGGTTGCATGGCAGTTACCAGGTGGCGGTGTTCGGCAGGTCCAGGGTGCCACGGTCCACAAAGCGCATAGTGCCAAACAGCCCGCCCGCCAGCTTGCCCCGCAGCACGTAGGGCAGGTTGTTCAAGCTTTGGGTCTGGCTCAGGCCCAGGGTCTGACGCAACACGGAAAACGCCGAAACACTCACCGGCACCATCAGAACGGTCTCGGAGAAGCGTGGGATGGTGCCAGCCTGGTCACTCACCCCCGACGCCAGCGGGCGGCCATTGACCTCCAGGTCCAGGGCCACGCCGTTGTAGTCGATTGCCGTTTCATTGGGGTTCTGCACCCGCAGCTTCACGGCGAAGCGCACTTCCAGCTCCTGGCTTTGCAGGGGCTCGATGCCCACCACATTGATATTCACCGGGTCACGGTTGGGGAACAGCGCGCAAGCGCTCAGGGTCAGCAGCAGTAACGATAGAACCATTAGCTTGCGCATAAAAAGTGTCCCTTATTTCGTGACGTCCGGGTCCTGCATCACTTTGAGGGTAGAGGACTCCGGATCAAATTCATCTTCTTCCAGCTCTATGAACTCTTCCGGCAGGAAAATGTTCAGCAGGATTGCACAGAATGCGCCCACGGTGATCGGCGATTCGAAGATGTTGTGCAGCGCCTTGGGCAGGTCGCGCAGCACTTCCGGCACGGCGGCGACGCCCAGGCCCATGCCGAGGGAGATCGCCACGATCAGCACGTTGCGGCGGTGCAGGCCGGCTTCGGCGAGGATCTTGATCCCGGCCACCGCGACGGTGCCGAACATGATCAGGGTGGCGCCACCGAGTACCGGCTTGGGCATCAATTGCAGCACCGCGCCAATCATCGGGAACAGCCCCAGCAGCACCAGCAGGCCGGCGATAAAATACGCGACGTAGCGGCTGGCCACGCCAGTCAGCTGGATCACGCCGTTGTTCTGCGCGAAGGTCACCATCGGCAGGCTGTTGAAGGTGGCGGCCATCGCCGAGTTCAGGCCGTCGGCCAACAGGCCCGACTTGATGCGCTTGATATACAGCGGGCCCTTGACCGGCTGCTGGGAAATCATCGAATTGGCCGTCAGGTCACCGGCGGCTTCCAGCGGCGAAATCAGGAAGATCACCGCCACCGGGATAAACGCCACCCAGTCGAACGAGAACCCGTACTTGAACGGCACCGGCACGCTGATCAACGGCACCTGCGGCAACGCTGCCATGTCCACGCGGCCCATCATCCAGGCCACCACAAAGCCCAGGGTCAGGCCGATAACGATGGAGCCCAGGCGCAGGAACGGATTGCTGAAGCGGTTGAGGACCACGATGGTCAATAGCACCAAGGCCGCCAGGCCCATATTGGCGGCCGCGCCAAGGTCCTGGGCGCCATAGCCGCCGGCCATGTCGGTGACCGCGACCTTGATCAGTGACAAGCCCATCAAGGTAATGATGGTGCCGGTGACCACCGGGGTGATCAGCATGCGCAGCTTGCCGATGAACTGGCTCAGCACCACTTCGATAAACGCGGCGAAAAAGCAGATGCCGAAGATCGTCGAGAGAATCTCGTCGGTGCCACCGCCCCGGGCCTTGACCATAAACCCGGCACTGAGGATCACGCTGATAAACGAAAAACTCGTGCCTTGCAGGCACAACAGCCCCGAGCCAATCGGCCCGAACTTGCGCGCCTGCACAAAGGTGCCCAGCCCCGACACAAACAGCGCCATGCTCACCAGGTACGGCACTTCGCTTTCCAGGCCCAGCACACCGCCGACAATCAAGGTGGGCGTGATGATACCGACAAAACTGGCCAGCACGTGCTGCAGCGCGGCAAAAATCGCGGCGGTGAAGTGCGGGCGGTCTTCCAGGCCGTAGATCAGGTCGGATTTATAACGGGGGCGGGGGGCTTGAGCGTCAGACAAAATGCGGGCTCGGGTCAGAAAATGGAGGCGCAGGATGCCAGAAACTGCCTAGCGCCAGAAGTGTAAAAAAATATTTATAAACGCCCTGCATAAATCGGCAAACCCTGCCGATACCTCGTATAGGCCCACATTCCAATGACAACAGTGGTGACCAAAGGTCAGAACGGCGCGTTGACGCCGGCTGATCGTTTCGCGGCAGGGACGCTCGCAAACACTTCTTCTGAGAGCAGCCCCCTATGTCACTTCGTCAGCTGAATATCGCCCCACGCGCGTTTCTCGGTTTTGCCTTCATTGCGTTGCTAGTGGTTTTATTGGGGGTGTTTGCGGTCAACCGCATGACGCAGATACGCCAGTCTTCGGTGGACATGAGCGCCACGCAGTTACCCAGCGTCACGTCCTTGGGCATCATTACGGAAAACGTGCTGCGCCTGCGCATCCTGTCGTTTCGCGTGCTGGTCAACCGCGAGCCGGCCGCGTTGCAAGAAGCTGAAACCCGCATGAGCGCGCTGGGCGACAAGGTCAAGGCGGCCCAGGCCAGCTACGCGGCGCTTCCCGCCGGCCCCGAGGAAGCTGCGCTGTACAAAACCTTCGTCACTACCCTGGACAACTACTTCAAGGCCCAGGCCGAGATGCTGTCCTTGTCGAAGCAAGGCAAGGTCGAGGACGTGCGCCTGCTGATCAATACTCGGATCAAGGATGGCACTGACCTGATGGGCGAGCAGTTGAACAAACTGATCGCCATCAACGCGGCCGACGCCAAGGATGCCGACGCCGAAGCCGGGCACAGTTATCAGGGCGCTATCACCGGTGTGATTGCCGTGTCGGTGGTTGCCGCGTTGCTCACGGTGCTGCTGGCCTGGTTGCTCACGCGCAGCATCGTCGCCCCTTTGCGCAAAGCAGTGGAAGTGGCCGAGACCATCGCCAGCGGCAACCTGAGCAAAGTCATCGAAGACGATGGCAAGGATGAGCCGGCGCGTCTGTTGGGCGCGTTGGCGGCGATGCAGGCCAATCTGCGCCAGACCATCCAGCACATCGCCGGCTCGGCCACGCAGTTGGCCTCCGCCGCCGAGGAATTGAGCGCGGTCACCGAAGAGGCGTCCAAAGGCCTGCAACAACAGAACAACGAAATCGACCAGGCCGCCACGGCAGTCAACGAGATGACGGCGGCGGTGGAAGAAGTGGCGCGCAATGCGGTGTCCACCTCCGAAGCGTCCAGCCAGTCCAATCAGGCGGCACGTGAAGGCCGCGACCGCGTGGTGGAAACCGTTGGCGCGATCCAGACCATGACCCAGGATGTGCAAAACACCTCCGTGTTGATCGAAGGCCTGGCCACCCAAGGCCGCGATATCGGCAAAGTACTCGACGTGATCCGTGCGATCGCCGAGCAGACCAACCTGCTGGCACTCAACGCCGCCATTGAAGCGGCTCGCGCCGGTGAAGCCGGGCGCGGTTTTGCGGTGGTGGCCGACGAAGTGCGGGCCTTGGCCCATCGCACCGCGCAGTCGACCCAGGAAATCGAAAAAATGGTCGCCGGCATCCAGAACGGCACCGGTGAAGCCGTGCAATCGATGCAGCAAAGCAATCAACGCACGCAGAACACCCTGGAAATGGCCCGCGCCGCCGGTGTGGCGCTGGAGCAGATCACCCAGTCCATCAGCCTGATCAACGAACGCAACCTGGTGATCGCCAGCGCGTCGGAAGAACAGGCCCAGGTCTCCCGCGAGGTGGACCGCAACCTGGTGAACATCCGCGACCTGGCGACCCAGTCGGCGGCGGGTGCCAACCAGACCAGCGCGGCCAGCCATGAGCTGTCGCGCCTGGCGGTGGATTTGAATGGGATGGTGGCCAGGTTTGTGATCTAACAGCCGCCAGCTCCCACCGTTTTTTCGGCGGTGTGTCAGGGCGTTCGTGGGTTCAGGTGCAACCGCAGAAACTCGCCTTTTGAGTTCGGTGTGCAGATCTTGTAGTAGATCAGGTGCACGCCGTCGGCGAACAAGTGCAATAGCGCTGCGGGAACCGGAATCACGGTCTCTTGGTCGGCGTGGGTGACGGTGGCCACAATCAACGGCTTTTCATCGGGGCCGCCGATGCACAGGCCTATGGTATCGCCGGGTGTTTGCCCCGCGTAAATGGCGATGGTCACCGGCAAGGTGTTTTTGTGTTGCTTGAGGTATTGATTGGTCACGCCAATCTGGGGAATACCCTCGGGAAGTATGACTTTGACCGGTGTGTCCAGCTTGGGTGCCTGGGCGGCCTTTTTTGAAGTGGGCATGCCATCCTGCTCCTGTTCAAGGGATGTCATGGCCGATTGAAGCGGGTTTCACCGAGCTTCGATACTGGGAGTTCTCACAGCTTGTCAGCTCTGCGAAGTAGGTGTAGCGAGGCCGCGGGAACTGACCTGTAATGCGCACAAAAATGTGGGAGCGGGCTTGCTCGCGAATACGGAGTGTCAGTCGAAACATGTGTGACTGATCTGCCGTTTTCGCGAGCAAGCCCGCTCCCACATCGGTTTTGTGTTGTGTCAGGGGTTATAGCTGCCAGGCAGCGGGGTTCACCAGGTTCTTCGGCCGCTCCCCAGCCAACGCTTGCAGCAGATTATCCACTGCACACTTGGCCATCGCCTCCCGCGTCTCATGGGTCGCCGAGCCGATATGCGGCGTCGCCACCACATTGTTCAACCGCAGCAACGGCGATCCGTGATCCAGCGGCTCCTTCTCAAACACATCCAGCCCCGCCGCACGAATCGTGCGCTGTTGCAACGCCTCCACCAGCGCCGCTTCGTCGACCACCTTGCCTCGCGAGATGTTGATGAAGATCGTGTCCGGACCCATCAACGCGAATTCTTCGGCGCCGATCAGCTTTTCTGTCTCGGCCGTCAGTGGCAACGTCAGGCAGACAAAATCGGCCTGTTGCAGCAGGTCAGGCAAGCTGCGGTACTGCGCACCAAAGCGCTGTTCCACCAACGGCTTGGGCGAATGGCTGTGGTAGATCACCGGCATGCCAAAGCCAAAATGCCCGCGTTGGGCCAGGGCTTCGCCGATGCGGCCCATGCCGATGATGCCCAGGGTCTTGCCGTGCACATCACTGCCGAAGTGCGCGGGGCCGATGTTTTTGTTCCATTGGCCGGCGCGCACCATGTCGGCCAGTTCGACCACGCGGCGGGCGGCGGCGAGGATCAGGGCAAAGCCAGTGTCGGCGGTGGTTTCGGTGAGCACGTCGGGGGTGTTGCTGAGCAGGATGCCGCGCGCGGTCAGGTAGTCAATGTCGTAGTTGTCGACGCCTACCGACACGCTGGCCACCGCCTCCAACTGCGGCGCCAGGTCGAGCAACTGCGCATCCAGGCGTAGGCTGGCGCCGAGCAGGCCGTGGGCGCCCGGCAGGGCATCGCGCAGCTTGGCCAGGCCGGTGGCGTCCAGCGCTTCGATCAGGGTGACGTCGGCCTGTTCATGCAGGCGGGCCATCAAGGGCGCGGAGAGTTTCTTGTACAACACGACAGACTTTTTCATGCGGTCTTTACCTTCAAATCCAGGGTTGGCGCCGGCGCGCGGTCGCTGGCGCCGGGCTTGAGGAAAATCGTCAGCACCACCGACAGCAGCAGCGCGCCGCTCATCAGCAGGTACGACGCGCCGGGCGAGCCGGTGCTGCTATTGAGGTAGCCCACCAGGTACGAGCCGCCGAACGAGCCGAGGGCGCCCATGCTGTTGATCAGCGCCATGGCGCCCCCGGCGACGTTGGCCGGCAGGATCTCCGGGACGATGGCAAAAAATGGGCCGTAGGGCGCATACATGCAGGCCCCGGCGATGACCAGCAGGGTGTAGGACCACCAGAAGTGTTCGGCACCCAGAGCGTAGGAACCATAGAACGCAACGTTCTGGGGCTTGATAAACGTTAGGACATAAGTATTTTATAAACAACAAATTAGAAAATAATTATCGAATCGTTAGTTCAGGTCATAGGTTAGGGGGAGTAGATGGAGCTTCTGTGGGCTACTAAGTC
>NZ_JAFLWU010000038.1:0-46684 GCF_017316265.1 Pseudomonas sp. Marseille-Q1929
GTGGAGGTGGCGGTGGGGGCGGTGGCAGTCGAGTTAACCCGGCTGACTTTGGCACCGTGGAGTCAATGAGTAACAAGCCATTTACTGAGGGGGCTCGTTACACGGATTACAAGCCAGATAAGAGCAACCCCGGCAAAAAGCCCGGTATGGGCAGAGAGGCTGGCAATATTTGGTCTGGTTTCAAGCAGGGGCCAGATGGGAACTGCGTTACTGTTTCAGCAATCAAGGCCGCAATGATGAAGTTCGGCCAGAAACCAACCGATATTTTCAAGAGCGTAAAAGCGTCAGGCGACGGTTATGACGTGGAAATGAGGGATGGGTTCAAGCTCCATTTGAGCAAGGGCGAATTGCAGCAGGCAGCACAGCAGGCGCGCTTCATGGGCGATGACCCGGCCATGATGACCGATGCCAACTTCCTGTACGCCGCCAGTGCGAAGCGGGCTCATATGGAGGGTAACAATGGGTTTGGCCATGGTAACGACCATAATGCCAAGCGAAGCTACATGGACGCATTGGTGAGCTTGAACGACGGTGAGCACGGGAGTGAGGGGCTGGATCGTTTGGGCCTCAAAGGCCTGTATCGGCAGTCTTCGAGTGGCGAGCTTGGAAGCGGGGCGTTGGGCGTGGTGAACTACGGTGGCCATTCAATGGCAGTCATTGGAGGACAAATAGAGCTATGGGGCGGGCGAGGTGGTCGGCCTCAGAGGGAGGATTGGGGACAGGCCTACGCGTTTATATAAAGTGCCAGCAGCGTATAAAACGAAAAAGCCCGTCACCCCAAAGGGTGACGGGCTTTCAACAAACCGCTCAGCTTATTGGCAAGCTTCGCAATCCGGCTCGTCGATCGCGCAGGCTTTTGGCACTGGCGCCGGGCCGGCAGGGGCAGCGAGAACCGAATCATCACCGTGGTTACCGCTGGAAACAGCGTTCAGCTTGCCGGTGTTGATGGTCGATTTCTCGGTGCTGGTCGCAGCCAGGGCACGGAGGTAGTAAGTGGTTTTCAGGCCACGGTACCAAGCCATGCGGTAGGTCACGTCCAGCTTCTTGCCCGATGCACCGGCGATGTACAGGTTCAGGGACTGGGCCTGGTCGATCCACTTCTGACGACGGCTGGCGGCGTCAACGATCCACTTGGTGTCCACTTCGAAGGCAGTCGCGTAGAGCTCTTTGAGTTCTTGCGGGATGCGCTCGATCTGCTGCACGGAACCGTCGTAGTACTTCAGGTCGTTGATCATGACCGAGTCCCACAGGCCGCGAGCCTTGAGGTCGCGAACCAGGTACGGGTTGATCACGGTGAATTCGCCCGACAGGTTCGATTTCACATACAGGTTCTGATAGGTCGGTTCGATCGACTGCGATACGCCGGTGATGTTGGCGATGGTCGCGGTCGGTGCGATGGCCATGATGTTGGAGTTACGAATACCTTTCTGCACACGGGCACGTACCGGCGCCCAGTCCAGGGTTTCGTTCAGGTCAACGTCGATGTACTTCTGGCCACGGGCTTCGATCAGGATCTGTTGCGAATCCAGCGGCAGGATGCCCTTGGACCACAGCGAACCCTGGAACGTCTCGTAGGCGCCGCGCTCGTCGGCCAAGTCGCAGGAAGCCTGGATCGCGTAGTAGCTGACCGCTTCCATGGACTTGTCGGCGAACTCGACCGCAGCATCCGAACCGTAAGGAATGTGCTGCAGGTACAGCGCGTCCTGGAAGCCCATGATGCCCAGGCCGACCGGACGGTGCTTGAAGTTGGAGTTCTGCGCCTGTGGCACCGAGTAGTAGTTGATGTCGATTACGTTATCGAGCATGCGTACTGCGGTGTTGACGGTGCGTTCCAGCTTGGCGGTGTCCAGCTTGCCGTTGACGATGTGGTTCGGCAGGTTGATCGAGCCCAGGTTGCAAACGGCGATCTCGTCCTTGTTGGTGTTCAAGGTGATCTCGGTGCACAGGTTCGAGCTGTGGACCACGCCCACGTGCTGCTGCGGGCTGCGCAGGTTGCACGGGTCTTTGAAGGTCAGCCATGGGTGGCCGGTTTCAAACAGCATGGACAGCATTTTGCGCCACAGGTCTTTGGCCTGGATGGTCTTGAACAGCTTGATCTTGCCCGGGTACTGGGACAGCGCTTCGTAGTACTCGTAGCGCTCTTCGAAGGCCTTGCCGGTCAGGTCGTGCAGGTCCGGCACTTCGGAAGGCGAGAACAGGGTCCACTGGCCGTCGTCGAAGACGCGCTTCATGAACAGGTCAGGGATCCAGTTGGCGGTGTTCATGTCGTGGGTACGACGACGATCATCACCGGTGTTCTTGCGCAGCTCGATGAACTCTTCAATGTCCATGTGCCAGGTTTCCAGGTAGGCACACACTGCGCCTTTGCGCTTGCCGCCCTGGTTGACCGCTACGGCAGTGTCATTCACGACTTTCAGGAACGGTACGACGCCCTGGGACTTGCCGTTGGTGCCCTTGATGTAAGAACCCAGTGCGCGCACTGGCGTCCAGTCGTTGCCCAGGCCGCCAGCGAATTTGGACAACATGGCGTTGTCGTGGATCGCGTGGTAGATGCCCGACAGGTCATCCGGCACGGTGGTCAGGTAGCAGCTGGACAGCTGTGGACGCAAGGTGCCGGCGTTGAACAGCGTCGGGGTCGACGACATGTAGTCGAAGGACGACAGCAGGTTGTAGAACTCGATGGCGCGGTCTTCTTTGTGCTTCTCTTCAATCGCCAGGCCCATGGCCACGCGCATGAAGAACACTTGCGGCAGTTCGAAGCGGATACCGTCCTTGTGGATGAAGTAACGGTCGTACAGGGTTTGCAGGCCCAGGTACGTGAACTGCTGGTCGCGCTCGTGGTTGATTGCCTTGCCGAGTTTTTCCAGGTCGAAGGTGGCCAGGATCGGGTTCAGCAATTCGAATTCGATACCCTTGGCGATGTACGCAGGCAAGGCCTTGGCGTACAGGTCGGCCATCTCGTGGTGGGTGGCGCTGTCGGCAACACCGAGGAAGCCCAGGCCTTCGGCACGCAGGGTGTCCATCAGCAGGCGCGCGGTCACGAACGAGTAGTTCGGCTCACGTTCAACCAGGGTACGGGCGGTCATCACCAGGGCGGTGTTGACGTCGGTCAGGGCCACGCCGTCGTACAGGTTCTTCAGGGTTTCGCGCTGGATCAGGTCACCATCGACTTCTTCCAGGCCTTCGCAGGCCTCGGTGATGATGGTGTTCAGGCGGCCCAGGTCCAGCGGTGCAAACGTCCCGTCGGCCAGGGTGATGCGGATCGACGGGTGAGCTTGCACGGCCGCTTCTTCAGCCGGGGTGCGCACGGCGCGCTCTTTGGAGCGGGCGTCACGGTAGATCACGTAGTCGCGGGCCACTTTCTGCTCGCCGGCACGCATCAGGGCCAGTTCAACCTGGTCCTGGATTTCTTCGATGTGGATGGTGCCGCCCGATGGCATGCGACGCTTGAAGGTCGCGGTGACTTGTTCGGTCAGGCGGGCAACGGTGTCGTGGATGCGCGACGAGGCGGCAGCGGTGCCGCCTTCAACTGCAAGAAACGCTTTGGTGATGGCGACGGTGATTTTGTCATCGGTGTAAGGAACGACAGTGCCGTTACGCTTGATCACGCGCAATTGGCCAGGTGCGGTGGCGGACAGATCCAGGTTCGAATCAGCGGCCTGCGTCACGGAGCCTTGCGGGTTCTCGCGAGTTGTGTCGGTTTGCATGGGGGGTTGTCTCCACGTTCTATATTTGATTGCGAGTGCCAGGCTCTTCCTGCAACACCCGTACCGTTTTCCATATCGGGGAATGGGAAACAGCTGCCATCCGCGTGAGCGGTTTGGTCTACTGAAAAATCGGTTGGTTCCCTACTGCGTCAGCAATAAAACCCTTGAATTTCGAACCACTTGTGTGGTTGGGCGATTCGGTCAAAAACCCCACATATAGGGTCTGTCGTGTCGCCGAGGTACAAGATAATGCGTTTCGGAAGGGTTGGCAACGCAGTAACCTGTGGATAACGCTGTGGGTAAAATGTGTATGAAAGGTCCAACCTGCGTGTAGGCCGCATTACTGCTGCGTTACGCCGTTTGTCATGAAATATTTCCGGCTCAAAACAGCTGGGCCATTTTCGAAGGGCGCGAACCCTATCACAAAATATCCCGATCGCCGAATGGATTTCCCGCCTTGTGCTACAGGCCGTGAGCATGGCTACAATCGGCCTCTGTTATGCCCTCAAAAGATTACAAATAAGCTGTGCTATCCCGACAACTTTCTAATAACAACGAGGACCACCCGTGGAGCAAGAAGCCTGGCAAATACTGATCGTCGAGGACGACGAACGATTGGCCGAGTTGACCCGTGATTACCTGGAAAGCAACGGCCTGCGCGTCTCGGTGGAAGGCAACGGCGCCCTGGCCGCGGCGCGGATCATCGGCGAACAACCGGATCTAGTGATCCTCGACCTCATGCTGCCCGGCGAAGACGGCCTGAGCATCTGCCGCAAGGTGCGCGAGCGCTATGACGGCGTGATCCTGATGCTCACCGCGCGCACCGACGACATGGACCAGGTGCTTGGCCTGGACATGGGTGCCGACGACTACGTGTGCAAACCCGTGCGTCCACGCCTCTTGTTGGCGCGCATCCAGGCCCTGCTGCGGCGCAGCGAGCCAGCCGAGCCGGCCATTGTCGAAAACCTGCGCCGCCTGCAATTCGGCCCGCTGGTGGTGGACAACGCCTTGCGCGAAGCCTGGTTGCATGACGGCGGCATCGAGCTGACCAGTGCCGAGTTCGACCTTTTATGGCTGCTGGTGGCAAATGCCGGGCGCATCCTGTCCCGCGAAGAGATCTTCATCGCCCTGCGCGGTATCGGCTACGACGGCCAGGACCGCTCCATTGACGTGCGTATTTCTCGCATCCGCCCAAAAATAGGCGACGACCCGATCCATCCGCGCCTGATCAAGACCATCCGCAGCAAAGGCTATCTGTTCGTCCCCGAAGCCGCTGCCGATATGCCGCTGTGAATTCGATCTTCCTGCGTATCTACGGCGGCATGTGCGCGGCCCTGATCCTCGTGGCGCTGCTGGGCGTGCTGGCCCTGCACCTGCTCAATGAAGTGCGCAGCGGCCAGTACCGCGAGCGCCTGGCCCACGGCACCTTTGCGCTGATGGGCGACAACCTCAAGCCGATGAGTCCCATCGAGCGCCAGCGCGCCCTGGCAGTGTGGGAGCGCTTGCTCGGCATTCCCCTGGAACTGCGCAGCCTCAGCGACGCGCAGTTGGACTTGAGCCAGCGCAATCGCCTGCAACGCGGCCAGGTGCTGGTGCAGCAGACCGGCCCCCATGCGGCGCGGGTGCTGCGCCTGGTCAGTGAGCAAGAGTCGTTGGTGTTGACCGGTGAAGTGCAGCAGATCAGCGAGCAGTTGGCCCGCGCGACCATTTACCTGCTGGCCGATGAACTGGTGCGCTACCCCGTCGCCGAACAGCCGCAACGCCTGGCCGACATCAAGGAAGCCAAGGGCTTTGGCTTTGAGATGCACTTGTTGGTCCTCGACCAGGCCGATATGGATGACGACCAGCGCCGTCGCGTCGCGGAAGGCGACACGGTGATGGCCTTGGGCAAGGGCGGCGACTCGATCCGCGTGTTCGCCGGCATGGTCGGCACGCCGTGGGTGTTGGAAATCGGCCCGCTGTATCAAATGAACCCTTACCCGCCGCAATGGCTGATCCTGATCGCGTTGATCGGCCTGACCCTGATCGGCTTGATCGTCTATCTATTGGTGCGCCAGCTGGAGCGGCGCCTCAAAGGCCTGGAGGCTGCCGCTACACGGATCGCCAAAGGCAACCTGGAAGTGCGCGTGCCCGCCCGTGGTGCCGACTCGGTGGGGCGCCTGGCTGCGGCCTTTAATGGCATGGCCGAGCACTTGCAGCAATTGCTGGCGATCCAGCGCGAGCTGGTGCGTGCCGTGTCCCACGAATTGCGCACGCCGGTGGCGCGCCTGCGTTTCGGCCTGGAGATGGTCGGCGATGCCACCACGCCAGAAGCCCGGCACAAATACCTGGAGGGCATGGACAGCGACATCCAGGACCTCGATGGCCTGGTGGACGAAATGCTCACCTATGCCCGCCTGGAGCAGGGCGCGCCGGAGCTGAATTTCCAGCGCGTGGACCTCAGTGCGTTGCTCGACCAGGTGATCGGCGAATTATCGCCACTGCGCCCGCAGGTCTCGGTCAGCCGGGGCATTTGCCTGTCCTCGGCGCATTGGGACGACGCCTGGGTCGACGCCGAACCGCGCTACTTGCACCGCGCCCTGCAAAACCTGGTGAGCAACGCCATGCGCCATGCCCAGGGTCAGGTGATGATCAGTTACCAGGTGGGGCAGGTGCGTTGCCGCATCGATGTGGAGGACGACGGCCCGGGCGTGCCGGAAAGCGCCTGGGAGCGGATCTTTACGCCGTTCTTGAGGTTGGATGACAGCCGCACCCGTGCTTCCGGTGGACATGGGCTGGGGTTGTCGATTGTGCGGCGGATCATCTATTGGCATGGCGGGCGGGCGTTGATTGGCAAGAGCAACAATTTGGGTGGGGCTTGTTTCAGCCTGAGTTGGCCCAGGGATCAGGAGAAACCCTGAGGCCGTCATCGCAGGCAAGCCAGCTCCCACATTTGAATGTATTCACAAATCAAACTGTGGGAGCTGGCTTGCCTGCGATAGCGATCTATCAGGCGCTGACAGCCACCAGGCTCAACAACTGCCCATCCGCCACCACAAACTGCCCCACCAACTCCTTGCCATAACACCACTCACTGGACAGATCCGTCAGCAACCGCAACCGCACAGCCCCTGACTCATTCCACTCCACCACCTCGGCATGCTCAAAATAAAAGCGCTTCTGCACAATCGGATAAAGCGCCTTGAACAAACTCTCCTTGGCCGAAAACGTCAGCGTCACCAGCAGCGCGTGCTGTTCACGCGACCCATCGGCCATGCGCTTGAGTTCGTCGCCTGTGAGTATTTCCCCCGCCAGGCGCTCCGCCCGCTCCAGCGGCAGCACATTTTCCAGGTCCATGCCCAGCCCGCGCCATTGCGCCTTATGCCCGACAATCGCCGCCGCATGCCCGGTGCTGTGGGTGATGGAGCCGCTGATATGCCCAGGCCACACCGGTGCCCGGTCATCCCCGATGGCGGGGATGCAATCGAGCTGATCCAGTTGTTGCAACGCCGCGCGAGCGCACAGGCGACCGGCAAGGAATTCGGCCTGGCGCTTGGCTACTGAGCGCTGGATGCTTGGCGGTGGCGGCACGGCGCTGCGCTGGAAGTCGCCTTCGGCCAATAAAGCCGGGTCGAACCGGGTGCTGAGCAGCACCGTGCCGGGCAAGGGGGCGGGCAGCGGCCAATGGGCGTCGAGTGGGGTGCAGCAGGCGGGTAGGTGAGTCATGGGCGGTATTCTGCCGAGTTGATAGGCCAGAGGATAGCCCGCTGTTCAGGGGGAGTTCAGGGGCGCCTGCGTAATCTGGCCTCAACCGCCAAACGCGTAGAGGCAAGCACCATGACTGCGATGAAAAAGCTGATGTTGGCGTTAACCATGCTCAGTGCCACCTCTGGGGCCCAGGCCGTCGACGGATTCTTTCCGGCATTTGGCAGCGAGAAGAGCAAGAAATCCAGCACGCTGATCCAGCGGGTCAGCGTCGAAGACGCGGGCGGCCAGCCGACGCCGTGGGGCCAATCCCTGGGCGTTACCGCGCCACAGCCGGCGTATCGCACCGGCTACGAACACCTGACGGGCCACTACAATGGCACTAAACTGCGCCCGCAAGACCTGCAGGGCCGCTATGATATCCCTCTGTCGGACAGTTGATTTGCTTTGGAGAGCCTTATGAAATTGCTGGTGGTGGAAGATGAGGCGCTGCTGCGTCATCACCTGTTGACCCGCCTGACCGACAGCGGCCACGTGGTTGAAGCCGTGGCCAACGCCGAAGAGGCGTTGTACCAGACCGGCCAATTCAACCATGACCTGGCGATCATCGACCTGGGCCTGCCCGGCATGGGCGGCCTGGACTTGATCCGCCAGTTGCGCACCCAGGCAAAGACCTTTCCGATCCTGATCCTCACCGCGCGCGGCAACTGGCAGGACAAGGTCGAAGGCCTCGCCGCCGGCGCCGACGACTACGTGGTCAAGCCCTTCCAGTTCGAAGAGCTGGAGGCGCGCATGAACGCCTTGCTGCGCCGCTCCAGCGGGTTTACCCAGTCCACCATCGTGGCCGGGCCGTTGATGCTCGACCTCAACCGCAAGCAGGCGTCCCTCGACGAACAACCGCTGGCGCTGACGGCCTACGAATACCGCATCCTCGAATACCTCATGCGTCATCACCAGCAAGTGGTCGCCAAGGACCGCCTGATGGAGCAGCTCTACCCGGATGACGACGAGCGTGATCCAAACGTCATCGAAGTGTTGGTTGGCCGCCTGCGCCGCAAATTGGAAGGCCCGGCGGGGTTCAAGCCGATCGACACCGTGCGCGGCCTGGGCTACCTGTTCAATGAGCGCTGCCGTTGATTCGTTCGCTGCGCGTGCGCCTGATGCTGGCGGCCGCCACCCTGGCCGTGCTGTTTATGCTGGGCTTGCTGCCGGCCATGCAAGGCGCGTTCAGCCTGGCGTTGCAGGATTCCATCGAGCAACGCCTGGCGTCGGACGTCACCACGCTGATCTCCGCCGCCCGCGTGGAAAACAACCGCCTGCTGATGCCGGCGCAGTTGCCCGACGAACGCTTCAACCTGACTGACAGCCGCCTGCTCGGCTATATCTACGACCGCGAAGGCCATCTAGTGTGGCGCTCGCGGGCGACCAAGGAAGAAAACATCAACTACAAGCCGCGCTACGACGGGCGTGGTAATGAGTTTGCGCGGATTCGCGAGGCCAATGGCCAGGAATTCTTCGTCTATGACGTCGAGGTCAAGCTGCTCGGCGGCAAGAGCGCGGCGTTCAGTATCGTCGCCCTGCAACCGGTGCGTGAATACCAGCTGACCCTCGAAGGCCTGCGGGAAAACCTCTACCTGGGTTTCGGCGCGGCCTTGCTGGTGCTGCTGACGTTGCTGTGGCTGGGCCTGACCTGGGGCCTGCAAGCCTTGCGGCGCTTGAGCCAGGAGCTGGACCAGATCGAAGGAGGCACCCGCGAGAGTCTTTCCGAAGAACACCCGCGTGAATTGCTGCGCCTCACCGGCTCCCTCAACCGTTTGCTCGCCAGCGAACGCGAGCAACGGGCACGCTATCGCGATTCCCTGGATGACCTGGCCCACAGCCTGAAAACCCCGCTCGCTGTGTTGCAGGGCGTCAGCGAAGACATGGCCCAGCGCCCCGAAGACCGCGATCAGGCCTGGGTGCTGCAAGCGCAGATCGAGCGCATGAGCCAACAGATCAGCTATCAATTGCAGCGCGCCAGCCTGCGCAAAAGCGGCCTGGTGCGTCATCAGGTGCGCCTGCAACCGGTGCTGCAAAGCCTGTGCGACACCTTGGATAAGGTCTACCGCGACAAGGGGGTCACTGTGGCCTTCGATTTGCCGGACGAGTGCTACGTACCCATCGAGAAGGGCGCCTTGCTGGAAATGCTCGGCAACCTGTTGGAAAACGCCTATCGCCTGTGTTTGCGCGAAGTGCGCGTCCGTCTGGTGGAAAGCCTCGAAGGCAGCGAGTTATGCATCGAAGATGATGGGCCGGGCGTACCGCCGGACCAGCGTGCACGGATTCTGCAACGGGGCGAGCGGTTGGACCGTCAGCACCCGGGGCAGGGGATCGGGTTGGCGGTGGTCAAGGACATCATAGAAAGTTACGGCGCGCGGCTGACTTTGGGGGACTCGCCGTTGGGTGGGGCGGCGTTCAAGATTCATTTTCCGGCGGTTTGATCTTTATTGCCTGTGCTGGCCTTATCGCAGGCAAGCCAGCTCCCACACTTGAATGCGTTCACACATCAAAAATGTGGGAGCGGGCTTGCCCGCGATGAGGCCCGCCCAGCCAACACCCCTCTAACTCTCCTGCGCCCGATAAGCCCCCGGCGTCACCCCCGTCCACTTCTTGAACGCCCTGTGAAACGCCGACGGCTCCGAAAACCCCAACTGCTCGGCAATCTCCTGCAACGACAAATCCGCCCGTCCCAGATGATAGATGGCGATGTCCCGCCGCAGCTCATCCTTGAGTGCCTGAAAGCTGGTGCCTTCTTCGCGCAAATGTCTGCGCAGCGTCTGCGGGCTGATGTGCAGGTGCTGGGCGACGGCCTCCAGATCCGGCCAGGGTGTGCGGTCGCGGCTCAGCAGGCGGCGCAGCTGGCTGCTCAAGCTGTCGCCTTCGTCAGGTCGCGACAGCAGGTCGGCCGGTGAGCGCTCCAGGAAGTGTTTGAGCGTGCGCTCATCCTGCAACAGCGGCAGGCTCAGGTAGCGCGCGGGAAACACCAGGCTGCTGTTCGGTGCGCCGAATACCAGGGCGCAGGGGAACAGCAGGTCGTATTCGCTGGCATGGGCTGGCATCGGGTAGCTGAACGTGGCCTGGTGCAGGCGGATGCGCTGGCCGATCAGCCAACTGCCGAGGCGATGCCAGATCACCAGCAGGCATTCACTGAGGAAGTGATCCGGGTCCCATAGCTGTGAGTCGTCCAGGCTCAAGCGGGCCATGTCGCCGTCGCGCGTCAGCTGCCAACGCGGGCCCTGTGGGAATAGGCTATAAAACAATAAGCCGCGCTCCAGCGCCTTCTCCAGGGTGCGGCAGTGGATCAGCGCGTGGCACATCATCGCAAAGGTGCCGCGTTTGCTTGGGCCCTCGGCGAAGCCCAGGTATTCGTCATCCAGCCCCAGCCAGAGCATTTGCAGCAGTTGGGTGAATTGCTCTGGGGCAATGCGCGCGCGCGGTTCGCTCAGCAGTTCCGGGGTAATCCCCACCTGCTGCAACAGCCCCGAATAGTCGTAACCCGCCCGGCGTGCACCGCCGAGCGCGGCCCGGGCGTAGTGACTGGCGATGGTACGTTCACGCATGCGAAGGCCTCGTCCATGGAGTGGCGGATCTTAGCCATCGGCGGATGGGGCGACAAGGCGGATATCCGCCAAATTGTAGGACGGGATTGGATGGGCGGGCGGAAATCCGCCACCTGATTCGGCGCTCTGGAAGGCGCCTGAAAACCCGCAGCCCCGATGTCTAAAGGCCTTCAGGCGTTTTCAGGAAAGTGGCACGGCGTTTGCGATAAGGATTACAGCGCAGGCCTGGACCTACAGGCTTCGCAAACAACAAATCCCTCCAGTGCAGGAGGGTTCGCAATTGAAGTGTCGTGGGCAATGGCGGATCTTTGCCACACGGGACGATTGAGGAACTTTGCAATGACGACTCGTCAGCCAATCTACAAATCCCTGTATTTCCAGGTGATCGTTGCCATCGTAATCGGCATCTTGCTCGGTCACTTTTACCCGGACACCGGCGTGGCCCTCAAGCCGCTGGGTGACGGGTTTATCAAACTGATCAAAATGGTCATCGCCCCGATCATCTTCTGCACCGTTGTCAGCGGCATCGCTGGCATGCAAAGCATGAAATCGGTGGGCAAGACCGGCGGCTACGCGCTGCTGTACTTCGAAATCGTTTCCACCGTCGCGCTGCTGATCGGCCTGATCGTGGTGAACGTCGTGCAACCGGGCGCCGGCATGCACATCGACGTAGCGACCCTGGATGCGTCCAAAGTCGCGGCCTACGTGACCGCCGGTAAAGACCAGAGCATCGTCGGCTTTATCCTCAACGTTATCCCGAACACCATCGTCGGCGCCTTCGCCAACGGCGACATCCTGCAAGTGCTGATGTTCTCGGTGATCTTCGGTTTCGCCCTGCACCGCCTGGGTGCCTACGGCAAGCCGGTACTGGACTTCATCGATCGCTTCGCCCACGTGATGTTCAACATCATCAACATGATCATGAAGCTCGCGCCAATCGGTGCCCTGGGCGCCATGGCGTTCACCATCGGTGCCTACGGCGTCGGTTCGCTGGTGCAGTTGGGCCAGCTGATGATCTGCTTCTACATCACTTGCATCCTGTTCGTGCTGGTCGTGCTGGGTGGTATCTGCCGCGCTCACGGTTTCAGCGTGATCAAGCTGATCCGCTACATCCGTGAAGAGCTGTTGATCGTACTGGGTACTTCCTCCTCCGAATCCGCACTGCCACGCATGCTGATCAAGATGGAGCGTCTGGGCGCGAAGAAATCCGTAGTAGGCCTGGTGATTCCAACTGGCTACTCCTTCAACCTCGACGGTACTTCGATCTACCTGACCATGGCTGCCGTGTTCATCGCCCAGGCGACTGACACCCACATGGACATCACTCACCAGATCACCTTGCTGCTGGTGCTGCTGCTGTCCTCCAAAGGCGCTGCTGGCGTGACCGGTTCGGGCTTCATCGTACTGGCTGCCACCCTGTCGGCTGTAGGCCACCTGCCGGTTGCCGGCCTGGCGCTGATCCTGGGTATCGACCGCTTCATGTCCGAAGCCCGCGCACTGACCAACCTGGTCGGTAACGCCGTTGCCACCATCGTCGTGGCCAAGTGGGTCAAGGAACTGGACACCGACAAGCTGCAAAGCGAGCTGGCGTCTGGCGGTACCGGTATCTCGGAAACCCGCGAACTGGACGACCTGGGCGTGGCCGAAGGCCCTGCACCTACCGTCAAGTAAGGCGCTGATGGCGTGAACTGACGCCCACCGCTACGCACAAACGCCCCGACCTGTTCGGGGCGTTTGCGTTTCTGGCGGTTTTTTTGTTTTACAGTGAGTGCATCTGTTTTGCGGGGTAACGCCTGCTGGAGGTCTGATGGACAGCGTGGATCTGAATGTCCTGCGCAGCGTGCTCGAATGGCGCCGTGCCGGGCAGCGCGTGATGTTGTACAGCGTCGTGCAGACGTGGGGCAGTGCGCCGCGCCCACCGGGGGCGATGCTGGCCTTGCGTGGCGACGGGGTGGTGATCGGCTCGGTGTCGGGTGGTTGCATCGAGGATGACTTGATCGCCCGGTTGTACGACGGTCGGCTAGCCGATGATGGGCCGCCCGTGCAGTTGGTGACCTACGGTGTCACCCGCGATGAGGCGGCGCGCTTTGGCCTGCCGTGCGGCGGCACCCTGCGCCTGACCGAGGAGCGGGTGGAGGAGTGGGCGTGGGTGGCAGAGCTGCTGGCGCGCTGTGAGGATCATCAGATGGTCGCCCGCGAGCTGAACCTGGTTACCGGCGAAGTCACGCTGAGCGCCGCGAGCAAGGCCGATGCGCTGACGTTCGACGGCGAACGCCTGCGCGCCATCTACGGCCCGCGCTGGCGCCTGCTGTTGATCGGCGCCGGCCAGCTGTCGCGCTATGTGGCGCAGATGGCGCGACTGTTGGATTTCGAGGTGTTGATCTGCGACCCGCGTACCGAGTTCGTCCATGGCTGGGAAGAACAGCACGGCCGCTTTGTGCCGGGCATGCCTGATGAAGCGGTGCTGACTATCCAGACCGATGAACGCACGGCCATCGTCTGCCTGACCCATGATCCGCGCCTGGATGATATGGCGTTGCTCACGGCGCTCAACTCCGATGCGTTCTATATCGGCGCCCTCGGGTCGCGGGTCAACAGCCAGAAACGCCGGGAAGACCTGGCAGCGCTGGGGTTGTCGGCGCAGGCGATTGCGCGTTTGCATGGGCCGATCGGCGTGTATATCGGCAGCCATACGCCAGCGGAGATTGCCTTGTCGTTGCTGGCGCAAATTGTGGCGATCAAGAATGGCGTAGCGGCGTGACGGTCACGGCGATTGTGCTGGCGGCGGGGCAGGGGAGCCGGTTCCGGGCTGAGGCAGGTCAGGATAAGTTGCTCGCGGATTGCGTGGGATTGGACGGCGTGACGCGGCCGGTGATCGAGCAGGTGTTGCTGAATCTGCCGGAGTGCATTGTGCAGCGCTGGGTGGTGACCTTGCCGGAGCGGCATGAAGTCATTCGGCTGGCAGAGGCCTATGGTTGCGAGGTGCTCCTGCTGGAGTCGGCAGGCATGGGTGACAGCCTGGCTGCGGCCGTTGCGGCCAGTGGCGCGGCGGATGGTTGGTTGGTGGTGCTGGGGGATATGCCGTTCATTCAGTCGGCGAGTATTGAGCGGGTGATCAATGGGCTGGCCGTCGATGGCATCAGTGTGCCGGTGCAGGCGGGGCAGTATGGGCATCCCGTGGCGTTTGGCCGGGCGTTTGGGCCGGGGTTGAGGGCGCTGAGGGGGGATCGTGGGGCCAGGTCGTTGTTTGCGCAGACGTCGGTGCGTGAGGTTGTAGTGGAAGATCCTGGCGTGCTGTGGGACGTAGACGTGCCGCAGTCGTTGAGCTTCGCACCGATTTGAATGTGGGAACACGGTTTGTGTGGGAGCTGGCTTGCCTGCGATAGCGGTGTATCAGTAAAAGATGCGCTGACTGAACCACCGCTATCGCAGGCAAGCCAGCTCCCACATTGGATCTCCTGTGTTTTGCAGGACATATAAAAAAGCCCCGCCTGATCTCTCAGGCGGGGCTTTTTAGTCGCTGATGGAATCAGACGAGAGGTTTGGTCTCGTGTTCTGCTTCCTGTGCAGCGGCGGCTGCCGCTGCTTCAGCTTCCTTGCGACGACGACGCACTTCACGTGGGTCGTTCGGCGCACGGCCGTTTTCGGTCAGGGCACTGGCTGGAGCTGCTTCAATCACCACGGCGGCGACCTCGGCAACCACGGCCACTTCAACCACTGGCGCAGGCTCGACTACCGGTGCAGGTTCAGCCACGGGTGCAGGTTCTGCAACCACGACTTCTTCGGCCACCGGAGCCGGCGCTTCTTCTACCACAGGGGCAGGCGCTGGCGCTTCAACCGGAGCGGCAGGTTCGGCAGTCCACTGGAAGGCGGTCTGTTCTTCACGAACTTCGCGCACTTCTGGAGCAGCTTCGACAACCGCAGCTTCAACCACTGGCTCAGGCTCAACCACTGGGGCTGGCTCAACCGCAACCACTTCAACTTCTGGCAGGGTTTCTTGTACCGGTGCAACTTCCACTTCGGCAACAACCGGAGCTTCGATTGGAGTGGTTGCTTCCACGATTGGCGCTTCAACCACCGGCGCTTCTACCACTGGGGTCTCGGCGACTGGCGCTTCAACTGCAGCGGTTTCTTCGACAGCAGCGGTAGCACGCTCAGCTTGCTCGTGGGCCTGGGCTTCAGCAGGTGCGCTGATGATCGAGCTGGCAACGGCGGCGGTCACGGCCAGGCCGGCAGCCAGTTCGCTGCCAGTGGCTTCACCGGTAGCAGCTTCGGCGTTCTCGCCGGTTTCTTCCGAGCCTTCGATCACGTTGCCATTGGCATCACGCTGACGCTCACGACGGTTGCTGCGGCGACGCTGGCCACGGGAGCGGCGGCGTGGGCGATCGCCTTCGGCGCCGTCCTGACCGTCTTCCTGCGACTGCTCTTCAGCGGTCAGCACTTCTTCGTCTTCGCTGGCAGCGGCTTGTTCGGCACGCGGCTGGCGCTCTTCACGCGGTGGGCGTGGAGCACGTTCTTCACGTGGCGCGCGTTCTTCGCGTGGCTGGCGAGCCGGGCGCTCTTCAGCGACAACGGCGGCGCCTGCAGCGGCAACAGCAGGTGCTGCGTCCAGCGGCTCGCGCAGTTCACGTACACGTTCTTCACGCTCGCCACGTGGCTTGCGATCTTCACGCGGGGCACGTGGCGTACGTGGTGCGCGTTCTTCACGCGGTGCACGTTCTTCGCGGGCTACGGCCGGGGTTTCTTCACGGGCTTCGCGTGGGGCACGTTCTTCACGCGGTGCGCGTTCTTCACGTGGCGCACGCTCTTCGCGCGGCTTGCGTTCTTCGTCACGGCGACCGTTGCGGTTACGGCTCTGTTGACGGCCGTTGCGACGTTCTTCGCTGCGTGCTGGACGCTCGGCGGCTGGTTTTTCAACCACAACCGGAGCAGCAGGCTCTTCTTTAGTGGCGAACAGACTGACCAGCGACTTCACCAGGCCTTTGAACAGGCTTGGCTCAGGCAGCGCGGCCGGCGCGGCAACCGGTGCGGCAACTTCGGTCGGAACCGGAGCGTTGGCGCGGGCCGGGGCAGTCTTGACCGCTGCTTCCTGGCGAACCAGGGTGCGGGTCGCGGCGGCTGGCTGGACTTCTTCCACTTCGGCAGCGGCAGCGGCGATTTCGTAGCTGGACTGGCCGCTGTGGGCTTCCGGGCTGTCGTCACGCAGGCGCTGCACTTCGAAGTGCGGCGTTTCGAGGTGATCGTTCGGCAGGATCACGATACGGGCACGGGTACGCAGTTCGATCTTGGTGATCGAGTTGCGTTTTTCGTTGAGCAGGAAAGCTGCAACCGGGATCGGCACTTGCGCGCGGACTTCGGCGGTGCGGTCTTTCAGGGCTTCTTCTTCGATCAGGCGCAGGATCGCCAGGGACAGCGATTCAACGTCACGGATGATGCCGGTGCCGTTGCAACGCGGGCAGACGATGCCGCTGCTTTCGCCCAGGGATGGACGCAGGCGCTGACGGGACATTTCCAGCAGGCCGAAGCGCGAGATACGGCCGACTTGTACGCGGGCACGGTCGGCTTCCAGGCATTCGCGGACTTTCTCTTCCACTGCGCGCTGGTTCTTGGCCGGGGTCATGTCGATGAAGTCGATCACGATCAGGCCGCCGATGTCACGCAGGCGCAGCTGGCGGGCGATTTCTTCAGCCGCTTCCAGGTTGGTCTGCAGGGCGGTTTCTTCGATGTCGCTACCTTTCGTGGCGCGCGCCGAGTTGATGTCGATGGACACCAGGGCTTCGGTCGGGTCGATCACGATGGAGCCGCCGGAAGGCAGTTCGACGACGCGCTGGAAGGCGGTCTCGATCTGGCTTTCGATCTGGAAACGGTTGAACAGCGGCACGCTGTCTTCGTACAGCTTGATCTTGCTGGCGTACTGCGGCATCACCTGGCGGATGAAGGTCAGGGCTTCGTCCTGGGCTTCAACGCTGTCGATCAGCACTTCGCCGATGTCCTGGCGCAGGTAATCGCGGATGGCGCGGATGATCACGTTGCTTTCCTGGTAGATCAGGAACGGCGCGGAACGATCCAGGGACGCTTCTTTGATGGCGGTCCACAGTTGCAGCAGGTAGTCGAGGTCCCACTGCATTTCTTCGCTGCTGCGGCCCAGGCCGGCAGTGCGCACGATCAGGCCCATGTCGGCCGGTGCGATCAGGCCGTTCAGCGCTTCACGCAGTTCGTTGCGCTCTTCGCCTTCGATGCGACGGGAAATACCGCCGGCACGTGGGTTGTTCGGCATCAGGACCAGGTAACGGCCAGCCAGGCTGATGAAGGTGGTCAGGGCGGCGCCCTTGTTGCCACGTTCTTCTTTTTCGACCTGGACAATGACTTCCTGGCCTTCGCTCAGGACGTCCTTGATGTTCACGCGGCCTTCGGGGGCTTTCTTGAAGTATTCGCGGGAGATTTCTTTGAGGGGCAGGAAGCCGTGGCGCTCGGAGCCGAAATCGACAAAGGCAGCCTCAAGGCTTGGTTCGATGCGAGTAATACGGCCTTTATAGATGTTGGCCTTCTTTTGCTCGCGTGCACCGGATTCGATGTCCAGGTCGTAGAGGCGTTGGCCATCTACCAGTGCAACACGCAACTCTTCGGGTTGAGTTGCGTTAATCAGCATTCTTTTCATGTTGTACCGTCGGTTTCCGGGCTGCCGGAAACGGCGTTCGGCACACACGACTTCTCACGGTCGGTGTCAGGTGCGTCAAGAGTGGTTGGCCACTCCAGTGTCCAGCAAATACAGGCCAATTGGGCCGGTATCGCGACGGACGCGTCCTGCTTGTTAGCGGTGGTGACAAAGGCACCACTTCAACAAAAGCTAAGGTCAGGAGGAGGAATCAACCGGCGACTGTGGACGAGATGAAGCGTCTAAATATAAGCCTAGTGCTACACGGTCCGACGGTTGTGCATCTCCACCCTACACGTATCCCTGATAATTCGGGTGCTGCCGCGCGCAGAATCCGCAGCGGGTTGGCATTTACCGTGTTTTCCAATGGGGAGAACACGCTCATGGCTAAACAAGACTGGGTGTGGGCGATTGCGCTCCCACTCAGCTCTTAACAGGCGTTGTTTCCGAAGCATTCGCCATGGTCTGGCTCAAGACTGACTGCACTTTGTGAACTGGCCGTAAATATCGGCGCAAAACGCGAGTATTCACTCTGCTTTCTGCACTCGCTTCAGGCCTCATGTCACCTGCGCTCGTTACAATCCTGAGCTTTCCAAGGTGGCGAAAGCCCCGTAGGACGGCCTCGCGTCCTGATGAATTGCGATGGTCAGGGCCGGCTGTGTGCCGCATGTCCTCTGGCCAGGCCGCTTTTGGCGGCGTTCGCGACTATAGCAGCAATGATTAAGTGCTTCAATTCCATAAAAAATTGTTATCATCGCCGGCATGACGACTACCGCCCCCCAGACCCCCAGCGTCCAGCTGCTTGAGGTCTCGCCGGAATATGCCGGCCAACGCATCGACAATTTTCTCCTGGCCAGGCTCAAAGGCGTGCCCAAGACCTTGATTTACCGCATCTTGCGTAAAGGTGAAGTGCGGGTGAACAAGGGCCGGATCAAGCCCGAGTACAAGTTGCAGGCGGGCGATATCGTCCGTGTGCCGCCGGTGCGCGTGCCCGAGCGTGACGAGCCTGTGCCATTGGCCCAGGGCTTGTTGCAGCGCCTGGAAGCCTCGATTGTCTTCGAAGACAACAAGCTGATCGTGATCAACAAGCCCTGCGGCATTGCCGTGCACGGTGGCAGCGGCCTGACGTTCGGCGTGATCGAAGCCTTCCGTCAGTTGCGCCCGGATGCCAAGGAGCTGGAGCTGGTCCATCGCCTGGACCGTGACACCTCCGGCCTGCTGATGATCGCCAAGAAACGCAGCATGTTGCGCCACCTGCACACCGCCCTGCGTGGCGATGGCGTGGACAAGCGCTACATGGCGCTGGTGCGTGGCAACTGGGCCAGTTCGATCAAAAGCGTGCGTGCGCCGTTGCAGAAGAGCAACCTGCGCTCCGGCGAACGCATGGTCGAAGTGGACGAGGAAGGCAAAGAAGCCCTGACCCTGTTCAAGGTGCTGCGCCGCTTCGGTGACTTCGCCACGATGGTCGAGGCCAAGCCGGTGACCGGTCGTACTCACCAGATCCGTGTGCACACGCTGCATGCCGGGCATTGCATTGCCGGCGACACCAAGTATGGCGACGAGGACTTCTCCAAGGAGATCCGCGACCTGGGCGGCAAGCGCCTGTTCCTGCACGCCTACATGCTCACCGTACCGCTGCCCGATGGCGGCGAATTGAAGTTGCAGGCCCCGGTCGATGAGATGTGGGCCAAGACCGTGGAGCGTTTGAGTGTCGCACCTTGACTACAAGCTGCTGATTTTTGATTGGGACGGCACCCTGGCCGATTCGATTGGCCGGATCGTCGAGTCGATGCACGCCGCGTCGACCCGTTCGGGTTACGCGCTGTGCAGCGATTTTGCGGTCAAGGGTATCATCGGACTGGGTTTGCCTGAGGCGATTCGTACCCTGTATCCCGAAATCAGTGATGCTGAGCTGGTGACCTATCGTGATCACTACGCTGATCACTACATTGCCCTAGAGGCTACGCCTTCGCCGCTGTTTGACGGTGTGGTGCAGTCTCTCGACGCGTTTCGTGCCCAGGGCTATCACCTGGCGGTCGCCACCGGCAAGGCCCGTCGGGGCCTGGATCGCGTGCTCAAGGCCCATGGTTTTGAAGATTATTTCGACATCACCCGCGCCGCCGATGAAACCGCCAGCAAGCCGCACCCGCTGATGCTGGAGCAGATCCTGGCCCATTGCGGCGTATCGCCGCGCCAGGCGCTGATGGTGGGTGATGCCTCCTTCGACCTGATGATGGCGCGCAATGCGGGCATGGACAGTGTCGCGGTCAGCTATGGTGCCCAGGCCGCCGAGGCCTTGCAGCAATACGAGCCGCGGCTGACGATCGATCATTTTTCCGAATTGCAGGCCTGGCTCGGCCGGGCCCAATAAGTCTTTGCTGGGGTTAATGGCATGAGTGATGAGTGGAAAGCGCCCGAAAAGGCCCAGAGTGGTGACGACAAGAGCTGGAAGCTGCTGGAGAAGACCCTCCTGGCCAGCGTCCAGGAGCAGCGTCGTTCGCGGCGTTGGGGGATTTTCTTCAAGCTGCTGACGTTCACTTACCTGCTCGGCATGCTGGTGTTATTCAGCCCGCTGGTGGACATGGAGAAAAGCGCCACCCGTGGCAGCCATTACACCGCCTTGATCGAAGTGCGCGGGGTGATTGCCGACAAGGAGTCCGCCAGTGCCGACAATATTGTCGGCAGCCTGCGCACCGCGTTTGAAGACCCCAAGGTCAAGGGCGTGATCTTGCGCATCAACAGCCCTGGCGGCAGCCCGGTGCAGTCGGGTTATGTGTATGACGAGATTCGTCGCCTGCGTGCCCTGCACCCGGATACCAAGCTATACGCGGTGATTTCCGACCTGGGTGCCTCCGGCGCCTATTACATCGCCAGTGCCGCCGACCAGATCTATGCCGACAAGGCCAGCCTGGTGGGTTCCATTGGTGTGACGGCGGCCGGTTACGGCTTTGTCGGTACCATGGAGAAGCTGGGGGTGGAGCGTCGCACCTACAACTCGGGTGAGCACAAATCGTTCCTTGATCCGTTCCAGCCGCAGAAGGCGGATGAAACCCAGTTCTGGCAGGGCGTGCTCGACACCACCCATCGCCAGTTCATTGCCAGCGTGAAGCAAGGGCGCGGCGATCGCCTGAAGGATAAGGATCATCCAGAGCTGTTTTCCGGGTTGGTCTGGTCGGGCGAGCAAGCGTTGCCGCTGGGCTTGATCGATGGCTTGGGCAGTGCCAGCTCGGTGGCGCGCGATGTCATCGGCGAGAAAGAGCTGGTGGACTTCACTGTGCAGGAATCGCCGTTTGACCGGTTCTCCAAGAAGCTGGGTGCCAGCGTGGCGGAGAAGTTGGCGTTGTATATGGGCTTCCAAGGCCCGACCCTGCGCTGATACCTCAAGGCAGGTTTAGATCCAAAATGTGGGAGCGGGCTTGCCCGCGATAGCGGTGGGTCAGTCAATATCAATTTTGGCTGGTCCGCCCTCATCGCGGGCAAGCCCGCTCCCACATTTGTTTTGCGGTGTGTTTAAGGTATTTGCACACCTTCGGCCAGCAGCATATCCACCAGGCGAATCAGTGGCAGCCCGATCAGGCTGGTCGCATCTGGCCCTTCGGTGCTCTGGAACAGACTCACCCCCAACCCTTCAGCCTTGAAGCTGCCCGCACAGTCATACGGCTGCTCGATCCGCAGGTAACGCTCGATTCGCTCGGCATCCAGTATGCGCATCTGCACCGTAAACGGCACACAGTCCACCTGGCAGTGCCCCGTCTCGCTGTTGAGCAGTGCCAGGCCGGTCAGGAAGCTCACGTGCTTGCCGCTGGCGGCCAGCAGCTGTTCGCGGGCGTTCTCGAAGGTGTGGGGTTTGCCGATGATGCGTCCGTCGAGCGCTGCCACCTGGTCTGAGCCAATAATCAAGTGCCCCGGGTGAGTGGCGGCAAGGGCGCGGGCCTTTTCTTCGGCGAGGCGTTTGACCAGTTCGACGGCGGACTCATTGGCGCGATGGCTTTCGTCGATATCCGGCGAGCTGCAGATGAACGGCAAGTGCAGGCGGCCGAGCAATTCCCGGCGATAAACCGAGCTGGAAGCGAGTAATAAAGGCAGCATGGGCGTCTCCTCAAGGCAGTCGCGGATTCTAGCGAGGAGTCCAGGTGACGGACAGGGCTGAATTTCCTTTGACATGGCTGGGTGCATCCCTATAATGCTGCGCCTATGTTGAATGACCCGATTCCACCTCACGTTGACCCGCGCAAATTGGCAGATCGTGGCACTTCCCTTCAAGGTGAATTGCTGCTGGCCGATTTGGAGAGACTCTGCGACCCGCTTTCCGACACTGTCGGTACGGTGCAGGCGAAATTCGTTTTTGAACGAGATGAACGTAAATCTGTGGTAATTCACAGCTTTATCGACACCGAGGTCAAAATGGTTTGCCAGCGTTGTCTTGAGCTGGTCACCCTGCCGATTCACAGCGAATGCAGTTACGCTGTGGTGAAGGAGGGTGCGAATACCCAGTCGTTACCGAAAGGTTATGACGTGCTGGAACTGGGCGAAGATCCATTGGATCTGCATGCACTGATCGAGGAGGAGCTCTTGCTCGCCTTGCCCATTGTGCCTGCTCATCATCCGGAAGAATGCCAGCAGCCGGAGGGGCTCGATGACGAGCCCGAACCGAGCGAGGACGAGGTAACGCGGTCCAACCCGTTCAGTGTATTGGCGCAGTTAAAGCGTGACCCAAACGTTTAGGAGTTAATCAATTATGGCTGTTCAGCAGAACAAAAAATCCCGCTCTGCCCGTGACATGCGTCGTTCGCACGACGCCCTGACGGCGAGCACTCTGTCTGTAGAAAAAACCACCGGTGAAATTCACCTGCGTCACCACGTATCGCCAGAAGGCGTATACCGTGGTCGTAAAGTGATCGACAAGGGCGCTGACGAGTAATCACTTGTCTGCTCTAGTCATCGCGATAGACGCAATGGGCGGGGACTTCGGTCCCCGCAGCATTGTTCAGGCCTGCATTGCCAGCCTGTCTGCAACGCCCTCGCTGCACCTGACCCTCGTCGGTCAACCCTCCTTACTTGAAGACCTGATTGCCAGCCATCCGGCGGTGGATCGCGCGCGCCTGACGATTACGCCAGCCAGCGAAACCATCACCATGGATGAAAAGCCGGCGGCTGCCCTGCGTGGCAAGCCTGACTCTTCAATGCGGGTGGCCCTGGAGCTGTTGCGCGATGGCAAGGTGCAAGCCTGTGTCAGTGCCGGCAACACCGGCGCGCTGATGGCGTTGTCGCGTTATGTGCTCAAGACCTTGCCGGGCATTGATCGGCCGGCGATGGTCGCGGCGATTCCGACGCAGAAAGGCTATTGCCAACTGCTGGACCTGGGCGCAAACGTCGATTGCAGTGCCGAGCATCTGTTCCAGTTCGCGGTGATGGGCTCGGTGGCCGCCGAAGCGCTGGGCGTGGCCCGGCCGCGGGTGGCCCTGCTGAATATCGGCACCGAAGACATCAAGGGCAACCAGCAGGTCAAGCTCGCCGCTACCTTGTTGCAGGGCGCGCGCGGCTTGAATTACATCGGCTTTGTCGAGGGGGACGGTTTGTACCGTGGCGAAGCGGATGTGGTGGTGTGTGACGGCTTTGTCGGCAATATCCTGCTTAAATCCAGTGAAGGCTTGGCGACGATGATCGCCACGCGCATTGAAGCGCTGTTCAAGCAGAACATCGCTTCACGCCTGGTGGGTGCTTTGGCGCTGCCATTGATGCGCCGCTTGCAGGCCGACCTCGCGCCGGCACGGCATAACGGTGCGAGCTTTCTTGGCTTGCAGGGCATTGTGGTGAAAAGCCATGGCTCGGCGGGGGTGGAAGGCTTTCAAAGTGCCATTGCGCGGGCCGTGATCGAGATCCAGGAAAACCTGCCGCAACGCTTGCACGGCCGTCTCGGGGACCTGTTGCCTTAGGCGAATCGGCCCGAAAATGCTTAAATGTGACCGGCCAGTTCAATTGACCATCCAATTTGTCAGTTTCGTGCGCTCCCACCGTAGGCGCGTTCATTTTTGACGACCAGATCATTAGGGGCTTGTTACATGTCTACATCCCTCGCATTCGTCTTTCCAGGGCAGGGTTCGCAGTCCCTCGGCATGTTGGCCGAGCTGGGCGCGCAATACCCGCTGATCCTGGATACCTTCAAGGAAGCTTCCGACGCCCTGGGTTACGACCTGTGGGCACTGACCCAGCAAGGGCCGGAAGAGCAACTCAATCAAACCGATAAAACCCAGCCGGCCATCCTGACCGCTTCGATCGCCCTGTGGCGCTTGTGGCTGGCAGAGGGCGGCGCGCGCCCGGCATTTGTTGCCGGTCACAGCCTGGGCGAATACAGCGCCCTGGTGGCGGCGGGCAGCCTGACACTCGCGGAAGCGGTCAAGCTGGTCGAGCGCCGTGGCCAATTGATGCAAGAAGCCGTTCCGGCCGGGCAGGGCGGCATGGCCGCTATCCTGGGTCTGGACGACGCCGTGGTGATCGAAGCCTGCGCCGAAGCGGCCCAGGGCGAAGTGGTCAGCGCGGTGAACTTCAATTCGCCTGGCCAGGTCGTGATCGCCGGTGCCAAGGCCGCTGTCGAGCGTGCCATCGAAGGCTGCAAGGCCCGTGGCGCCAAGCGCGCCCTGCCGTTGCCGGTAAGCGTGCCGTCGCACTGCGAGCTGATGCGCCCGGCCGCCGAGCGTTTTGCCGAGTCCATTGCCGCCATCAACTGGCAGGCGCCGCAGATCCCGCTGGTGCAGAACGTCAGCGCGGCCGTTGCCGCTGATCTCGACACCCTCAAGCGCGACCTGCTGGAGCAGCTCTACAAACCGGTGCGCTGGGTTGAATCGGTCCAGACCCTGGCTGCCAATGGCGCCACCGAGCTGGTCGAGTGCGGCCCGGGCAAAGTCCTGGCCGGCCTGAATAAGCGCTGCGCCGACGGTGTGTCGACTGCCAACCTCAATACCCCGGATGCCTTCGCTGCCGCTCGTGCAGCACTGGCCTGAGCCTTTATTTACGAACTTGGGAGAAGCCTGCATGAGTCTGCAAGGTAAAGTTGCACTGGTTACCGGCGCCAGCCGTGGCATTGGCCAGGCGATCGCCCTGGAACTGGGCCGTCAGGGCGCCGTTGTGATCGGCACCGCCACCTCCGCTTCGGGCGCCGAGCGTATCGCCGCGACCCTGAAGGAAAACGGCGTGCAAGGCACCGGCCTGGAGCTGAACGTGACCAGCGATGAGTCCGTGGCTGCTGTACTGGCCCAGATCAGCGCAGAGTTCGGCGCGCCGGCTATTCTGGTAAACAACGCCGGTATCACCCGCGACAACCTGATGATGCGCATGAAAGACGACGAGTGGTACGACGTGGTCGATACCAACTTGAACAGTCTGTTTCGCCTGTCCAAGGGCGTTCTGCGCGGCATGACCAAGGCGCGTTGGGGCCGAATTATTAATATTGGCTCCGTAGTGGGTGCCATGGGCAACGCAGGCCAAGTAAACTATGCGTCCGCCAAGGCCGGTCTGGAAGGTTTCAGCCGGGCATTGGCACGTGAAGTCGGTTCGCGGTCGATTACGGTCAACTCGGTGGCCCCTGGGTTCATCGACACCGATATGACCCGCGAACTGCCGGAAGCACAGCGTGAAGCCTTGCTGACGCAGATTCCGCTGGGCCGTCTGGGCCAGGCTCAAGAGATCGCGAATGTGGTGTCTTTCCTGGCATCCGACGGTGCGGCATACGTGACTGGGGCTACAATCCCGGTTAACGGCGGGATGTACATGAGTTAAATTGTGACGGATCGCTTCAAAAAAATGTCATACGAGCTGTCTAAAATCCGTTATAAAGCTGCAACTTAATTTAGAGGCGGGTGGCCACCGGGTACGTGGGTGAAGCTTTCAGTTGAAAAACTGAAAAGCCTTTCTATACACTTACCCACTGGCCAGCTGCCTGAATTTGTCCATTAGGAGTTAAACAAGGTATGAGCACCATCGAAGAGCGCGTCAAGAAAATCGTTGCCGAGCAACTGGGCGTTAAAGAAGAAGAAGTAGTCAACACTGCTTCCTTCGTAGAAGACCTGGGTGCCGATTCCCTTGACACCGTTGAGCTGGTGATGGCTCTGGAAGAGGAATTCGAGACCGAAATCCCGGACGAAGAAGCTGAAAAAATCACTACTGTTCAAGCTGCTATCGACTACGTTACCAGCCATCAGGCGTAATAGTTTTTAGTCGTCGCTTGCTGTTGGGAAAAACCGCACTGCTGTTACAGCGTGCGGTTTTTTCTTTAGCTCTGACGAAAAGTGGTTTTGAAGCGAAGTGTCGTCATTAGAAAAAGGAGAGTGCTGTGTCGCGTAGACGCGTCGTAGTCACCGGTATGGGTATGTTGTCGCCACTGGGTACGGATGTGCCGAGCAGTTGGCAGGGCATTCTGGCTGGCCGCAGTGGTATTGGTCTGATCGAACACACGGACCTTTCTGCCTATTCCACCCGTTTTGGCGGCTCGGTAAAGGGTTTTAATGTCGAGGAATATCTCTCGGTCAAAGAGTCCCGCAAGCTCGACCTGTTCATTCAGTACGGCCTGGCAGCCGGTTTTCAGGCAGTGCGCAACGCCGGCCTGGAAGTCACCGACGCCAACCGTGACCGCATTGGCGTGGCCATGGGCTCGGGAATTGGTGGTCTGACCAATATCGAAGAAACCAGCCGCATCCTGCACGATACTGGCCCCCGTCGAATTTCACCGTTCTTCGTGCCGGGCTCGATCATCAATATGATTTCCGGTTTCCTGTCCATCCACCTGGGTGCACAGGGGCCTAACTACGCGATTGCCACGGCGTGCACTACGGGTACGCATTGCATCGGCATGGCGGCGCGCAACATCGCCTATGACGAAGCGGACGTGATGATTGCCGGTGGCGCTGAAATGGCTGCCTGCGGCCTCGGCATGGGCGGCTTCGGCGCGTCCCGTGCGTTGTCCACCCGCAACGACGAGCCGACCCGTGCCAGCCGTCCTTGGGACAAGGGCCGTGACGGCTTCGTGCTGTCCGACGGTGCCGGTGCCCTGGTGCTGGAAGAGTTGGAACACGCCAAGGCGCGTGGTGCCACCATCTACGCCGAGCTGATCGGTTTTGGCATGAGCGGCGACGCCTATCACATGACTTCGCCACCGTCCGACGGTGCCGGTGCTGCGCGTTGCATCACCAATGCTCTGCGCGATGCGAAGATCAATGCCGACCAGGTGCAGTACATCAACGCCCACGGCACCTCGACGCCGACTGGCGACCTGGCGGAAGCCGAGGCCATCAAATCGGTGTTCGGCGAGCACGCTTACAAGCTGGCGGTCAGCTCGACCAAGTCCATGACGGGCCACCTGTTGGGCGCGGCGGGCGCGGTCGAAGCGATCTTCAGCGTCATGGCCATCAAGGACCAGGTCGCTCCGCCGACCATCAACCTGGATGAGCCGGACGAAGGGTGCGACCTGAACTTCGTACCGCACGAAGCGCAGCCGATGCCGATTGACGTGACGATTTCCAACTCGTTCGGCTTTGGTGGCACCAACGGCTCCCTGGTGTTCCGCCGGTTCGCCGAGTGATGGACAGCTGGGTCGACGGTCAGCCAGCGGACAGCGTGCCCCTGAAAGATCGCGGCCTGGCCTATGGCGATGGGCTGTTCGAGACCATCGCCGTCAAGGCCGGGCAGCCTGTGCTGCTCGACCGTCACCTGCACCGTCTCGACGACGGTTGCAGGCGCCTCGCTTTCATTGCGGATCACGGCTTGATCCGCAGCGAAGTGCTGGCCTATGCCGCCGCCCTTGGTGATGGTGTGCTCAAGTTGATCCTCACCCGCGGCGACAGCCTGCGCGGTTATGGCATCAACCCCGGCGCCCCGGTGCGCCGTATCTTGCAGGGCAGTCCGCCCGCAACCTATCCCCCCGCCCATGGAACCGACGGTATCCGCCTGTTTCCCTGTGCCACCCGTTTGGCCGAGCAACCCTTGCTGGCTGGCCTCAAGCATCTCAATCGCCTGGAGCAAGTGATTGCCCGCGCTGAATGGCAGGATGCCGAGCACGCCGAAGGCTTGATGCTGGATGTGTCCGGGCGCGTCATCGAAGGTGTGTTCAGCAACCTGTTCCTCGTGTGCAACGGCTTGTTACTAACCGCCGATCTGAATCGTTGCGGGGTTGCCGGCGTCATGCGTGCCGAGATCCTGGCCCAGGCGCAAACCCTGGGCGTCCCGGTGGCCGTGGCCGATATCAGCCTTGAGCAGTTGCAACAGGCCGATGAAGTGTTTGTCTGCAACAGCGTTTATGGCATCTGGCCGGTGCGCGGCTGCGCTGCGATGAGCTGGCCGGTTGGGCCGCTCACCCGTAAACTGCAGGGCATTGTTCGCGCGCTATTGGATATTTGAGTTGATACGAAAACTGGTTGTACTGCTGCTGGTCGGTGTGTTCTCGGCGGCCTTGCTGTTGGGCTATGGCGCCTGGAAATACGACGCTGCCCTCAAGCAGCCCCTGAACCTGACCCAGGAGCAATTGCTCGACGTACCGGCCGGGGCCACTCCCACTGGCACCTTCAATCGCCTGGAAGCCGACGGCGTGCTCGACGGCGCGTTCTGGCTGCGCCTGTACTGGCGCTTCAACCTTGATGGCCAGCCTCTGCACAGCGGCGAATACCGCATGACCCCCGGCATGACGGCGCAGGGCTTGATCGGCCTGTGGCAGCGCGGCGAAGTGGTGCAATACAGCCTGACCCTGGTGGAAGGCTGGAATTTTCGCCAGGTGCGCTCGGCCCTGGCCAAGCATGAAAAGATCGTACAAACCCTGTCGGGCCTGACTGACAGCGAAGTCATGGAGAAACTCGGCCACCCCGGCGTGTTCCCTGAAGGGCGATTCTTTCCCGACACCTACCGCTTCGTACGCGGGATGACCGACGTCGAGTTCCTGAAAAAAGCCTACAACCGCCTGGACGATGTCCTCGCCCAGGAGTGGAGCAAGCGCGCCTCGGATGCGCCCTACACCGAGCCCTATCAAGCACTGATCATGGCTTCCCTGGTGGAGAAAGAAACCGGCGTGCCGGAAGAACGCGGCCAGATCGCCGGCGTGTTTGTGCGCCGCCTGAAGATCGGCATGTTGCTGCAGACCGACCCGACGGTGATCTACGGCCTGGGCGAGCGCTACAACGGCAAGTTGACCCGCGCCCACCTCAAGGAAGCCAACCCCTACAACACCTACATGATTGCTGGCCTGCCGCCGACGCCGATCGCCATGGTCGGCCGCGAAGCGATCCATGCCGCGCTGAACCCGGTGCCAGGCAGCAGCCTGTATTTTGTCGCCCGTGGCGATGGCAGCCATATTTTCTCCGATGACCTGGATGCGCATAATGCCGCCGTGCGTGAGTTCCAACTCAAGCGCCGCGCCGATTACCGCTCCAGCCCGGCGCCCGTGGTAAAACCGGTGCAAGAGGCAACGCCTCCCGCCGACACGCCCGCCGAGCCGCAAAGCCCGCAATGACTCTGACTAAGGACTGCCTGTGACTGGCTTGTTTATTACCCTGGAAGGCCCCGAAGGCGCCGGCAAAAGCACCAACCGCGATTACCTGGCCGAGCGTTTACGCGCTGATGGCATCGAGGTGGTGTTGACCCGTGAGCCCGGTGGCACGCCGCTGGCCGAGCGAATCCGCGACGTGCTGCTGGCCCCGGGTGACGAGCCGATGAACCCGGACACCGAGCTGCTGCTGGTGTTCGCCGCCCGCGCCCAGCACCTGGCCGAAGTGATCCGCCCAGCGCTGGCCCGTGGTGCGGTGGTGATTTGTGACCGTTTCACCGACTCCACCTATGCCTACCAAGGTGGCGGCCGGGGTTTATCCCTGGAGCGCATCGCCATGCTGGAAACCTTCGTGCAAGGCGATCTGCGCCCGGACCTGACCCTGGTGTTCGACCTGCCGGTGGAAGTCGGCCTGGCCCGCGCCAGCGCCCGGGGTCGCCTGGACCGCTTCGAACTGGAAGGCCGCGCCTTCTTCGACGCGGTGCGCAGTGCGTTCCTTGCCCGCGCCAAGGCCGAGCCCGCGCGTTATTACCTGTTGGATGCCGCCCAGCCGCTGACCCAGGTACAACAGGCGATCGATGCCTTGCTGCCGACCCTGCTGGAGCGCGCCCGTGGCTGAAGCCTACCCGTGGCAGGACAGCCTCTGGCAGCAATTGGCGGGACGTGCCCAGCATGCTCACGCCTATCTGTTGCACGGCCCGATTGGCATCGGCAAGCGCGCACTCGCCGAACGCCTGATGGCCAGCCTGTTGTGCCAGCGCCCGGTCAACCTGGAAGCCTGTGGCGAGTGCAAATCCTGCCTGCTGCTCAAGGCGGGCAGCCACCCGGACAATTACCTGCTGGAACCCGAAGAAGCCGACAAGGCGATCAAGGTCGATCAGGTCCGCGACCTCGTCAGCTTCGTGGTACAGACCGCGCAGATGGGCGGGCGCAAAGTGGTGTTGATCGAGCCGGTGGAGGCGATGAACATCAACGCCGCCAACGCCTTGCTCAAGAGCCTGGAAGAACCGTCCGGCGATACGGTGTTGCTGCTGGTGAGTCACCAGTCCAGTCGCTTGTTGCCGACGATCCGCAGCCGCTGTGTCCAGCAGGCGTGTCCGTTGCCGAGCGAGGCCATGAGCCTTGAGTGGCTGGCGCAGGCGTTGCCGGAATGCAGCAGCGATGAGCGCGGCGAACTGCTGACCCTGGCCGCCGGTTCGCCGCTGGCCGCAGTGAAATTGCAGGCCCAAGGCGTGCGTGAACAACGCGCGTTGGTGGTGGACGGGGTGAAGAAACTGCTCAAGCAGGAACTGTCTGCCACCCAACTGGCCGAAACAGCCTGGAAGGATATTCCGCTGTTGCTGCTGTTCGACTGGTTCTGCGACTGGTCGAGCCTGGTCCTGCGCTACCAGTTGACCCAAGACGAAAACGGCCTGGGCTTGCCGGACATGCGCAAAGTCGTGCAGTACCTCGCGCAGAAAAGCGCCCAGGACAAGGTGCTCAATATTCAGGACTGGATCCTTGCCCAGCGCCAGAAGGTGCTCGGCAAGGCCAACCTCAACCGCGTGCTGTTGCTCGAAGCGCTGCTGGTGCAGTGGGTGGGCTTGCTCGGCCGCCGTTAATTTCCGTGGCCGACGGGTGTATCGTCGGCCAGACACTTTCTGTGATTTAAGTCGTAACTACCTATGCTCGTAGATTCCCATTGCCACCTTGATCGCCTCGACCTTGCCCAACACGGCGGTTCCCTTGACGCCGCCCTTGAAGCAGCGCGCCAGCGCGGGGTAGGGCACTTCCTGTGCATCGGCGTCAGCGCCGACAACGCCGCCGATGTCAAAGCCCTGGCCGAGCGTTATGCCGATGTGGATTGCTCTGTGGGCATCCACCCGTTGGACCTCAAGCCCGGCGAAGCCCCGGCCCTCGACTGGTTGCTGGGTGAACTCAACCACCCGCGCGTGGTGGCGATTGGCGAAACCGGCCTGGACTACCATTACGAGCCCGAAGCCGCCGAGTTGCAGCAGGCCTCGTTCCGCCTGCACCTGCAAGCCGCCCAGCAGACCGGCAAACCGGTGATCGTCCACACCCGTGGCGCCCGCGCCGACACCCTGGCGCTGCTGCGCGAAGCCGCGCTGCCCCAGGCCGGCGTGCTGCATTGCTTTACCGAAGACTGGGACATGGCCAAGGCGGCCCTGGACCTGGGTTTCTACATTTCCCTGTCGGGGATTGTTACCTTCCGCAATGCCGACGCGCTGCGTGACGTGGCACGTCAAGTGCCGGCCGACCGCCTGCTGGTGGAAACCGACTCACCGTACCTGGCGCCCATCCCCCATCGCGGCAAGCCGAACCTGCCCGAGTACGTACGGGATGTGGCGGATTACCTGGCGATGTTGCGCGGTGAGTCCGTTGAGCGCTTTGCCGAACAGACGACCGAGAACTTCAAGCGCCTGTTCCCGTTGGCCCACGTTAAATCGTAGGCAAAAAAAACCCGGGTTCTGGGGGGTGAATCCGGGCTAAGACCATTAGGAGTAAAACAGGGCACACAGTCCGTCGGTACCCAGGGTCAACGCGTCACTTGGGGGAGATGCCGCGCCGACAGTTCAAGTATTGATCAGTATCTGATTCAGTCCAGTCGCGACTGGTCGTTTTTTAAACAGATTTGGAATACTCGCGCTTCGCTTGAGTTCTCATTAAGCGGGTGCACAGGTGCCGTTGTTGCGTATTATTTCTGACTGCAAGCGATGAAATCGTTGGCGCGCTGAAACTTAAGTGTGCGGCGGGTTCACATAGGCGTTGCCCAACGACCGTTCAGTCGGGATAATCCCTCGCACCGGGTAAATCGTATCGCCACGTGTTCGTGGCCCTGCGCAACCCTCCCCACAGTCACCTTTGCAGACCTCTTTCTCATGCACAAAGAACCCCGTAAGGTCCGTGAGTTTCGCCGCCGTGAGCAGGAAATTCTCGACACCGCGCTCAAGTTGTTTCTCGAACAAGGTGAAGACAGCGTCACCGTCGAGATGATCGCGGATGCCGTGGGTATCGGCAAAGGCACGATCTACAAGCACTTCAAGTCCAAGGCCGAGATCTACCTGCGCCTGATGCTCGACTACGAGCGCGACTTGAACGAGCTGCTGCATTCGGCCGATGTGGACAAGGACAAGGAAGCCCTGTCCCGCGCCTACTTCGAATTCCGCATGCGCGACCCCCAGCGCTACCGCCTGTTCGACCGCCTGGAAGAGAAGGTGGTCAAGGGCCATCAGGTGCCGGAAATGGTCGAGGAGCTGCACAAGATCCGTGCCTCGAACTTCGAACGCTTGACCCTGCTCATCAAGGGCCGTATCAGCGAAGGCAAGCTGGAAGACGTGCCGCCGTATTTCCACTACTGCGCCGCCTGGGCGTTGGTACACGGCGCAGTGGCGCTGTACCACTCGCCGTTCTGGAGCAATGTGCTGGAAGATCAGGAAGGTTTCTTCCAGTTCCTGATGGATATCGGCGTGCGCATGGGCAACAAGCGCAAGCACAGCAGCGAATTGCCGCCGGCTGAACCGCCTGCTGCGTAAGGATTTACTGCCAGACGCAGTACCCCAGGAATATACTCAGGCAAGGACTCTTGCTAAAAGCTGATTTATCAGTCAGCTTTTAGCGCGCCCGAATCATCCTCTGCCGGAGTGATCCATGATCGTTGATCGTCAAGGCAGGCGTTTTCGCAATTTGCGGATCAGCCTGACCTCAGCCTGCAATTATGCGTGTACCTACTGCGTGCCCAACGGCAAGCGGCTGGTGGCTGCCCAGGACGAACTCTCGGCCGAGGCCATGGCGCGGGGCGTCGAGTATCTGATCGAAGCGGCGGGCATCGACCGCCTGCGCATTACCGGCGGCGAGCCGCTGGTCAGCCCCAAGCTGGAAGCCTTCATGGGCGCAGTGGGGCAGATGGGCCTCAGTGACATCAGCCTGACCACCAACGGCCAGTTGCTGGCGCGCAAACTGCCACTGCTGGTGGATGCCGGCATCAAGCGCATCAACGTCTCCCTCGACACCCTGGACGCCGACGCCTTCCGTAGCATCGCCCGTGGCGGCGACCTCGCCACTGTGCTCGACGGCATGGACCAGGCCCGCGCTGCCGGGATCAAGATCAAGGTCAACATGGTGCCGTTGCGCGGCCAGAACCTGGACCAGGTGATGCCGTTGCTCGACTACTGCCTGGAACGTGGCTACGAGCTGCGCTTTATCGAGTTGATGCGCATGGGCCACCTGGCCAAGGATTCCAATGCGTTTTTGCAGCAATTCGTCAGTTTGCAGCAGTTGCTCAGCCTGATTGGCGAGCGCCACGAATACCTGCAAGCCAATGCCCCGGTGGACGCCACCGCCGTGCGATATGAAATCCCCGGCAAGGGCTACTTTGGCGTGATCGCCAATGAAAGCGTGCCGTTCTGCCGGACCTGTTCGCGCCTGCGGCTGTCGTCTACCGGCTGGCTGCATGGCTGCCTGTCATCCAGCAACCGCCACTACGTCGGCGACCTGCTGGACAAGCCGCGCCACCAGGCCTTGCCGGCGTTGCAAGGGCTGCTGATGAAAGCCCTGGGCGACAAGCAGGAAGTGGCGTTTTCGGGCGGTGCGACGATCATGAAGATCATCGGCGGCTGACGCGATTTCCAAATCCACCCGCAATCTCCTGTGGGAGCTGGCTTGCCTGCGATAGCATCAACTCGGTGTCACTGTTAGACCGAGGTGCTTGCATCGCGGGCAAGCCCGCTCCCACATTTGGTTTGTGTCGTCTGTGAATGGCGCGGATTCTGCATCTCACGCCCATTCGCCGGTTTTCCGTCACCGGCTTCTGGAGGATTAGGATGCGTAGTCTGGTTTTGTTGCTGGCGTCATTGACGCTGAGTGGTTGCATGACCGTCAGCGATATGGCCGAAGGCACCCGCTATCAGATGAGCGACGCCGGCTTGCTGGACCACAGCGATACCCGTCGTACCAACTCGATCCGCGTGCAGCCGGACTCCTTTATCTTTATCGCCCAGGGCGCCTTCGTGCCGCCCGGCAGCGCCTACCCGCGCCCGAACGTGGTGGCCGAAGAAGCCTTCAACGGCTTCATCGAATATTTCCCCATGGTGCGCCGTGCCCGCCAGCCGGAAGGCCTGGAGCAGGCAATGGCTGAAGCCCGTGCCGCCGGCGCGCATTACCTGCTGTACTGCCGTTTCGCCAAGGCGGATGACCGCATCGGCAACGCCGACGAGTGGGCCGACCAGGAAGCCCTCGACCGCGTCGGCCTCGACAGCGGTGTGATCCAGGTCATGCTGATCGAGACCAGCACCCAGTATTTGATTGATACTGTGCGTATTCGCAGCCGTGGCGGTTTACTGACGTTCCACGACAACAAGCCAGAAGACCTGATCGCCCGCCCCCTGGCCAAATACGCCCGTGGCCTGCTGGGCATGAGCGATCAGTAAGACACAGGAGATGCCCATGACCGATTCCGCCAAGGCCAACGATCTGTTGGCCCAACTGCCCAAGGGCAAGGGACCGGCGCCGGTACACCTGTGGAACCCGGAGTTCTGCGGCCATATCGACATGCGCATCGCCCGCGATGGCACCTGGTTCTACCAGGGCACGCCGATCGGGCGTAAGCCGATGGTCAAGCTGTTCTCCAACATCATCCGCCGCGATGGCGATGATTACTTCCTGATCACCCCCGTGGAAAAAGTCGGGATCAGCGTCGAAGATGCGCCGTTTGTCGCGCTGACCCTGGAGGTTGAAGGGCAGGGCGAAAGCCAGGTGCTGCGCTTTACCACCAATGTCGACGAGACGATCGAAGCCGGCCTGGAGCATCCGCTGCGTGTGGTCATCGACCCGCTCACCGAAGAGCCTTCGCCGTACCTGCGGGTGCGCACCAACCTCGAAGCCCTCGTCCATCGCAACGTGTTCTACCAATTGGTGGAGCTGGCGGTGAGCCGTCCGATCAACGGTCAGAACTGGCTGGGCGTGTGGAGTGGCGGGGAGTTCTTCCCCATTGGCCTGGAACCCTGAGGCCGGTTTTTTCATCTCCCTGACATAATTCGCTTGCTGCCAACGGCGGCTTTCGGTTATCAATTTGTACATGATTAGACATGTCCGATTTGATAAGAAAAAACGCGTCGTCGACGAACTGATCCGCCGAATCGAAGGTGGGGTGATGGTCGACGGCTTTCTGTTGCCCGGCGAGCACCAACTGGCCGAAGAGTTTTCGGTCAGTCGCGGTACCTTGCGTGAAGCCCTCGCCGAGCTCAAACGCCGCAACTACATCGCCACCCAGAGCGGCGTCGGCTCCATCGTCACCTTTGACGGTATGGTGCTCGACCAACGCAGTGGCTGGGCCCAGGCTTTGGCCGACACTGGCGCGCGGGTCAACACCGATATCCTGCGCCTCGAAGCCGTGACCCGGCCGGACCTGCTCAGCCGTTTCGGCAGCGAACAATTCATTGCCCTCGACCGCCTGCGTTACACCACCGATGGCACCGCCGTGTCCCTGGAGCGCTCGCTGATGCCAGCGTCCGGCGGCCTGGAAAGCCTGCCCACCGTCGGCCTGATCGAAAACTCCCTGACCATCACCCTGGCGGCCTACGGCTATGTGGGTGCGGAAGGTGACCAGTGGATAGGTGCCGAGCCCCTCAGTGATGGCGATGCCGAATTGCTCGGCCGTCCGGCCGGCAGCGTGTTTCTCAAGGCCTCGCGCACCACCTATGACCGCCGCGAGCGCTTTATGGAACATGTCGAAAGCCTGCTCGACCCACTGCATTTCCGCCTGCACCTGCAATTTGGGAATTCGAAATGACCCCGCACAACCGCGCCCTCGGCGCCTTCTACGGCCTGGCTTTAGGCGATGCCCTGGGCATGCCGACCCAGTCGTTGAGCCGCGAGCAAGTGCGCGCCCGCTTCGGTGCCATCACCGCGCTGGAAGACGCCGGCGCCGACCAACCCATCGCGCCAAACATGCCCGCCGGTTCAATCACCGATGACACCGAGCAGGCGATCCTGGTGGGCGAGTTGCTGGTGGCAGGCCAAGGCCGCATCGAACCCACCGTGCTCGCCCAGCGCCTGATCGACTGGGAAGCGGTGATGCGTGCCAAGGGCTCCCAGGATTTGCTCGGCCCCTCGACCAAACGCGCAATCGACATGATCCTCGCCGGCCACACGCCGGAAGAGTCCGGGCGTTATGGCACCACCAACGGCGCGGCGATGCGTATCACGCCCGTCGGCATTGCCGCCGATGTCAGCGACCCCGCGCATTTTATCCAGGCCGTGATCCAGGCGTGCCAGGTTACCCATAACACCAGCCTGGGCATCTCCAGCGCCGCTGCGGTGGCGGCCGTGGTCTCGGCCGGCATCAACGGCGTGGACCTGGGCGAAGCACTGAACATCGGCACCCAGGTCGCCCAGCAGGCCGAGCACCATGGCCACTGGATCGCCGGCGGGCGCATCTCCACCCGTATCAGTTGGGCGCGCACCTTGAGTGTCGGCAGTGGTGATAAAGCGTTGTTTGCCGATTTGCTCTACGAATTGATCGGCACCTCGGTCGCGTCCCAGGAGTCGGTGGTGGTGTCGTTTGCCCTGGCCCAGCAAGTGGCGGTGGGCGAGATGAATGCCTTCGAAGCCCTGTGCCTGGCCGCCAGCCTTGGCGGCGACACCGACACCATTGCCGCGATTCTCGGCGCCATGCTCGGTGCCTGCCTGGGCATGCAGTGCTGGCCGGAGGCGATGGTGGAGCAGGTCAGGCGGGTGAATGGTTTGGACTTGCAGCCGCTGGTCGAAGGGCTGCTCGCAATTCGATAAGCACCACCGATAAAAATGTGGGAGCTGGCTTCTGTGGGAGCTGGCTTGCCTGCGATGCAGACACCTCGGTCTATCAGTAGAACTGCAGTGATGCAATCGCAGGCAAGCCAGCTCCCACAGAAGCCCGCTCCCACATTCGACCGAGTTGAATAGAACATTTGCCACAACCACAACAATATCGGCACCCGGAGTATTCCTTCATGAGCAACACCTCTTCCGGCCAAAGCGCCGGGCAACTGGAAACACGCGGCATCGAGCCGGTCCCGGAAGGCGAGTGCAACGGCCATCCGCTGCAACTGTTCTGGGTCTGGTTCGCGGCCAATATCAGCATCCTCGGCTTGCCCTTGGGCGCGACGCTGGTGGCGTTTCGTGGCCTGGCCATCTGGCAGGCGATCATTGTCGCAATCCTGGGCGCGGCCGGTTCATTCGCCGTGGTGGGCATCATTTCCATCGCCGGCCGACGTGGGCGGGCGCCGAGCCTGACGCTGTCCCGGGCGATCTTCGGCGTGCGCGGCAATATCGGCCCGACGCTGGTCTCGCTGATGTCGCGCCTGGGTTGGGAAACCGTCAACACCACCACCGCCGCGTTCGTGCTGCTGTCGTTGTGTTCCATCCTGTTTGGTTCGCCCGTCGCGGCGAAAAGCGCACCCCTGCTGACCCTGCTGTTCATCGCCATCTTTGTGCTGTTGACCCTGGCGGTCTCCGGCCTGGGCCACGCCACTTTGCTGGTGATCCAGAAGTGGGCGACCTACGTGTTCGGCGCGCTGAACCTGCTGGTGGGCGGCTTCCTGTGCGCCACCATCGACTGGAGCGCCGTGTTCAATGCGACCCCGGCGCCGCTCAGCGCGATGATCATCGGCGTCGGCACCATGGCCGCTGGCACCGGGATCGGTTGGGCCAACGCCGGCGCCGACATGTCGCGTTACCAGCACCGCAGCGTCAAGGCCGTGCGCCTGGTGGCGTCGGCGGCGTTTGGCGCGGGCATTCCGCTGGTGTTGCTGATTACCCTCGGCGGCCTGCTGTCGGTGGGCAACAATGACCTGGCCTCGGCCACCGACCCGATCATCGCGATCCGCGACATGCTGCCGACCTGGATGGCCGTGCCGTACCTGATCACGGCCTTCGGCGGGTTGCTGCTGTCCAACAACCTCTCGGTGTACTCGGCGGGCCTCACCACCTTGACCCTCGGTTTGAAGGTCAAGCGCGTGCACGCGGTGATCGTCGATATCGTCGCGATCTTTGCCGGTTCCATCTACTTCATGCTGATCGCCGACAGCTTCTACGGCCCGTTCATTACGTTCATCTCGCTGCTGGCGGTGCCGATTACCGCGTGGGTCGGGATCTTCGTGGTCGATTTGATCCATCGTCACTACTACAGCCCCAAGGACCTGCTGGACGTCAGCCCCAGCAGCGCCTACTGGTATCGCGGCGGCGTGGAATGGCGTGCGTTTGGCGCGTGGGCCGTGGCGATTGTGCTGGGCTTCAGCTTCACCACCATCGGCACCACCGCCGAAAATATCTGGTTTGCCGGGCCGTTGTCCGACTCCTGGCTGGGCCACAACGGCCTGGGCTGGATCGTGACCTTCCTGGTGGCCGGTGGGATTTATGCGGTACTGGGCGGCGCGGCTGATCGTCGCCCGGCGTTAGTTGAGAGCCACCATGTCTAGATTGCTGCACACCGGCCAGGTCATCGTTGATCTGGTCATGGGCCTGGATTCCCTACCCGTAAGCGGCGGCGATGTGCTGGCGCAATCCGCCAGTTTTGAAACCGGTGGTGGCTTCAACGTGATGGCCGCCGCCAAGCGCAACGGCATGCCGGTGGTGTACCTCGGGCGCCATGGCAGCGGGCGTTTTGGCGACCTGGCGCGCGCGGCGATGCAGGCCGAAGGCGTGGAGATGGCCCTGGCGGCCAGCACCGATAAAGACACCGGCTTATGTGTGTCTCTGACCGAGGCGAGCACCGAGCGAACGTTCATTTCCCACCTCGGCGCCGAGGGCGATTTGAGCGCCGAGGATTTGGCCGGTGTGGTGCCGCGTGCGGACGACTATGTCTACGTCAGCGGCTACAGCTTGTTGCTGGACGGCAAGGCGCAGGCGTTGCTCGATTGGTTGCTGGCGCTGCCGCGTGAAATCCGCGTGGTGTTCGACCCGGGCCCGCTGGTCAGGGCGCCGGATTCGCCGTTGATGGTGGCGCTGCTGCCGCGCATCGACATCTGGACCAGCAATGGCCCGGAAGCCTTGGCATTCACCGGTGCGGATTCGCTGGCGCAAGCCTTGGGCGACCTGCAACGCCATCTGCCCGAGGGCGCATTGCGCGTGGTTCGGGATGGGCCGAACGGGTGCTGGGTGAATGCCGAGCATGTGCCGGGTTTCAAGGTGAAGGCCGTGGACAGCAATGGCGCAGGGGACGCCCATGCGGGCGTATTTATCGCTGGGTTGGCGAAGGGTTTGACACCGGCCCAAGCCGCGCGCCGAGCGAATGCCGCAGCGGCGCTGGCCGTGACCCGCTGGGGCCCGGCCACATCCCCGGGAACTGCCGAAGTCGACGCACTACTGGCTGAATAAACCCAATCAAAACTGTGGGAGCGGGCTTGCCCGCGATAGAGGTGTATCAGCCACATCATCATCGGCTGACAGGACGCCATCGCGGGCAAGCCCGCTCCCACATTTGGTTTTATTCTGCCGGCTGCTTCGGCGCCCCCGGCAGATTGTCATCTTTATTCACCTTCGGCTCATTCACCGCCGGCCCCATCTTGCCATTGCCCACGGCTGCAGGCGCTTGACGTTCCGCGTCGTGGCCCTTGGTGTGTGGGTCGGCGCCGTTGGGGTTTTCGATCACCGCACCATTATTGATTTGTAGCCCCGTGCCCATGGAATCCAGGGACTTGGTGGTGGCGTCTGAATTGGTCGGGCCGGTGGACGACGTGGCTGCAAAACCACTCAGGGAAACCGCAGACAGCAGGCCGGTGAGGGCGAGGGCAGCAAACTGGGAATGCTTCATGAGTGTGTCTCCTTAGGATTATTGTCCTTACCCTCTATTGGTCCGCCCCCATTGCCTGTTGGTGCCTGGCTGGCGACGAACGGCGCACGATCAGCCGCACCACGCTGATCATCCAGTTGCACAGCGCCACTGCCACGATCGTCAGCAGCAAGGTCGCCATCCCGTATTCGACGATGATCCGACCCGCCAGCAACGGAAACCCGAACACCCCGACAAAGTACCCAAGGCTGAACAGCAACAGCGCCTGGGACGTGGTGCCCGCCGGTGCTTCATTGGCCACCAGCCCATTGATCACCGAGTACGTCAGGCCATAACCCACGCCCAAGGTGACCGCCGCCAGCAGGTAACTGAAGGGGCCCGAAACCGTAAAGCCAAACATCAGCACCGACAGCAGCATCAGCCCCGACAACACACACGCCGCCGCGTAGGCATCACGCTTGACCACCCACCCGGCGATCAGCAAGCGGCTGGTGATCGCCGCGCTCAGGAAGCCGCCAAAGAACAGCGAATAGTCCAGCGCGCGCGCCGCCGCATAGCTGGTCTGGAACGACGACAACCCGCCAAACACGCAACCGCCGAGGCCGACCATGATGATCGCGCACGCTGCTTTGGAGGACAGCACCTGGCGCGTGGCGGCCCAGGAGATTTTCGCCACTGTCGCTTCTTGCTTGAGATGCCGGCTCAGGCGCCAAAACACCAGCACGCCGACCAGGCTGGCCAGTGCGGCGATATAAAACGCCGTGGTCAGCGGCAGCCCCAACGCACTTGCCGCCCGCCCCAGCAATGGCCCGGCACCGATGCCACTCATCATGCTGCCCGACAGCAACGCGAAATATTTGGCCCGTTGCTCTGGTGCAACCAGCATCGCGACGATGATCGGACCCAAGGTATAGAACACTCCCCAACCCAGGCCCAAGGCCAGGCCAAACACCCGCAAGCCCTGGCCAAAGCCGGGCATCAGCGCAAAACCCAGGCAGGCCACCACCAACAGCAAGCCCATCCCGGCAATTGTGCGGGCCGCGCCCCAGGCATCGGACAAGTGCCCGGAGATCATCACCGCCACAAAGGTGCTGAGCATCGCCGTGGAAATCACACTGCCCGCATCGTGCTCGTCACCGCCGCGTGTGTGAATCAGCAGCGACAGCAAAAAGGTCGAGCCGTAAGACAGCGACAGCAAAAAACTGGCAAGGCAAAACAGGGCGAACAGCTTGGTGCTCACCGGGGATGAGGCATGCATGGGAAGGCCTGGACGTCGTTGGAATTATGCGCAACTTTTTACCACGCACGCTCAGGGCGATTGTTGTGTGGTTGCTGGTGCCAGCGTTACCAGGCGACGGAGTAACGCTGCCCATGAAAATGCACTGCAATCAGTCATCAAACCCCCTTAGTATGTGTGCTTTGCAATTGCCCAAGGCTCGCCCATGACCATCGAGATTCGCCCCGCCGTGCCCAGCGATGCTGCGCAGATCCTGACTTTCATCACTGAGCTGGCCGAGTACGAGAAGGCCCGGCACGAAGTGATCGCCAGCGTGGTGGACATCGAGCGCAGCCTGTTCAGCGAGGGCGCCACCGCCCATGGCCTGATCTGTTTGCGCGACGGCTTGCCGATTGGCTTCGCAGTGTTCTTTTTCAGCTATTCCACGTGGTTGGGCAGCAACTGCCTGTACCTCGAAGACCTGTATATCAACCCGGAACAACGCGGCGGCGGGGCGGGCAAGAAGTTGCTGCGCCACTTGGCCAAGATCGCCTTTGACAACGGTTGCGGGCGGTTCGAGTGGAGCGTGCTGGACTGGAACGAACCGGCGATTGCCTTCTACAAATCCATTGGCGCGCAGCCGCAGGAAGAGTGGGTGCGTTATCGCATGGAAGGCGATGCGCTGCGGGATTTTGCGCTGGGCTAGAAAACGCTGAAGTTCAAATGTGGCAACCCAACTCCCTGTGGGAACCCAATCCCCTGTGGGAGCTGGCTTGCCTGCGATGGCGGTCTGTCAGTTGATACATCTTTAGCTGACCCACCGCTATCGCAGGCAAGCCAGCTCCCACATTGGGATTGGGTTGTCACATTTTTTTCGAGATATGTTCAATATATGGGATGAGAATTTATATATTGAGATATTCCAAAAGATCGGTTTATAGTCGCCTGCATCAGCACTCACTACCAAAAATAAAACAGGTGAAGCGATGCAGGCACAACCGTTGTCACTCCCCGCCGTGCCCGAGCCAACCTATGGCGAGCGTCTCAAAGACAAGGTGGTGATTATCACCGGTGCCGCCCAAGGCATTGGCGAGGCCATCGTCGCGTGCTTCCAGGCCCAGCAGGCGCGCCTGGTCATCGCTGATATCCAGGCTGAAAAAGTCGAGAAAGTCGCCGCCCGCTGGCGCGAACGCGGCGCTGAAATCTACGCGCAACCCGTCGATATCACCTCAAACGAGCAATGGCAGTCGCTGGTCAACCTGGCCATCGCACGCTTCGGTCGCGTCGACGTGCTGGTCAACTGCGCCGGGGTCAACGTGTTCCGCGACCCGCTGCAAATGAGCGACGAAGACTGGCGTCGCTGCTTTGCCATCGACCTCGACGGTGCCTGGTTCGGCTGCCGCGCGGTGTTGCCGCACATGATTGCGCAGGGCATCGGCAACATCATCAATATCGCCTCCACCCATTCCAGCCACATCATCCCCGGCTGCTTTCCCTATCCCGTGGCCAAGCATGGCCTGCTCGGCCTGACCCGGGCGCTGGGCATCGAATACGCGCCCAAGGGCATCCGCGTGAATGCCATCGCGCCGGGCTATATCGAGACCCAGCTCAACGTCGATTACTGGAACGGCTTTGCCGACCCCCACGCCGAGCGCCAGCGCGCCTTCGACCTGCACCCGCCCAAGCGCATCGGCCAACCGGTCGAGGTGGCGATGACCGCGCTGTTTTTGGCCACCGACGAGGCGCCCTTTATCAATGCCACCTGCCTGATGATCGATGGCGGGCGGTCTGTGATGTACCACGACTAACACTTTTCCAATAACAAGAAGAGGTGGTTCATGTTGAAGAAGACACTCGGCACCCTGGCCCTTGCGATGGCCTTCAGCGGTGTGGCATTCGCCGAAGAAGTGAAGATCGGCTTCCTGGTCAAGCAGGCCGAAGAGCCGTGGTTCCAGACCGAATGGGCCTTCGCCGAAAAAGCCGGCAAGGAACACGGGTTCACGGTGATCAAGATTGCCGTGCCCGATGGCGAGAAAACCCTGTCAGCCATCGACAGCCTCGCCGCCAACGGCGCCAAAGGTTTTGTGATCTGCCCACCGGACGTGTCCCTCGGCCCGGCCATTGTCGCCAAGGCCAAGGCCAACGGCCTAAAAGTGATGGCGGTGGATGATCGCTTCGTCGATGCCAAGGGCAACTTCATGGAAGACGTGCCGTACCTCGGTATGGCCGCTTTCGAAGTCGGTCAGAAGCAAGGCGCGGCCATGGCCGCCGAAGCAAAAAAACGCGGCTGGGACTGGAAAGACACCTACGCCGTGATCAACACCTACAACGAACTCGACACCGGTAAAAAACGCACCGACGGCTCGATCAAATCCCTCGAAGACGCCGGCATTCCCAAGGACCACATCCTTACCGCCGCGCTGAAAACCCTCGACGTGCCCGGCAGCATGGACGCCACCAACTCGGCTCTGGTCAAGCTGCCCAGCGCTGCGAAAAACCTGATCATCGGCGGCATGAACGACAACACCGTGCTCGGCGGCGTGCGCGCCACGGAAAGCGCCGGTTTCAAGGCGGCCAATGTGATCGGCATCGGCATCAACGGCACCGACGCCATCGGTGAATTGAAGAAAGCCGACAGTGGCTTCTTCGGCTCCATGCTGCCGAGCCCGCATATCGAGGGCTACAACACCGCACTGGCGATGTACGAGTGGGTCACCACCGGCAAGGAGCCGGCGAAGTACACGGCGATGGACGAAGTGACCCTGATCACCCGCGCCAACTTCCAGGAAGAACTGACCAAGATCGGGCTGTGGAAATGACCGGCGCGGCCCTGCGCTTCAACGGCATCGGCAAGGAGTTTCCCGGGGTCAAGGCCCTGGCGCAGATCAGCTTTGAAGCGCGGCCGCATCAGGTGCATGCGCTGATGGGCGAGAACGGCGCGGGCAAGTCGACGCTGCTGAAAATCCTCGGCGGCGCCTACATTCCCAGCAGCGGTACGGTGCAGATTGGCGAGCAGACGATGGCCTTCAAATGCGCCGCCGACAGCATCGCCAGCGGCGTGGCGGTGATTCACCAGGAACTGCACCTGGTGCCGGAAATGACCGTGGCCGAGAACCTGTTCCTCGGGCATTTGCCGTCGCGGTTTGGTGTGGTGAATCGTCGGCAACTGCGCGAGCAGGCGCTGGCGTGCCTCAAGGGCCTGGCGGATGAAATCGATCCGGCGGAGAAATTGGGGCGCCTGTCCCTGGGCCAACGGCAACTGGTGGAAATCGCCAAGGCGTTGTCCCGTGGCGCGCATGTGATTGCTTTTGATGAGCCCACCAGCAGCCTCTCCGCGCGGGAGATCGACCGCTTGATGGCGATCATCACGCGCCTGCGCGACGAGGGCAAAGTGGTGCTCTACGTGTCCCACCGCATGGAAGAGGTGTTCCGCATCTGCAACGCGGTGACGGTGTTCAAGGACGGCCGTTTTGTACGCACCTTCGACGACATGAGTGCGCTGAGCCATGACCAGTTGGTGACGTGCATGGTCGGCCGCGATATCCAGGACATCTACGACTATCGGCCCCGCGAGCATGGCGAGGTGGCGCTCAAGGCCAAGGATTTACTCGGCCCCGGCGTGCGCGAGCCGATCAGTTTTCAGGTGCGCAAGGGCGAGATCCTCGGCCTGTTCGGGTTGGTGGGGGCAGGGCGCACCGAGCTGTTCCGCTTGCTCAGCGGTTTGACCCGCAGCACCGCCGGAAGCCTGGAACTCTGTGGCAAAAAACTGCAATTGCATTCACCGCGCGATGCCATCGGCGCCGGGGTGCTGCTGTGCCCCGAAGACCGCAAAAAGGAAGGCATCATCCCGCTGTCCAGCGTTGCCGAGAACATCAATATCAGTGCCCGTGGCGCCCACTCCGCATTCGGTTGGCTGTTGCGTGAAGGCTGGGAAAAGGGCAACGCGGCGCAGCAGATCAAGGCGATCAAGGTCAAGACGCCGAATGCCGAGCAGAAAATCATGTACCTCTCGGGCGGCAACCAGCAGAAGGCGATTCTCGGCCGCTGGCTGTCGATGCCGATGAAAGTCCTGCTGCTGGATGAACCCACGCGCGGTATCGATATCGGCGCCAAGTCGGAGATCTACCAGATCATCCATAACCTCGCGGCCCAGGGTATCGCGGTGGTCGTGGTGTCCAGCGACCTGATGGAAGTGATGGGCATCAGCGACCGCATCCTGGTGATGAGCGAAGGCGCCCTGACCGGCGAAGTGAGCCGCGACCAGGCGGATGAAGCGCGGCTGTTGCAACTGGCTCTCCCGCGTTCGCGGGCTTGAAGAATTCGAGGTGAATGATGTCCGACGTAAAAACTGCAAAGGGCTTCTGGCCGGGTTTCAACCAACGCAAGTTCCTTGATGACTGGGTGATGCTGCTCGCGGCGCTGGGCATCTTTGTGCTCAGCGCGCTGTTTATCGACAACTTCCTTTCGCCGCTGAACATGCGCGGCCTGGGCCTGGCGATTTCCACCGTCGGCATTGCCGCGTGCACCATGTTGTTCTGCCTGGCGTCGGGGCACTTCGACTTGTCGGTGGGCTCGGTGATCGCCTGCGCCGGCGTGGTGGCGGGCATCGTGATTCGCGATACGGACAGCGTGGTGCTCGGCGTGTCGGCGGCGTTGGCCATGGGCCTGGTGGTGGGGTTGATCAACGGCATCGTCATTGCCAAGTTGCGCATCAACGCGTTGATCGCGACGCTGGCGACCATGCAGATCGTGCGGGGCCTGGCGTACATCTTCTCCAACGGCAAGGCGGTGGGGGTGATGGATGAGCGCTTCTTCGTGTTCGGCAACGGCCAACTGCTGGGCGTGCCGGTGCCGATCATCATCACCGTGCTGTGCTTCGTGTTCTTCGGCTGGCTGCTGAACTACACCACCTACGGGCGCAACACCATGGCCATCGGCGGCAACCAGGAAGCCGCGTTGCTGGCGGGGGTGAACGTTGATCGCACCAAGATCATCATCTTTGCCGTGCACGGCTTGGTGGGCGCGTTGGCCGGGGTGATCCTCGCCTCGCGCATGACCTCGGGCCAGCCGATGATTGGGCAAGGGTTCGAGTTGACGGTGATCTCGGCGTGCGTGCTGGGCGGGGTGTCGTTGAGCGGCGGGATTGGGATGATCCGGCATGTGATTGCCGGGGTGTTGATTCTGGCGATCATTGAGAATGCGATGAACCTGAAGAATATCGATACCTTTTACCAGTATGTGATTCGCGGTTCGATCCTGTTGCTGGCCGTCATCATCGACCGCATGAAGCAACGCTGATCTCCGGTCAAATGAAGTTCCAAATGTGGGAGCTGGCTTGCCTGCGATAGCATCACCTCGGTACACCTGACTCACCGAGGCGCCCGCATCGCAGGCAAGCCAGCTCCCACAAAAGCCAGCTCCCACAATGGATCTCCTCTGTTCTGGAGGATGGTATTTGCCATAATGCCGCAAGTTTTCGTACCACCACATAGGCCCGACATGCAGGAAAACGCCCCCACCCCCACCAAAGACAC
>NZ_JAFLWU010000039.1:0-46010 GCF_017316265.1 Pseudomonas sp. Marseille-Q1929
GCGATAGCTTTAGTGAATTCACTAAAGCTATCGCAGGCAAGCCAGCTCCCACATTAGACCGAGCCAAGCCGCCCCTCCCGCCCGTAAAACCCTATATAATGTGCGACTTTTAGCCATCCCTGACTCTCAAGGAGCTTTAGTGAGCACGTTGCCACCCTGCCCGAAATGCAATTCCGAATACACCTACGAAGACGGCGCCCAGCTGATCTGCCCGGAATGCGCCCATGAGTGGTCCGCCAATGGCGAGACCGAAGCAGCCGGCGATGAAACCGTGAAGAAAGACTCTGTGGGCAACGTCCTGCAAGACGGCGACACCATCACCGTGATCAAGGACCTCAAGGTCAAGGGCACCTCCCTGGTGGTCAAGGTCGGCACCAAGGTCAAGAACATCCGCCTGTGCGATGGCGACCACGATATCGATTGCAAGATCGACGGTATCGGCCCGATGAAACTCAAGTCCGAGTTCGTCCGCAAGGTCTGAACCTGCTGCTTCCATCCCGCGCCCGCCGCGGGATGGCGTTTCGCCCTCCCGTTTGATCCCGCGCAATATCCACACAGAAAAAACCACAAACCGCCAATAGGCACTTGCTATTCTACGAATAAGAATTATTCTCATTGAAACTTATCAAGGAGAACCACCATGACTTATTTGATAGATGCCTGGCTCGACCGCCCACATCCTTACCTGCGGATCCTGCATCGGGAAACCGGCGAAGTCTGTGCGGTGCTGGAAGAAGAAGCGCTCAGCGAGCTGCAAGACCAGGGTGACCTGGACGTGAATGGCTTGAGTTCGAGTGAACCGGGGGTGCTGAAGGAGGTGGTGCGTAATCTGTTTCTGTTCTGCTATGCCCGAGCGTTGCGCCCGGCCACCGAGTTGAATGGCAAGTTCCATCCATGAGCCCATCCTGTGCAAGCGAGCTTTGTGTGGGAGCGGGCTTGCTCGCGAAAGCGGTGGGTCAGTCAACAAATGAGCGACTGACACTCCGTCTTCGCGAGCAAGCCCGCTCCCACACAAGCCATTTCCCACAGTAATCAGCAGGTCTTACAGAACGTCGAGCAGCTCGACGTCGAACACCAGAACGCTGTGCGGCGGGATGCTGCCAACGCCTTGAGCGCCGTAAGCCAGTTCGCTCGGCACGTACAGGCGCCATTTGCTGCCGGCATTCATCAGTTGCAGGGCTTCGGTCCAGCCAGCGATCACGCCGCCCACCGGGAATTCTGCAGGCTGGCCGCGCTCGTAGGAGCTGTCGAACACAGTGCCGTCGATCAGGGTGCCGTGGTAGTGAGTGCGCACTTGGTCTTCACGGGTTGGCTTGGCGCCATCACCGGCAGTCAGCACTTCAAATTGCAGGCCGGAAGCCAGGGTGGTGATGCCATCACGCTTGGCGTTTTCAGCCAGGAAGGCCAGGCCTTCGCCAGCAGCCGCTTCTGCCTTGGCAGCCGCTTCGGCTTGCATGATTTCACGGATAACCTTGAAGCTGGCAGCCATTTGCTCTTGGTCAACACGGCTTGGCTTACCGGCAAAAGCGTCAGTCAGGCCCGCCAGGATCGCGTCCAGGCTCACACCCGGTGGCGGGTTGTCGCGCAGTTGGTCGCCCAGTTGACGGCCAATGCCGTAGCTGACGCGGGTTTCGTCGGTGGACAGATTAACTTCGGACATGAAGGTGCTCCGCTGTAGGACGACACACAAAAACCGCACGAAGGCCGCGTTTTCCCTGTCGCCCAGAACTAAAAGGGCCAGCAGACTAGCACACAACACCCGACCTTGATGAGCGCCCCGGCGTACCTATCTACAACCGGACACGTGTCGCCCCGCCCTGCCCATTCATCGGGCAGACCCGCTGTTTGCGCCTAACGGCGAAAAAGCCATTTCAGATTCACGTCTCGCCGCCGATACCCACCTACATACCTTGGCTGGCTCAAACAACAATACCGCCCAGCAAACAGATATCACCCTTGCGGAGCATTCGATGAATAGCTGGTTCGGCAACATTAGCGTCAACCTCAAACTGGGCCTGGGCTTCGGCCTGGTGCTGGTCCTCACCTCGATCCTGGCCCTCACCGGCTGGACCAGCCTGAGCGGTCTGATTGACCGCAGCAATTGGATGAGCGACATCACCCAGCTCAATGCCTCGCTGACCAAGCTGCGTATCGTGCGTCTGCAATACATGCTGGCCAACGGCGACGAAACCGTGGCCCAAAACGTCCAGACCAGCCTGGATGCCTTCGCCGCCCAGCAACAGAAACTGCTGGACAGCTTCAAGAGCCCGGAAAACCTCAAACTGCTCAATGAGCAGAAAGCCGTCATCACCGCCTACCAGCAGTCCCTGAACAAAATGCGCGAGGCCTACCGTAACGGCAATGCCGCGCGCCAGGTCATGGGTGACAAAGCCGATACCGCCAACACCCAGATCAACGCCCTCGATGCCAGCGTGCAGCAGATGGCCGAGAGCCCGGAGCGTTTCACCCAGTTCCAGGCCGTGACCCAGGCCAAGGAAGACTTCCAGTTGGCCCGCTACGAAGTGCGCGGCTACACCGGCAACGTCAACGCCGACACCGAAGCCCGCGCCGCTGCACAAATCGAAAAAGCCATCGGCGGCTTGAAAAAACTCAGCGCGGTCTTTGGCGCCGACCAGCAAACCGCACTGGCCGCCCTGGAAACCGCCCTCGGCGCCTACCGCACCGCGGTGCAAAGCTACAAGGCCGCCAATGCCAACATCGTCAGCGCCCGCGCCGAGATGACCACCCAGGGCGCCGATATCGTCACCATCAGCGACAAGCTCTACGACATCCAGCTTGACCGCCGTGACGCCGAAAGCGCCCAGGCCCGCAGCCTGCAATTGATCAGCACGTTGCTGGCCCTGCTGGTCGGCATCATTGCAGCCTGGGTTATCACCCGCCAAATCACCCGTCCACTTCAGGAAACCCTGGCCGTGGTCGAGCGCATCGCTTCCGGCGATTTGAGCCACAACATCCAGGTCACCCGCCGTGATGAACTGGGCGTGCTGCAACAAGGCATCCAGCGCATGGGCACGACCCTGCGCGAGCTGATCAGCGGTATCCGCGACGGCGTGACGCAAATCGCCAGCGCCGCTGAAGAATTGTCAGCCGTGACCGAGCAGACCAGCGCCGGCGTGAACAGCCAAAAGATCGAAACCGATCAAGTCGCCACCGCCATGCACGAGATGACCGCCACCGTGCAGGAAGTCGCGCGCAACGCCGAACAGGCCTCCCAAGCCGCGTCCGACGCCGACGGCCAAGCCCGCGAAGGCGACAAGGTGGTGGCCGAAGCCATCGCCCAGATCGAACGCCTGGCTGCCGAAGTGGCACGCTCCACCGACGCCATGGCGCACCTGCAACAAGAGAGCAACAAGATCGGCAGCGTGATGGACGTGATCAAGGCCGTGGCCGAGCAGACCAACCTGTTGGCGCTCAACGCAGCAATTGAAGCCGCACGTGCCGGTGAAGCCGGTCGCGGGTTTGCCGTGGTCGCCGACGAAGTGCGCGGCCTGGCCCAGCGCACACAGAAATCCACCGAGGAAATCGAAGGCCTGGTCGCCGGCTTGCAGAACGGCACCCAGCAAGTGGCCACGGTGATGAACAACAGCCGCAGCCTCACCGACAGCAGCGTCGAGCTGACACGCAAGGCCGGTGTGTCCCTGGAAAACATCACCCGTACGGTGTCGAATATCCAGTCGATGAACCAGCAGATCGCCGCCGCCGCCGAGCAGCAGAGTGCCGTAGCTGAAGAGATCAGCCGCAGTATCGTGAATGTGCGGGATGTGTCGGAGCAGACGGCTACGGCGAGTGACGAGACGGCAAAATCGAGTGTGGAACTGGCGCGCTTGGGCAGCCAGTTGCAGCAGATGGTCAGTCACTTCCGGGTGTAAAAAACCAAAAAGCCGCCTCGGCCTGAACCGAGGCGGCTCCACTTCTCAGACCTTAGCGGTCATCAAAGCTGTCCCGCAGGAACTTCCACACGTGATAAGCACGCAGGCAGTTCACTACGAGGTTCCACGTACGTCGTGCAAACTTGGACATACTCGGCCCTCCGTGAGTTGGGCCTTACCTCCAGCGCACTTACCGGAACACGTGGGCCTTCGGACGCAGGTCGATGCGTCCTTTGAGGTGGCCGGGCTAATGGTCCTTCCGCATCAATCCGGCACGGATTACTAGCCCGTGGCGGTCGGTCCAGAATTCGCGCGCATACCCGGCCCACCCAAAAAGCGACAAACGCAGAACGGAGGAAATCCTAACCAACAGTTCCGCCGAAGGTGTGTCGGACAGTGACCAAATATCCAGTATCGTGCGATGAATTCATTACAAGCTTTTGCAGTCAGTGCTTACCCGAGAAAATGCCGGAAAGTGTCCCTTTCCGAACATCGTTCAGCCTTGTGTGATGAAATTACCGGAGGTAATATCGGCCTGCGGGTCGATGCGTCCTTTGAGATCGCAACCCCAGCCACTAACTGGGTTTGCAATAAAAAACCGCCCTACTAAGGCGGTTTTTTATTGCCCGCGATTCCCCCCTCAGCCCTCACCATCCTCAACAAACACCAGCCGATTCCCAAACGGGTCCTTGATGCTCATCTCCCGCGAGCCCCAAGGCGTCTCTTCAACCTCAGGCTTGGCATAACGGTAATCCTTGCCCGCCAACTGCTGCCGGTAACCGTCCACCCCTTGCGCCTGAATCCGCACCGCCGCGCCCGGTGACGCATCGCCATGATGCTCGGACAAATGCAGCACGCACTCACCCAGCGACACCTGCAAATACAACGGGAAATTCGCCTCGAAGCGATGCTGCCAATCCACCGTGAACCCCAGGAAGTCGACGTAAAACTCCAGCGCCTTGGCCTCGTCGAAAATCCGCAAGATGGGGGTGACTTTTCCTAAGTGCATGGCGACCGCTCCGTGTGTGAAAAGCGACCACTATAGAGACGAAAACCCCTTACGCAAATCCCCGCTACGCGCCAGGAAGCGACCCGGCCGTTGGCCATTGGCCTGGCCGTCGCGGTAGCTCAACACGCCGTTGACCCACACCCCGTCAATCCCTTCTGCCGCGCGCTGCGGCTCCTTGAAATCGGCCACATCACGCACACGCAACGGGTCGAACAACACCAGGTCAGCCCAATGCCCTTGGCGAATCTCGCCCCGCTCGGCCAAGCCAAACCGCGCCGCCGACAACCCGGTCATCTTGTGTACCGCCGTGTGCAACGGAAACAAGCCCACATCCCGGCTGAAATGCCCCAACACCCGTGGGAAGGCGCCCCACAAGCGCGGATGGGGGAACGGATCTTCCGGCAACCCATCCGAGCCCACCATCGACAGCGGATGCGCGAGGATACGTCGCACATCCGCCTCATCCATCCCGTAGTACACCGCCCCCGCCGGTTGCAGGCGGCGCGCCGCATCCATCAGCGAAACGTCCCACTCGGCGGCGATGTCCTGCAAATCGCGCCCACCCAGTTCAGGGTGCGGCGTCGACCAGGTGATGGTGATACGAAACGCATCGGTGACCTGCTTCAGATCCAGGGTCGAAGAACTCGCCGCATAGGGATAACAATCACACCCCACCGGGTGGGTTTTCGCCGCCGATTCCAGCGCCGCCAATAGCTGTGGACTACGCCCCCAGTTACCCGCGCCGGCACATTTGAGGTGCGAAATGATTACCGGCACCCTGGCGTGCCGGCCGATCAAAAACGCTTCGTCCATGGCCTCCAGCACCGGTTCGAACTCACTGCGCAAATGGGTGGTGTACACCGCACCGAACGCCGTCAGTTCTTCAGTGAGCTGCAGCACCTCATCGGTCTCGGCATTGAAGGCACTGGCGTAGGCCAGCCCTGTGGATAAACCGAGGGCACCGGCCTCAAGGCTCTCTTGCAACTGCACGCGCATGGCGGCGATTTCATCCGGCGTGGCCGTGCGGTGCAGATCGTCCATATGGTTGCTGCGCAGCGCCGTATGGCCGATGAGTGCGGCGACGTTGACCGCCGGATGGGCGTTTTCGACGGCCGCTCGATAGTCGCTGAAACGCGGATAAACAAACGCCGAAGCGCTGCCGAGCAGGTTCATCGGGTCCGGCGGCTCACTGCGCAAGCTCACCGGCGAAGCGCTGATGCCGCAATTGCCGACAATCACCGTGGTCACGCCCTGGCTCAGCTTGGGCAGCATCTGCGGCTGACGGATCACCACCGTGTCATCGTGGGTGTGCACGTCGATAAAACCCGGCGCCAGCACGCGGCCGCTGGCATCCACCTCATGCTCAGCCGTCGCTGCCGACAAGTCACCAATCATCTCGATGCGTCCCGCAAGCAGCCCTACGTCGGCGAGGTAGCCGGGGGTGTTGCTGCCATCAATGATCAGCGCCTGGCGAATCAACGTGTCGTACTTCATTTCAGTCTCCAAGCGGCAGGCTGTCGGGGCCGCCGCGGTAATCGTCGAGGGCCAGCTTGATCCGGCGCAGGCGTTCCCGGTTGTCGTCCGGCATGGCCAGCGCCAGCTCGGTGGCGAGCAGGTCGATGGCCAGCAGCATGCCGTAGCGCGCTGCCGTGGGTTTGTAGATAAAACTGGTTTCGGCCGGTTGCAGCGGCAGCAGCACATCGGCCAGGTGCGCCAAGGGTGAATCGGCCAGGGTGATGGCGATGATGCGCGCGTCGTAGTTGCGCGCCAGCGCCACCACGTCGAGCAACTCGGGAGTGCGGCCGGTCAGGGAGCACACGATCAACGCATGCTCCGGGCCCAGGGTTGCCGCGGTGACACGCATCATCACCGGGTCATGGCAGGCCGCAATCGGATAGCCCAGGCGCACCAGGCGCACCTGCAACTCATCGCTGCACAGGCTCGACGGGCCGCCCATGCCAAATGCGTGGATCATCCGCGCCTGGCCCAGCACGTTCACAGCATCGACAAAACCCGCCTGATTGAAGCCGGACAAGTGCTGACGCAACGTCGCCTCGATATCACCGAGAATCTGCCGATGAAACGCCGACTGTTCCGGCTTGCCCGCCGGGTCGAGGAAGCGGCTGCCGACGCCACTGGCCTGGGCCAGTTGCAGGCGCAGGTCGCGCAAATCGCGGCAGCCCACGCTGCGCGCAAACCGCGACAGCGTGGCGGTGCTGACCTCGGCCCGCTGGGACAACTCTTCCAGGCTGGCCGACGCGGCAAAACCCACGTCATCGAGCATCAGCCTGGCGATACGGCCTTCGCCGGCGCTGAAGGAATCCTGGCGGGCGCGGATCTGGTAGAGGATGTCCATGAAGTCTCCGGGTTACAGGATGCAGGACAGACCATAGGTGAGACCGAAAGCGACCAAGGAAATCAGGGTCTCCAGCACGGTCCAGGTCTTGAAGGTCTGGATCACCGTCATATTGAAGTATTCCTTGATGAGCCAGAAGCCGCCGTCGTTGACGTGGGAAAAGATCACCGAGCCCGCACCGGTGGCCAGCACCAGCAATTCCGGGTGGGGATAACCCAGGCCCATGGCCACAGGCGCGACCACACCGAATGCGGTGGTCATGGCCACCGTCGCCGAACCCGTGGCGATACGCATCAACGCGGCGAACAGCCAGCCCATCACCAGCGGCGACAGCTGGAAGGCGTGGGCCAGGCCGAGGATTTCGTTAGTGACGCCGGCATCCACCAGAATCCGGTTCAAGCCACCGCCCGCGCCCACCAGCAGCGTGATGCTCGCGGTCGGCGCCAGGCATTCGTTGGTGAACTTGAGGATCGACTCGCGGTTGAAGCCCTGGGCGATGCCCAAGGTCCAGAAACTCACCAAGGTCGCCAGCAGCAGCGCGATCACCGAGTTGCCGATAAACAACAGGAACTGGTTGAAACCGCTACCCGGCGTGGAAAGCACGTTGGCCCAGCCGCCGATCATCATCAACACCACCGGCAACAGGATGGTGCCCATGGTCAGCGCAAAGCTTGGCAGGCGCGTGCGCGGTTCACGCTCGATGAACTGGCGTTCCAGCGGGTTTTCCGCCGGCAGGTGAATGCGCGGCACGATGTATTTGGCGTACACCGGGCCGGCGATGATCGCGGTCGGGATACCGATCAAAATCGCATACAGCACGGTCTGCCCCACCGACGCGTTATACGCCAGCACCGCCATCATCGCCGCCGGGTGTGGCGGCACCAGCGCATGCACCACCGACAAGCCGGCGACCATGGGCAAGCCGACCATCAGGATCGACACGCCTACACGCCGCGCCACGGTAAAGGCAATCGGCACCAGCAACACAAAACCGACCTCGAAAAACAGCGGCAACCCCACCAGGAACGCGATGCACACCATCGCCCAGTGCGCGTTGCGCTCGCCGAACCGGTTGATCAGGGTGCGCGCCACCTGCTCGGCGCCGCCCGACTCGGCCATCATCTTGCCGAGCATGGTGCCCAGCGCCACCACCAGGGCGATATGCCCCAGGGTCTTGCCGACGCCCGCCTCGTAGGAGCCCATGATGGTGTCTGCCGGCATCCCGGCCGTCAGCGCCAGGCCGATGGACACCAGAGTGATGACGATAAACGGGTTGAGCCGGTAACGTGCAATCAGCACGATCAAAGCAATGATGGCGATGGCAGCGTATGCCAACAGCCCGAAGCCCAGTGATGCGGCCATGCGGTACTCCTCGGAAAGGGTCACGTCGAATTGGTTGTGAAACTCATAAATCATTACCGAGGAGGATTTTCAATTTTTATGAAAATAATTTTCGCCCACAGACACGCGCTGTCGCGTTGGGACATGCCCGACGGCCGCTGATGAAAATTCGGGGGGTGTTCTTACATGAAGATCAGAGGATGGCGGAAACTCAAACGTCGCCATCCAGTCATAGACTGCGCAACCACTCACAGCCAGGAAAACCGCCCATGATTCGCACATCCCTCGCCGCCAGCGCCCTGCTCCTTGCCCTGTGCGGCAGCGCCTCGGCCGCCGATAACGCGGCGCTGAAAAAATGCATGGACGGCGCCAACACCACCGCCGACATGGTCAATTGCAATGCCAAGGAAACCAAGGTGCAGGACAAGCGCCTGAACACGGCCTACAAGACCGCCCTCGCCGCCCAGGAAGGGCCGCGCAAGCAGCAACTGCAAGACGTGCAGCGCCTGTGGATAAAGTACCGTGACGCCAATTGCGCCTTTGCCGGCAGCGCCACCGGTGGCAGCATCGACCGGGTCAACGGCTCCGGCTGCGTGCTGGACATGACCCAGACCCGCGCCCAGGAGTTGGAAGACCTGGTCGGGCCATGACCCTTCAGTCGTGATGAACCTTGGCGCGCTTGAGCAGCTTCTTGCAGCGCTCCGACAAGTGCAGCACCCGCAGGTGCTTGCCGGCCTTGGCGTAGCGCTCGCGCAGGGTCATCAGCGCGGCAATCGCTGAATAATCGACAAAGCTCAGGTGCCGGCAATCCAGCGTCACCTGGGCCGGGTCGTTGGCCGGGTCGAACCTGTTCAGAAACGGCGTGGTCGAGGCGAAGAACAACGTGCCGTGCAGGCGATAGAGCTTGCTGCCATCGGCCTCCAGATGCTCATCGGCATACAGCTCCCGCGCCTGCTGCCAGGCAAAGTTCAGCGCCGCAATCACAATCCCGCACAACACCGCCGTGGCCAGGTCGGTGAATACCGTGATCACCGTCACCGCGATAATCACCAGCACATCGTTGAGCGGCACCTTGTTGATCACCCGCAAGGAGGCCCAGGCGAAGGTCTGCTGGGACACCACGAACATCACCCCGACCAGCGCCGCCAGCGGAATGCGCTCGATAAACGGCGACAGGAACAAGATGAACAACAGGATCATCACCCCGGCAAACACCCCGGAGAAACGCCCGCGACCACCGGAACTTAAATTGATCACGGTTTGCCCGATCATCGCACAACCGCCCATGCCGCCAAACACGCCAGAGACCATGTTCGCCGCGCCCAGGGCCACGCTTTCGCGGTCGGGGTAGCCACGGGTCTCGGTGATTTCGTCGGTGAGGTTCAGGGTGAGCAGGGTTTCCAGCAGGCCGACCATGGCCATCAGGAACGCGTACGGCGCGATGATGCCGAGGGTTTCCAGGGTCCAGGGAATTTGCGGCAGGGCAAAGGTGGGCAGGCCACCGGCGATGTGGGCCATGTCACCCAACGTGCGCGTCGGCAGGCCGAGCAGGTAAACCGCCAGGCCGACGCCGAGGATCGCCACCAGCGCCGGCGGCACTGCACGGGTGATGCGCGGCAGCAGGTAGACAATGGCCATGGTCACCAGCACCAGGCCGATCATCACGTACAACGGCGTGCCGCTGAGCCAGTGCTCACCGCTCTTGAAGTGCTCCAGTTGCGCCAGCGCGATGATGATCGCCAGGCCATTCACAAAGCCGAGCATCACTGGGTGCGGCACCATGCGCACCAGCTTGCCCAGGCGCAGCAGGCCGAACGCGATCATGATCAACCCGCCCAGCAGCACCGTGGCCAGCAGGTAGTCCACGCCGTGTTGCACCACCAGCGCGACGATGACCACCGCCATCGAGCCCGCCGCACCGGAGACCATACCGGGCCGGCCACCGAACAGCGCGGTGAGGGTGCAGATGATAAAGGCGCCGTAGAGCCCCATCAGCGGGTTGAGGTGGGCCACCAGGGCAAAGGCGATGCATTCGGGCAGCAGCGCGAAAGACGTGGTGAGGCCGGCCAGGGCATCGGCGCGCAGACGGGTGAGGTTCATGAGGTACCAGGGTAATGCGGGGATAAGGCTGGGGATGGTACGGAATTGAGCGGGGTGGGGCTAGTCTCGAAGACCGCGTCGCCTTCATCGCAGGCAAGCCAGCTCCCACACTTGAATGTGTTCACAAATCAAAATGTGGGAACTGGCTTTTGTGGGAGCTGGCTTGCCTGCGATGGCCGCGACGCGGTGCTAAGCGAACATCAAACCATCTCGCGACGAATCCACTCAACCACCGAAGTCCGCTTCGGCACCCACCCCAACACCTCCCGCGCCCGCTGGCCGCGCACCCGGCTGTTGGAACCCAAACCATAGTTGGCCATTTCATAACCCCACTCAGCCTCAGCCTCGGCCAACGGCCAATCCTGCGGTTTACCCAGGTTCAAGGCTTCGGCAATCGCCGAGGTCATGTCGATAAACGACGCCTCGCTGCTTTCGACGAAGTAGAACGTACCCGGCACATTCTTGGTCAGCGCCAGCAAATACAACGCCATCACATCCTCGATATGCACGTTGGACCAGATGTTCTGCCCCGTCCCCACATGGCGCACCACCCCACTCTTGCGCGCCTGCTTGAGCAAGCGCGGCAATTGCACGCTGTCACGCTTCACGCCGAGGCTGTGGCCGTAGATCAGGGTGTTGCAGATGACCGCCGAATTCACGCCGTCGTTGGCGGCGGCCAGGATCAGGTTGTCGATGGCGACGCGTGCGGCCTTATCCACCGTCGGTTCCGGCAGGTTGTCCTCGAAGTAGATGACATCGCTGGCCTTGCCGCCCGACGCATCACCGACGATGCTCGACCCGCTGGTGTGCAGGAACGGCTTGTTCGACCCTTTCAGCGCCGCCAGCAAGGTTTCCACTGCCGCACGATGGTCACTGCTGGCGGCGTTGATCACCGCGTCAGCCTGCTGCGCCTGCTCGATCAATACGGCCGCGTCGTCCAGGCTGCCGATCACCGGAGTGATGCCCAAGGCGGTCATTTCAGCGGCTTGCTCGGCGCTACGCACCAGGCCGGTGACGGTGTGGCCAGCCTGGACCAGGCCGGTGGCAATGGAACCGCCAATAAAACCGGCGGCGCCGGTAACGAATACGTTCATGAAAGGTGCTCCTGACGGGGTAAGTGATGGGCCCAGTATCAATGCCCGAACCCCACCGAATAAGCCCGTGCCGCCCAATTCACTCTTGCGCGGCGGTCACGAATCAGCAGGCATACCGCGCCAGTTTGGCCTGGATAAAATCGAGGAAGCACTGGATGCGCAGCGCCAACTGCGAGTTGCGGTAATACACCGCGTGGATCGGCTGGCGATAACCGCTGTTGAACGCCTCCAGCACCGGCACCAGGCGGCCGGCGTCGATGTCGGCGCTGGTCATGAAGTTCGACAGGCAGCAAATGCCCTGCCCTTCCAATGCCAACTGGCGCAGGGTTTCGCCGCTGGACGCAGAAACGCTCGGTTGGATCAGCCAGCGGTCGCCTTCCACATGGCGCAGCGGCCAGTGGTTGAGGGTTTCGGTCTGGGTGAAGCCCAGCAAGGTGTGATCGGCCAACTCGGCCACAGTGGTCGGTGCACCGAACTGCGCGATGTAGGCGGGGCTGGCAAGGATATGCAGCGGCGTACAGCCGAGGGAACGGGCATGCAGGGTGGAATCAGCCAGCACGCCGATACGGATCGCAATGTCGGTGCTCTGTTCCAGCAGGTCGATGATCAAGTCATCGCTGTTCAGCTCCAGCTGGATGTCCGGGTACAAGCGGCGAAATTCGGCGATGTACGGCACGATCCCATGCAGCATGAACGGCACCGCCGCATTGATGCGCAGGCGCCCGGCCGGGTGTTTCTGGCGCGACGACAGGCGTTCTTCCAGCTCATCCATCTGCGCCAGGATCACCTTGGCGTGCTCGAAGAAGTACTTGCCCTCTTCGGTCAGGTCCATGCGCCGCGTCGTGCGGTTGATCAGCGTGGTGTCGAGCTTGGCCTCCAGGCGCGACAGCGTGCGGCTGACCGCCGACGGCGTCTGCCCGACCTGCTCCGCCGCCGCGGAAATCGAGCCGCACTCGATCACGCTGACAAAAATTTGTAGCTCGTCGGATCGGGCTTTCACAGGCGGTCCTCGTTATCGGTTCGCCGCAGCTTACACCGAGAGGTTGAACACCTGCGCCAAGTGCTGCTCATAGCGCGCCACGTCGGCTTCGATGGCCGGGCGTTTCATCACGTCCACACAGAGGAAGGTCGGCAAGGCGGTCATGCCGAGGAATTCGTTGGCCTTGTGGAATGGGAAGTACACAGCATCCACGCCCTTGGCTTCGAAGAAGTCGCTCGGGTCGTCGAAGGCTTGCTGCGGTGCGTTCCAGGTCAGCGACAGCATGTACTGCTTGCCCTGGATCAGGCCGCCGCTGCCGTATTTCTGCGACGCGTCGGAACGGGTGCGACCGTCGCTGGCATACAGGCTGCCATGGCCTTCGGTGAAGACTTCGTCGATGTATTTCTTCACGATCCACGGCGCGCCCATCCACCAGCCGGGCATCTGGTAGATGATCACGTCGGCCCAGAGGAACTTGGCGACTTCTTCGGCCACGTCGTAGCCAGCGTCGATATGGGTGACCTTGACGTCGATCCCGCCACGGTCCAGCACGGCCAGGGCGGTGTCATGCAGAGTGGTGTTGTAGCGGCCGTCGGAGTGGGCGAATTGTTTGCCGCCGTTGAGCAGGAGTACTTTTTTCATGGGAGGGTATCCAAGAGGTTGAAAATGTCTGGACGCAGACTATCGACCTCGGCCCCTTGGAATAAGCGGCAGCACGGCAAAATACATTTGACTGAAATGCACGAATACCTTGGCGATTGTTAACCACTGATCAGCAGATGAGCGCCCAACAGCGCCATGCCGATAAAAAATACGCGCTTGAACATCTGCGCACTGATGCGCTGACGCACCACCTGGCCGAGCCACATGCCCAACAACGCCGGCACCAGCGCCAGCAGCGAAGCATTGATCTCGCCGCCGCCCAGCGTACCGCGCCAGGCCAACCCGGCGGCCAGCGCCAGGGTCGAGACGGTGAATGACAGCCCCAGCGCCTGCACCAGCTGATCGCGATTCAAACCCAGCGCCTGCAGATACGGCACCGCTGGAATCACAAACACGCCGGTGGCCGAGGTAATGACGCCGGTGATCACGCCACACAGCGGGCCCAACCAGCGTTCGTTTGCAGGCTTGACCTTGAACGTGGGCAAGAACAGACCGCTTAACGCATACACCAGCAATGCCCCGCCCAATGCGTGAACGACCCAGCCACCGCCGTCCATCCCCAGCCACACCGTGCCGAGCCCGGTGCCGAGAGAGATCAATAACAGCATCGGCCACAGGCGTTTGAGCAAGGCGCTCAAGTGGCCACCGAACGCCAGTTGCCAGAGGTTGGTGACCGTCGAGGGGATGATCAGCAGCGCAGCAGCCTGCGCCGGCAGCATAGCCAGGCCGAGCAGCCCCATGGCGACGGTGGGCAGGCCCAGGCCGATCACGCCCTTGACCGTGCCGGCCAGCAGGAAGGTGCCGAATACCAGCAGGGTCAGGGCGGGGCCGATGTCTTGGTAGAACGCGAGAAGGGTATTCATGGGGAGATTGTGCGGGGTTGGGGCGGGGTTGGGAATTCGCCATATACTGAGGCAGCCTCTTGTTTTGCGTGAGGCTGATGCCGCCATCGCAGGCAAGCCAGCTCCCACCTTTGACTGTGTTCACACATCAAAATGTGGGAGCTGGCTTGCCTGCGATGAGGCCAGTCCAGTCACCGGAAGCCTCAAGCCATGCACTTTGACCTGATCGACCTGCGCCTCTACCTGCACATCCTCGACACCGGCAACATCACCGCCGGCGCCGCCCGCAGCCACCTATCCCTGGCCGCCGCGAGCGCACGCATCCGCGCCATGGAAGCCTCGCTGGGCATCGAATTCCTTGAACGCGGCCGCCGTGGCGTCACCCCAACACCCGCCGGCATCGCTCTCGCCCGCCACGCCCGCCTGCTGCTGCAACAGGCCGAGCACCTGCAACAGGACCTGGCGGAATACGCCAATGGCAGCAAAGGCCAGGTGCGCCTGCTGTGCAACACCACCGCCCTCAGCGAATACCTGCCGGAGCTGCTGGCGGATTTTCTGCGCGAACACCCCAACCTTGATATCGACCTGCAAGAACTGCCCAGCCTGCGCATCACCCAGGCGTTGCGCCAGGGTACGGCGGACCTCGGGATTATTTCCGACGCCGTCGACACCCACGGCTTGCAGACCCTGCCCTTTCGCGATGATCCGCTGGTGTTGATCATGCCGCTGGACCATCCCCTGGCCACGGGCAGCGTGAGTTTTATCGACAGCCTGCAACACGACTACGTCGGCCTGGCCGCCAGCAGCGCACTGGCGGTGTACCTGGAGGAACAGGCGCTGCACGCCGGGTTTCGCCTGCACACACGGATTCGCGCCGAGGGGTTTGATGGGGTGATCCGCATGGTCGCCGGTGGCGTCGGCCTGGGCATCGTGCCCCAGGCCGCACTGCTGCGGTGGCCGGCGGCGCAGCACTTCAAGGCCCAGCCGCTCAATGAGGACTGGGCCCGTCGCCGCTTGCTGTTAGCCGCACGCTCGTTCGATCAACTGCCCGGTTACGCCAGAGCCTTGTCGGACGCCTTGGCCCGGCCCTTGCGGAAGAACCCGTAATACACCGCCGATAGAATCACGAGAAACGGCACGCCAAACACCAAGGTCATCTTGAACGCCTCGGTGAAGTAGGTGGTGATCATCACCGCGCCCATCAGCACCAGGCCCAGCAGCGTGCTGTAGGGAAACAGGCGCAGCTGGAACGACAGCTTCGGCCCGCCATGGCGCTTGCGATAGCGGCGGAAGAACAGGTGCGTGAGAAAGATCATGAACCAGGTGAAGATCGCGCCAAACATCGAGATGGCCATCATCAGGGTGAACGAGCTTTTCGGGTACACCACGTTGAGCAGGGTCGCCAGGGCAATGCCCGAGCTGGACAGCAACAGCGCGTTCAACGGGATGCCGCTCTTGCTCAGGGCGCCCATGGACTTGGGCGCGAAGCCAGCGCGGGACAGGCTGAACATCATGCGCGTGGTGATATACAACTGGCTGTTCATTGCCGACAGCGCCGCGATCAGGATCACGAAGTTCATCACCCCGGTAGCGCCGGGAATGCCGATGGTCTGCATCACCGTGACGAACGGGCTCTGGGTCTGCCCGGCCTGGTTCCACGGCACGATGGCGAGCATCAGCGCCAGGGTCAGCAGGTAAAACACCACCAGCCGCACAATGGTGGCGCGGAAGGCTTTTTTCACCGCCTGCTCCGGGTCGGCCGCTTCACCGGCGGCCACGGCGATCATCTCCACGCTCAGGTAGCTGAAGATCGACACGATCACCGCCATCCACATGCCGCTCAGGCCATGGGGGAAAAAGCCGTCGTGGGCCGTGTAATTCTGCACGCCGTATTCCGGGTTGCCGGAACCGAACACCACGTACACCGCGAGGATGATGAAACCGACGATGGCGCTGATCTTGATCGTCGAGAACCAGTATTCGAAGTTGCCGAAGGTCTTCACGCTGATGGCGTTGAGCAGGATCAGCACGCTGGAAAACGACACGATCCACACCCACTCCGGCACGTTGGCGAACCAGTACTTCATGTACATCGCCACCGCCGTGACCTCGGCGCCCACCGCCAGCACAATCGCCGCCCAGTAGGCGTAACGCACCAGGAACCCGGCCAGCGGGCTGATATAGAACTCGGCGTAGGCGCCAAACGAGCCAGAGGTGGAATGGGCCACCGTCATCTCCGCCAGGCAGCCCATCAACAGCAAGGTGATCAACGCACCGATGGCGTAGCTCACCAGTACGCTGGGCCCGGCATAGCCGATGGCGTAGGCGCTGCCCATGAACAGCCCGGTGCCAATGGCGCCGCCGATGGCGATCATGCTCATCTGGCCGGAAGTGAGCTGGCGCCTCAGGCCCAGTTCGCGTTGGGTGATTTCTGCAAAGCCGGTGTCTGGCGTGGTCACGTGGTGTGCCCCTTTATTATTGTGATTGCACTGTTTTAGGCGGATGTCACAGATCCCTGTGGGAGGGAGCTTGTGTGGGAGCTGGCTTGCCTGCGATAGCGGTGGATCAGTCGATGTATAAGTGACTGAAACACCGCTATCGCAGGCAAGCCAGCTCCCACAGTTTGATCGGTGTTGTGTCAGGTGACGCTGTTGCGGACTTTGAATTGCGGCTGGTTCCAGGTGTTGTTGTCGAGGATTTCACCGAGGATCTCCACGGCATCAAATACCTCGGTAAAGCTTGTGTACAACGGCGTAAACCCAAACCGCATGATGCGCGGCTCGCGGTAGTCACCGATCACGCCCCGGGCGATCAGGGCCTGGATCACCGCATACCCTTCTGGATGTTCAAAGCTCACGTGACTGCCGCGCTGGGCGTGTTCACGCGGGGTAATCAGCGCCAGGCCATGGGCGGCACAACGCGCTTCGACCAAGGCAATGAACAGGTCGGTCAACGCCAGGGACTTTGTGCGCAAGCTGGCCATATCGGTCTGCGCAAAAATCTCCAGGCCGCATTCCACCATGGCCAGCGAGGTGATCGGCTGGGTGCCGCACAGGTAACGGGCAATCCCGGCGCTCGGCGCGTAGGTCGACTCCATGGCGAACTGGCGCGTGTGCCCAAACCAGCCCGACAACGGCTGGCGCACCAGGTCCACCAGCGCCGGGTTGACCCACACAAACGCCTGGGAACCCGGGCCGCCATTGAGGTATTTGTAGGTGCAGCCAATCGCGTAATCCGCCTCGGCCTGGTGCAGGTCGATGGGCACCGCGCCCGCCGAATGCGCCAGGTCCCAGATACTCAGCGCGCCGCATTCGTGGCTCAACGCGGTGAGCGCCTGCATGTCGTACATGTAGCCGGTCTTGTAGTTGACGTGGGTGAGCATCACCACCGCTACGTCGCTGTCGATGGCGTGTGGCAACTCGTCCGGGCTGTTGACCAGCCGCAGGGAGTAACCCTGTTGCAGCAGCTCGGCCAGGCCTTCGGCGATGTACAGGTCGGTGGGGAAGTTGCTCGCTTCGCTAACGATCACCTTGCGCTGCGGGTAACGCTGGCGCTGCACCGTCAACGCGGCGCTGAGCACCTTGAACAGGTTGATCGAGGTGGTATCGGTGATCACCACTTCGCCATCGCGCGCGCCGATCAACGGGGCCAGGCGATTGCCCAGGCGTTGGGACAACTCCGCCCAGCCGGCACTGTTCCAGCTGCGGATCAAGCCATTGCCCCACTCCTCGCTGATCACCTGTTGCGCCCGCGCCAGCGCCGCCACCGGACGGGCGCCGAGGGAGTTGCCGTCGAGGTAGATGACGCCGTCGGGCAAGGCGAACTGCTGGCGCAGCGGCGCCAGCGGGTCTTGATCGTCGAGGGTTTGGTAATGGCTTCGGGTGGTCATGGTCTGTCCTGGTTTTTATAAGTGAAGATGGACCAAATAATGAACGAAGATTTAGAGAATTTTCGTGCAAAGTGGTGGGTAACAAGCTAATTAAGCTGTAGGAAATTCGAATTAAACCTCTAAACACGCGGATTTATTCTAAGCATGATTCTCGACGCCACCGACCTGCGCCTCCTGCATTTTCTGCAACAGGATGGGCGTATCAGCAACCAGGAACTGGCAGAGAAAGTCGCGCTGTCACCGTCCGCCTGCCTGCGCCGTTTGCGCCTGTTGGAAAGCGAGGGAATCATCAGCGGCTACCGCGCCGTGCTGAATGCCGAGCAGTTGGGGATCGAGTTGGAGGCCATCGTCCACCTGTCCCTGCGCCAGGATGTAGAGGATTGGCATGAGACGTTCATCAAGAAGGTGCAAGGCTGGCCGGAAGTGGCCAGTGCCTATGTGATCACCGGCGCGAGCAACTATGTGCTGCGGGTGCAGGCGCGCAACCTCAAGCACTTTTCGGACTTTATCGTGAACCACCTGAACCGCACGGCGGGGGTGATGGATATCCGTTCGGAGATTGTGTTGCAGAAGATCAAGGATCGGGATGAGGTGTTGGACCTGGTGATCCGCAAGTAACCAGCAACCCCACAAAAAACCTGCGGAAACCGGAACCTGTGGGAGCTGGCTTGCCTGCGATGGCGGTGGTGAATGTTACATAGCTATCGCAGGCAAGCCAGCTCCCACAGGGTCCAGTTCCGACATTTTAGACCGTGTTATTCAGTCTTCCAGGGCGCGCACGCGCTGCATGCGCTTTTGCTCTACCGGCGCAGCCGCAGCCTGCAACTCAAAGTCAAAATCAATCTGCGCAAACCGCCCTTCCACCCCAAACTCCCGCGCCAGCTGCTGATCGTCACTGAAACGGATCTCGGCAATCAACTCATCCCGCGTCGCGTAGGCAAAATCATCGTGCAGGTATGGATCATCCGACAGGTTGATCTGCGTGGTCAGGTGCCGATGCCCCGGCGCCGAGATAAAGAAGTGAATATGCGCCGGCCGCTGCCCATGGCGGCCCAGTTGATCGAGCAACTGCTGGGTCGGCCCGGTCGGCGGGCAACCGTAGCCTGACGGCACGATGCTACGGAAACGATAGTTGCCCTGGGCATCGGTCTCAATGCGGCGGCGCAGGTTGAACTCGGACTGGGAAGGATCAAACCACGAGTAAGTCCCGCCCGTGTTGGCCTGCCACACATCGACAATCGCCCCGGCCAGCGGCTTGCCGTCGGTGTCACGCACCTGGCCGCGCATAAACAGCGGCGCCGCCGCGTCCGTGCCATCATCCAGCCGTGCTTCGTATTGGGAGAGCGGCGCGCCGGCCACGTACAGCGGGCCTTCGATGGTGCGTGGCGTGCCGCCGGATTTGCCGGCTTCCTCGTCGGCCGCGTCCATCAGCAAGTCCAGGTAGTGCTCCAGGCCCAACCCGGCAGCGAGCAAACCCGCTTCCTGGTTCTTGCCCAGCTCGTTGAGGTAGTTGACCGCCTTCCAGAATTCTTCCGGGGTCACTTCCAGGTCTTCGATGATGTTCACCGTGTCCCGCAGGATTCGGTAGATCAACGCCTTGGTGCGCGGGTTGCCGCCGTCGTTGAGGTTGCCGCTGGCTTCTTCGAGAAACCGTTGGGCATGGGCAGTCTGGGAAATTCGGATGGACATGGTGCAATCCTCATCTTGTAATTATTAGTGTTGAAAACAGGCTTAACGGTCGTCCTCATGGATCGACGAAGGGTGCCGGCACAGCGCGTTCACTTCGATGGCCATGTAGGGGTAAAGCGGCAGTTGCATCAGCAGGTCGTGCAGTTCTTGCACGCTGTCGACATCAAACACGCTGTAGTTGGCGTAGAGCCCGGCGATGCGCCACAGGTGGCGCCATTTGCCCTCGTGTTGCAGGCGCTGCGCCAGGGCTTTTTCTTCGGCCTTGAGGGTGGCGGCACGCTCGGGGTGCATGTCCAGCGGCAGGTTCACGGTCATTTTTACGTGGAACAACATGGCAGGCGCCTCTTAGTGTTTGTCACGACGGAAGAACGCCAGGCGCTCTTCATCAATGGCCAGGCCCAGGCCCGGGGCGGTGGAGACATGCAGGTGGAAGTCGCGGTACACCAGCGGCTCGGCGAGGATGTCCTCGGTCAGCAGCAGCGGGCCGAACAGCTCGGTGTCCCACGCCAGTTTGTTCAGGGTCAGGAACGCATGGGCCGAGGCCAGGGTGCCAATGCCGCCTTCGAGCATGGTGCCACCGTACAGGCCGATACCGGCCGCTTCGGCAATCGCGGCGGTGCGCAACACGGCGCGCGGGCCGCCGTTCTTGGCGATCTTGAGGGCGAACACCGAAGCCGCGCCTTCGCGGGCCAGGTTGAAGGCGTCTTCCACGCACTCGATGGACTCATCCGCCATGATCGGCGCCGGGCTCGACAGGTTGAGCCGGGCCATGCCGCCCCGGTTGTTGCGCGAGATCGGCTGCTCGATCAGGTCGATACCGTTGTCACCCAACACCTTGCAGGCACGCAGGGCGACGGCCTCATCCCAGGCCTGATTGACGTCCACCCGCACACTGGCGCGGTCGCCCAAGGCTTTTTTGATCGCGATCACATGGGCCAGGTCGTGGCTGACTTCGCCGGCACCGATCTTCAGTTTGAAGATGCGGTGGCGCCGTAGGTCGAGCATCTTCTCGGCCTCGGCGATGTCTTTTTCGGTGTTGCCGCTGGCCAGCGTCCAAGCCACCGGCAGCGCATCGCGCACACGGCCGCCGAGCAGTTCGCTGACCGGCAGGTTCAGGCGTTTGCCCAAGGCGTCGAGCAAGGCGCTTTCGATGCCGGACTTGGCAAAGGTGTTGCCACGGATGCTGCGCTCCAGGCGCAACATGGCGGCGTTGATATTGCTCGCATCCTGGCCGATCAGCAGCGGCGCAAAGTGGCGGTCGATGTTGACCTTGATGCTGTCCGGGCTTTCGTTGCCATAGCTCAAGCCGCCGATGGTAGTGGCTTCGCCGATGCCTTCGATGCCATCGGCGCAGCGCAGGCGGATGATCACCAGCGTCTGGTTTTGCATGGTGTGCATCGCCAGCTTGTGCGGGCGGATGGTAGGCAGATCGACAATAATCGTCTCGATCGACTCGATGGCGCAAATCGGCATGGCAATACCCGTTGGGTTCTTTATAGATTTGCGTCGATTCTGTCCCGCATTTTTTCTGGGTTCCAATATAGAATTAGTCTCAAACAATACTCTCAAGGTATGAAGGGAGCTGACATGGAACTGCGTCACCTGCGCTATTTCCAGGTGCTGGGTGAAACTCTCAACTTCACCCGCGCCGCCGAACGCCTGCACATCGCCCAACCGCCGCTGAGCCGGCAGATCCAGCAATTGGAAGAGGAACTGGGCGTGATCCTGCTGGAGCGCGGCCGCCCGCTGCGGCTGACCGAGGCCGGGCGGTTTTTCTATGAACACGCCAATGTGTTGCTGGAGCAACTGCACAAGGTGTGCGACAACACCCGCCGCATTGGCCAGGGCGAGAAGACCTGGCTGGGCATCGGCTTTGCGCCCTCGACGCTGTACGGTGTGCTGCCGGAGTTGATCCGCCGCCTGCGCAACCACGAGGCGCTGGAGTTGGAGCTGGGGCTGTCGGAAATGACCACCTTGCAGCAGGTCGAAGCGCTCAAGGCCGGGCGCATCGATGTGGGCTTCGGGCGGATTCGCATCGACGACCCGGCCATCGTCCAGCGCGTGTTGGTGGAAGATCGCCTGGTGGCCGTGCTGCCCGCCGGCCACCCGTTGCTCGCCGCGCCTGCCACGCTTGCGCAGTTGGCCGCCGAGCCGTTTGTGCTCTACCCCGGCAACCCGCGCCCCAGCTATGCCGACCACGTGATCGCCTTGTTCGACGCCCATGGCTTGAGCCTCCAGGTGGCGCAGTGGACCAACGAGTTGCAGACCGCCATCGGCCTGGTCGGCGCCGGGATGGGCGTGACGCTGGTGCCGGCGTCGGTGCAGGTGCTGCACCGGGCGGATATTGGCTACACGCCGGTGGTGGAGGCCACGGCGACGTCGCCGATCATCCTTAGCCGACGGGTGAATGATCAGTCGCCGGGGCTGAGGCATTGTTTGCAGTTGGTGGAGGAGCTGATCTGAGGTCTCACAAACACTGCACATCCAAAGTGGGGCCTGGCTTGTGTGGGAGCTGGCTTGCCTGCGATACAGGCGACTCGGTTTTCAGTTGGATCGAGTTGATGCCATCGCAGGCAAGCCAGCTCCCACACAAGCCAGCTTCCACAGTTTGATCTCCGTTGTGCTTAACAGCTGCGCAGGCGCTTGCGTTGCAGCGTCTGGCTGGGGGACTCGTCAAACAACTTGCGGTACTCCGCCGAGAACCGCCCCAAGTGGGTAAACCCCCACCCCAAGGCAATCTCGGAAATAGTCCGCGTCGCGCCAAGCTCAAGAATCTCCTGGCGCACCGCACTCAACCGGTACTTCTTCAAATAGACCATGGGCGACAGGGCAAAATACTTGCGAAACGCATCGAACAGCTTGAACCGCGACACCCCAGCAGCGGCTTCCAGATCTTCCAGGTGCACCGCTTCGCGGGCGTTTTCGTGGATAAACTGCCGCGCCCGGATCAGGTAGTGCGGCAATTTCACCCCCAGTACATCGCGCAGTTCTTCTGAATAATTGTTCGGCTGTGCGAGGATCAAGCCCTTGATCAGCGAGCTTTCCAGGTCCCGGGTAAATGCCGCCTGTTCATACAGTTCACTGCTGCCTTCCAGCTCGGCAATAAAGTACCGCGCCATGCGCCACCACGATGCCGACGCGCCCTCCACCGCATCCATCACCGATTCAAAGCGCAGCGGCGTGTCAATCGGACGTTGCAGCAAACCCTCCAGGGACTCGCTCATCGCCGCCCGCGTGATCACCACCTGCAACTTGCGGCAGTCGCCGGAAATCGCCAGCACCTGGTGTTCGTTGGGCGAGATGATCACGCCTTGGTCGCGGTTGGAGCTCAGGCGCTCGCCGTTCTTGCTCAACTCCTGCTCGCCTTCCAGCGGCAGGCTCAGGCTGTAGCTGCTGAAGTGCTCGGCGTCTTCGATGTCGATGGTCACGTCGGTGCCGTATTCGATCACGCCCAAGGTGGTGGCGCGGGACTTGAGCACATTGGCACTGTGGTGGAAACGCAAGCGCTCGGGTGTGGCGGTAGTGAGGCGATGGGGCCCGCAGATACCGGACATCCAGCTACGGGCGCCCTCCAGGTCGAAACGTTGAATCGTTTGGCTGCTCATCAGGATGCACCCACGGCGGTTAGGCGTTTGCGCGCTCTGGCGGCGCGTCATTGTGGTTGTTCGACAGCAAGTTCCACGCCACGCCGGGGGCATTGCCACTGAGTGGATAGCACCGACGGACTATGTGGATAAACGTGGGACTTTTCCGGCAATTGCCTGCCAAGACAGTAGCGCATTGCGTCACCGTCCTGCACCGCCGTGGGTATTTGCTGCCCAATTATCCGGCGCACCTTCCCCGATTAAGCGGATAGCCCGCGCCCTGCCCCGCTGCCTCTAATAAACCACCGATTAGCCCCTATCAAAAAAGGTGCCTCCCATGAGTGGTGCAAGAAGCGTCGAGCAGTGGAAAACGTTTATCGAAGGTTGTCTGGATTTTCGCCCGGTGGACGAGGTGTTCCGCATCGCCCGCGACATGTTCACCGAGCCGCAACTGTTCGACCTGGAGATGGAACTGATCTTCGAGAAAAACTGGATCTACGCCTGCCACGAAAGCGAACTGGCCCATAACCACGACTTCGTGACGATGCGCGCCGGGCGCCAGCCGATGATCATCACCCGCGACGGCGAGGGCCAGCTGAATGCGCTGATCAACGCCTGCCAGCATCGCGGCACCACCTTGACGCGAGTCGGCAAGGGCAACCAGTCGACCTTTACCTGCCCGTTCCACGCCTGGTGCTACAAGAGCGATGGCCGGCTGGTGAAGGTCAAGGCGCCGGGGGAATACCCGGAAGGTTTCGACAAGGCGACGCGCGGCCTGAAAAAAGCCCGTATCGAGAGCTACAAGGGTTTTGTGTTTATCAGCCTGGATGTGAATGGCACCGACCGCCTGGAAGACTTTCTCGGCGACGCGAAAGTGTTCTTCGACATGATGGTCGCCCAGTCCGCCAGCGGTGAACTGGAAGTGCTGCCGGGCAAGTCCGCCTACACCTACGACGGCAACTGGAAGCTGCAAAACGAAAACGGCCTGGACGGTTATCACGTCAGCACCGTGCACTACAACTACGTGGCCACGGTGCAGCATCGTCAGCAGGTGAATACGGAAAACGGCACCGCCTCCGGCAGCACGCTGGACTACAGCAAACTCGGCGCCGGCGATGCGAATACCGATGACGGCTGGTTTGCCTTCAACAACGGCCACAGCGTGCTGTTCAGCGACATGCCCAACCCGAGCGTGCGCTCCGGCTACGCCACCATCATGCCGCGCCTGGCCTCCGAACATGGCCAGCAAAAAGCCGAATGGATGATGCACCGCCTGCGCAACCTGAACATCTACCCAAGCCTGTTCTTTCTCGACCAGATCAGCTCGCAACTGCGCATCATCCGCCCGGTGGCGTGGAACAAGACCGAGATCATCAGCCAGTGCCTGGGGGTGAAGGGCGAGTCGGACGCCGACCGCGAAAACCGCATCCGCCAGTTTGAAGACTTCTTCAACGTCTCCGGCATGGGCACGCCCGACGATCTCGTGGAGTTCCGCGAAGCCCAACGCGGTTTCCAGGGCCGGCTGGAACGCTGGAGCGACATCTCCCGCGGCAGCCACCGCTGGCAAACCGGGCCCACGCCCAACAGCGAAGCCATCGGCATCCAACCGGCGATGACCGGCACCGAATTCACCCACGAAGGCCTGTATGTGAACCAACACCGCAACTGGCAACGATTCCTCTTGAGCGGCCTCGACAAACAAGCGCTGACACTGCGGGAGGTGGAGTGATGAATGCCCAATTGCAGTACCAGATCGAGCAGTTCTTCTACCGCAAGTCCGAGCTGTGCGACGCCCAGGACTGGGACGCCTACGTGCAACTGTTCGACCCGCAGAGTGAATTCCACCTGCCGCAATGGGACTCGGAACACGTCTACACCCGCGACCCCAAGCGCGAGATGTCGTTGATCTACTACGCCAACCGCTCGGGCCTGGAAGACCGCGTGTTCCGCCTGCGCACCGGCAAGGCGGCGTCGGCGACACCGATGCCGCGCACCTTGCACCTGATCAATAACGTGCGCATTGCCGAGCAGGCCGATGGCACGCTGCAAGTGAAGTTGAACTGGCACACGCTGTTTTATCGCCTGGCCACCTCGGAGCAGTTCTACGGCCATGCCACTTACAGCCTCAAGCCCCATGGCGACAGTTGGCTGATCACGCGCAAGCATGCGTTGTTGCTCAACGACACGATCAACTCGGTGCTGGATTTCTATCACCTCTAGGCACCGGGAGTGTTGTTGATGAATCACAAAGTGGCGTTCAGTTTTGCCGACGGCAAGACCCTGTTCTTTCCCGTGGGCAGCCATGAAATCCTGCTGGATGCGGCACTGCGCAACGGCATCAAGATCCCCCTGGATTGCCGCGAAGGCGTCTGCGGCACCTGCCAGGGCCGCTGCGAATCCGGCGATTACAGCCAGGACTATGTGGACGAAGAAGCCCTGTCCAGCCTCGACCTGCAACAGCGCAAGATGCTCAGTTGCCAGACGCGGGTGAAGTCCGACGCGACCTTCTACTTCGACTTTGATTCAAGCCTGTGCAATGCGCCGGGGCCAGTGCAGGTACGCGGGACGGTGAGCGCGGTGGAGCAGGTCTCGGCCAGCACGGCGATCCTGCACGTGCAACTGGACCAGGCGCTGGATTTTCTGCCCGGCCAATATGCGCGCATTGCGGTGCCGGGCACGGACAGCTGGCGCTCGTACTCGTTTGCCAACCGGCCGGGCAACCAGCTGCAATTTCTCGTGCGCCTGCTGCCCGACGGCGTGATGAGCAACTATTTGCGCGAACGCTGCCAAGTGGGCGATGAGCTGCTGATGGAGGCGCCGCTGGGGGCCTTCTACCTGCGCCACGTGACCCAGCCATTGGTGCTGGTGGCGGGCGGCACCGGGTTGTCAGCGTTGCTGGGCATGCTTGATGAGCTGGCCGCCAACGGTTGCGACCAGCCGGTGCACCTGTATTACGGCGTACGCGGCGCCGAGGACTTGTGCGAAGCGTCGCGCATCCAGGCCTATGCCGGGAAAATTCCGGGGTTCCGCTACACCGAAGTCCTCAGCGCGCCCTCGTCGCAATGGCTCGGCAAACGCGGCTACCTCACCGAGCATTTCGACCTGGCGCAATTGCGGGACAGTTCGGCGGATATGTACCTGTGCGGCCCCCCTCCAATGGTCGAATCCATCCAGCAATGGCTGGCGGATCAGGCACTTGTTGGCGTTCAGTTGTATTACGAAAAGTTTACGCAGAGTAATATCTGACCCCTCAGCACTTCTGAGGGGCTGATGCGGCGTGCACTCAACCCTGAGAAAAACAAGTAGAAGGGAATGTTAATGGCGGATGACATGGTTAACCCGGTAGGCCTCAAGCGAGGCCTGAAGAACCGGCACATTCAGCTGATCGCCTTGGGAGGGGCGATTGGCACGGGGTTGTTCCTCGGCTCGGCCGGGGTGCTCAAGTCGGCGGGCCCGTCGATGATCCTCGGCTACGCAATCGCGGGATTCATCGCGTTCCTGATCATGCGCCAGCTCGGCGAAATGATCGTCGAAGAGCCAGTGGCCGGCTCCTTCAGCCACTTCGCCCACAAGTATTGGGGCGGTTACGCAGGCTTCCTCGCGGGCTGGAACTACTGGGTACTCTACGTCCTGGTGGGCATGGCCGAATTGACGGCGGTGGGCAAGTACATCCAGTTCTGGTGGCCGGAGATTCCGACCTGGGTCAGTGCGCTGGTGTTCTTTGTCGCGGTGAACCTGATCAACACCCTGAACGTGAAGTTCTTTGGTGAAGCCGAGTTCTGGTTCGCGATCATCAAGGTGGTGGCGATTGTCGGCATGATCGTGCTCGGCTGCTACCTGCTGTTCAGCGGCACCGGCGGCCCGCAGGCGTCTATCAGCAACCTGTGGAGCCACGGCGGGTTCTTCCCGAACGGCGGCATGGGGCTGTTGATGTCGATGGCGTTCATCATGTTCTCGTTTGGTGGCCTGGAACTGGTGGGCATCACTGCCGCCGAGGCCAGCGAGCCGCGCAAGGTGATCCCGAAAGCGATCAACCAGGTGGTGTACCGGATCCTGATTTTCTACGTCGGCGCCCTCACCGTGCTGCTGTCGCTGTACCCGTGGGACCAACTGCTGCAAACCCTCGGCGCGTCGGGCGATGCCTACAGCGGCAGCCCGTTTGTGCAGATCTTCTCGCTGATCGGCAATGACACTGCGGCGCACATCCTCAACTTCGTGGTGCTGACCGCGGCGTTGTCGGTGTACAACAGCGGCGTGTACTGCAACAGCCGCATGCTGTTCGGCCTGGCCGAGCAAGGCGATGCGCCGAAAGCGCTGATGAAGCTGAACAAACAAGGCGTACCGCTGCGCGCCTTGGCGATTTCGGCCCTGGTGACGATGCTGTGCGTGGTGGTCAACTACGTGGCGCCGCACAGTGCGCTGGAGCTGTTGTTTGCGCTGGTGGTTGCCTCGTTGATGATCAACTGGGCGCTGATCAGCCTCACCCATATCAAGTTCCGCAAGGCCATGGGCGAGCAAGGCGTGACGCCGTCGTTCAAGACCTTCTGGTTCCCGTTCAGCAACTACCTGTGCCTGGCGTTCATGGTGGTGATCATCAGCGTGATGCTGGCGATTCCGGGGATTCGCAATTCGGTGTTTGCGATGCCGGTGTGGGTGGGGATTATCTTCATTGCCTACCGGTTGCGGGTCAGAAAGGGTAATGCGGCAGTGAGCGCACAGTGATACCTGTGGGAGCCGGGCTTGCCCGCGATAGCGGTGTGTCAGCCACTGAATGAGCTGGCTGATGTACCGCTATCGCAGGCAAGCCAGCTCCCACAGTGTTGATTGCATTCCAAATGAAAAGCCCCGGTGATCCGGGGCTTTTTTTGTTTAGAGGGTTGAACGTACTCGCCACAGTTCGGGAAACAACACGGTGTCGAGCATCTTGCGCAAATATCCCACGCCTTCAGTGCCGCCCGTACCCGGCTGGAAGCCAATGATCCGCTCCACCGTGGTCACATGCCGGAAGCGCCACTGGCGGAACGAATCCTCCAGGTCGATAAACTTCTCGGCCAACTGATACAAATCCCAATACCGGCTCGGATCGCGATACACCTCGCGCCACGCCGCTTCCACGGATTCGTCGTGCACCGTCGCCGCCGTCGGGTCGCGCTCGGCGCGTTTTGGATCAATCGCCAGGCCCGCCTTGAGCATCAGATTGATCGCCTCGTCGTACAGCGACGGCGTGGCAATCGCCACTTTCAATTCGTTCAGCAGTTCTGGCCGATGCGCGTGGGGCCGCAACAGCGCCGCGCTTTTATTGCCGAGGATAAATTCGATCTCACGGTACTGGAACGACTGGAACCCAGAAGACTGCCCGAGAAACGGGCGAATCGCCTTGTACTCGGACGGGGTCATGGTCGCCAGTACCGCCCAAGCGTGTACCAGTTGATCGAAGATTCGCGACACCCGCGCGAGCATCTTGAACGCCGGCGGCAACTCCCCCAGGCGCACGTGTTCGCGGGCGGCCTTGAGCTCGTGGAGCATCAGTTTCATCCACAGCTCAGACGTCTGGTGCTGGATGATGAAGAGCATTTCGTTGTGGTCCGGCGACAGCGGGTGCTGGGCGCTGAGGACTTTGCCCAGGTCCAGGTAATCGCCGTAGCTCATGGACTCGGAGAAATTCAGTTCGGCGTTGTGCCATTCTTCGGGCGGTTGGTAGTCAGCAGAGAAGGGACATTGGCTCATCGCGTGGGCTCCTTGAGCGGGCGGAGAATGGCGCGGACCGGGCTCGCGTCGAGGTTGGCAAAGCGCAGCGGCAGGGCGATCAGTTCGTAGTCACCCTCGGGCACATCATCGAGCACGATGCCTTCGAGAATCGCCATGCCATGGCGCGCCACGGCGTTGTGGGCATCCATGGTCTTCGACTGTTGCGGGTCCAGGGAGGGCGTGTCGATGCCGATCAAACGCACACCCAGGCTGGCCAGCAGTTCGATGGTTTGCGGGGCGACGGCGGTGAAGTTCGAATCCCACTCAGTGAGCGGCGCTTGTGGATAAGTGCGCAGCAGCACGCGCTCGGGCAAGTTATCCACACGGCCTTCGAGCTGATGCGGCTGCACCAGCGCGCCGCTGTCCAGGCAATGCAACACGCGGCACGGGCCCATGTACACGTCCAGCGACACCTCGCCGATCGGCGCACCGTCCGCGCTGTAATGCAGCGGCGCATCCACATGGGCGCCGGTGTGCGGCGACAGGGTTATGCGCCCGACATTCACCGGGCACTCCGGGCCGAATTGCCACACGCGCTCTTCCTGGAACGGCGTGTCCCCCGGCCAGGTCGGGGTCGCCGTACTCAAGGGCGGGCTGATATCCCACCACGTTTTTATTGGGTTCATTTCAAGGCTCTCGGCGGTTACTGGAGTGAATGATACGAGGGCCTGCTGCGAATTTTCTTGCGAATTCTGGCGTGGAGTGGGAAATCTTTCGCACTTACTGCGAGGAAATGGCTGATTTACGCACAAACCTATCGCTCGGGCACACCCCAATCCCCTGTGGGAGCCGGGCTTGCCCGCGATAGCGGTGTATCAGGCAATAAAGATGCAAGCTGGGCCGGCGCCATCGCGGGCAAGCCCGGCTCCCACAGAGATCTGTGGTGTTGGTGGGATCATCATGCGGCTGCGCTTCTGGACATCCCGATGTCGAGTTCAGACCACTGGCCCTGCGCCCAAGGCCTTAGGGTGCATCTTTCCATTCCCTGCCTCGGAGACATCATGTCCAAGCCCATCACCGTACTGCGTGACACCCACCCCTTGCCGGTCCTGGATGCCTGCAAATGGGAAAAGCTCGAAGGCGACCCGCACACCGTCAACCTCAACGCCTACACCAGCGAAGACGGCAGCAAGATCATGGGCACCTGGATCTGCACACCGGGCAAGTGGTACGTGGACTACGTGAAGTGGGAGTACTGCCACTTCCAGGAAGGCTACTGCATCATCACCCCGGAAGGCCTGGAGCCGATCCACTTGCGGGCTGGGGATATCTTTGTGGTGGAGCCGGGGATGAAGGGGACGTGGGAAGTGGTTGAGACGGTGCGTAAGTATTTTGTGTTTGCCTAAACACCTTGTGGCGAGGGAGCTTGCTCCCTCGCCACAGTGTTTATTTGGGTTTGCGGTAGCTGTTGATGATTGCCGAGAAGTCCTTGCCCCCTTCCCCACGCTGACTCATTGATTGGTACAACTGCTGCGCCACCGCGCCCAGAATCACCGGTTGCTTAGCCTGGCGTGCCGCTTCAGTCGCCAGCCCCAAATCCTTGAGCATCAGGTCAGCACCAAACCCACCGGTATAACCACGGGACGACGGTGCAGTCTCAATCACACCCGGCCACGGGTTGTAGGTGTCGGAACTCCAGCAACGCCCGGTGGAGCTGTTGATGATCCCCGCCAGCACCTGGGTGTCGATGCCCAGTGCATCGCCCAAGGCCATGGCTTCGCTGACGCCGACCATGCTGATGCCCAGCAGCAGGTTGTTGCAGATCTTGGCGATCTGGCCGGTGCCGACGTCGCCGCAGTGCACGATGTTGCGGCCCATTTGCGTCAGCACCGGTTGCAGGGTGGCGAACAGTTCCGGGTTGGCGCCGACCATGAAGGTCAGCGTCCCTGCTGCGGCGCCGCCGGTGCCGCCGGAGACCGGTGCGTCGGCGACTGCAACGCCTTGCTTGGCCGCCGCAGCGGCGACATCGCGGATGGTTTGCGGGTCGATGGTGCTGCAATCCACCGCCGGTACGCCTTTGCCGATGGCGGCCAATACGCCGTCTTCACCGAGCCAGACGCTGCGCACATGGGCCGCCGCCGGCAGCATGGTGATCACCAGCTCCGCGCCGCTTGCGGCATCACGCGGTGAATCGCTGATGCTGCCGCCCAGTTCGGCCAGTTCCTTGAGCACTGTCTGGTTCAGGTCAAACAGGTTCAGCGCGTGGCCAGCCTTGATCAGGTTGCGGGCCATGGGCGCGCCCATGTTACCCAGGCCGATAAATGCAATCTTCATGGTCGTCTCCCGGAATCAGCGCAGGTTGATGGTGGTGTTGACGCCATCGTTGACCGTGTCGTCGTCGAACCAGCGGCTGGTGACGGTCTTGGTCTGGGTGTAAAACTGCACCACTTGCTTGCCGTACGGGCCGAGGTCGCCGAGCTTGGAACCCCGGGAACCGGTGAAGCTGAAGAACGGCACCGGCACCGGGATCGGGATGTTGATGCCGACCTGGCCTACATCGATTTCACTCTGGAACTTACGCGCCGCCGCACCGCTTTGGGTGAACAGGCCGGTGCCGTTGCCGAACGGGTTGGCGTTGACCAGTGCGATGGCTTCATCGAGGGTCGCGACTTCGAGCACCACCAGCACCGGGCCGAAGATTTCCTGGGTGTAGATCTGCATGTCGGTGGTCACGCCCGAGAACAGGGTCGGGCCGACGAAGTTGCCGTGCTCGTAGCCCGGCACCTTGATATCGCGGCCATCCAGCTCCAGCTTGGCGCCTTCTTTCACACCGCTTTCAATCAAGTCCAGGATGCGTGCTTTAGCGCGCTTGGAGATCACCGGACCAACATCCGTGCCCGCTTCGCTGCCGGCATTGACCTTGAGTTTCTGCGCCAGCGCCTTGAGGTCCGGTAGCCATTGCTTGGCCGCGCCCACCAGCACCACCACCGAGGTTGCCATGCAACGCTGGCCCGCCGCGCCGAAACCGGCACCCACCAGGGCGTTGAGGGTGTGTTCGCGGTTGGCATCGGGCAGCACCACGGCGTGGTTTTTCGCACCCATCATCGACTGCACGCGCTTGCCGTGTTTGCCGGCCAGGTCATAGACGTGGGTGCCGACGGCGGTCGAACCGACAAAGGACACGGCCTTGATGTCTTTGTGGGTGCACAGCGCATCCACCACATCCTTGCCGCCGTGGACCACGTTGAGTACGCCAGGCGGAACACCCGCTTCGAGCGCCAGCTCAACCAGCAGCACGGTGGACAGCGGGTCCTGCTCGGACGGTTTGAGCACGAAGGTGTTACCGCAGGCAATTGCCATCGGGAACATCCACAGTGGAATCATCGCCGGGAAGTTGAACGGGGTAATCCCGGCGCACACGCCGATAGGTTGGCGCAGGGTGTAGGTATCTACGCCACCGGCGACGTTCTCGGCGAATTCGCCCATCTGCAAGGTGCCGATGGAGCACGCGTGTTCGACCACTTCCAGGCCACGGAAAATATCGCCTTCGGCATCGGCAATGGTCTTGCCCTGCTCGGCGCTGAGGACGACGGCGATGCGTTTGGAATGTTCGCGGATCAGCGCTTGCAGCTTGAGCATGATGCGCATGCGCGCGCCGATCGGCGTCAGCTTCCAGGTCTGGAAGGCGCGGTGCGCGGCGTCAATGGCAGCGTTGACTTCATCGGCCGTGGCGAACGGGACTTTGGCCAGCACCTCTTGGGTGGCTGGGTTGACGATGTCATGCCATTCGGTGGTCTTGGACTCGACCCATTCACCGTTGATCAGCAATTTGACCTGTTGTACGGAAATATCGGCAGATGCGTTCATGGGGTCTCCAATTCTTATTGATATGCAGAGAACCAAGGCGTTGAACCGCCTTGAAGAATGAGGCGTTCGGACTGTTTTTGGAGTATAGATGTGCAAACTTCTAATAAGAACGCACATAAAAGCCGGTCCAATATGCAAAAAAACATCACGTCACTGGGCTCCCTGAACTGGGATGACCTGAAGTTTTTCCTCGAAGTGGCCCGCACCCGCAAGGCCAGCGTCGCCGCCAAGCGCCTGGCGGTGGACTACACCACGGTGTCGCGGCGCATCAGTTCGCTGGAAGTGTCACTCGGCACCCTGCTGTTCGAAAAATCCCGCACCAGCGGTTTCGTCCTCACCCCCGAGGGCCAGCGTTTGCTGGGCTACGCGGAGTCCATCGAAAGCACCTTGCACATGGCCTGCGAGCAAGTCTCCGGCTCCGGCGTGGCGCTGTCCGGCCATGTGCGCATGGGCTGCACCGAAGGCTTCGGCAGTTTCTTCGTCACCCCGCAGTTGAGCCATTTTGTCGACACGTACCCGGCGATCTCGGTGGACATCCTGCCCCTGCCCCACTTCATCAGCCTGTCCAAGCGCGAAGCCGACATCGTCATCGCCTTGGAACGCCCGGAACACGGGCCCTACGTGTGCTGCAAACTGTGCGACTACAAATTGCAGCTGTACGCGACCCAGGACTACCTCGACCAACACCCGCCCATCCGCAAACCCACGGATTTGGCCGAGCATCCGTTTATCAGCTATGTGGATGATCTGGCCTTCAGCTCGGAGCTGCTGTACCTGGCGAATGTGGTGCCTGGCGCCAGCGCCAGTTTGCGCAGCACCAGCGTGATTGCGCAGTACGTGGCGGCGCAGCAGGGGCGGTCGATGGCGATACTGCCGTGCTTTTTGGCGGCACAGGACCCACGGTTGTTGCCGGTGCTGGGGGAGGAGATAACGATTACGCGGCAGTTTTGGATGTATTGCCGGGAGGATTTGCGCAAGTTGAAGCGGATTACGTTGTTGTGGGATTACATCCGCGAGGTGACGGAGCAGAACCAAGGGTTGTTGATGGGGGAAACGCGCCAGATGAGATTTACCGAAGCCCACGAATAAGTGTGGGAGCTGGCTTGCCTGCGATGGCGGTGTGTCAGTCAGCATATTCATTGCTGATAGACCGCTATCGCAGGCAAGCCAGCTCCCACAGTTGATTGGGTTTCAAATTGAAATGGGGGACTGACTCAGTCCGCAATCACCACAATCGACACCCGCCGATTCTCCGTGCGCCCCGCCACCGTGGTGTTCGACGCCACCGGCTCGCTGCTGCCCAGGCCACGCAGCTGGATGTTTTCTTCCTTCATCCCCACGCCCGTCAGCACCTTGGCCACACTCTTGGCGCGGCGCAGGGACAGTTGCTGGTTGTAGGTTTCTTTGCCCGACGCATCGGTGTGGCCGTCCACGCGCACGCGTTCGATGCCGACACCCAGCAGGGCCTTGCCGATGCGTTCGACGATATCGGTGCTGGGTTTGTTCAGCGCTTCGACGTCGCTGCCAAACAGCACTTTGCCTGACAAGCCAAACGCCCAACCTTCGTCGGTGAGTTCAAAACCCTGTTGCTTGAGCACGGCGACTTGCGCCGGGGTCAGGCCTTTGGGTGGGGCAGTCTGGCAGCCGCCGAGGGCGAGCAGTGCCACCAGCAGGGTGATAAACATAAAACGCGCGGTCGAGAACAAGGGATCAACTCCTGTGTTGAACATTGACGACGGGGCTCTCCGGCTCCGCCGTTTGCTGGCCGCCGAGCGACAGGCGCTTGGCCTGGTACATCGCTGCGTCGGCGGCATTGAGCAAGGTGCCAGGGGTGGCGCCATGATCGGGGTAGATGGCGATGCCGATACTGAGGGAGGTCAACACCTGGGTGTTGCCCGGCACCGGGATTGGCAAGTCCATGCTGGCGATGATTTTGTCGGCGATGCGCTGGGCATCTTCAAGCTTGTGCAGGGGCGCCAGCAGGATGGCGAATTCATCGCCACCCAGGCGCGCGACCAGGTCGTCTTCACGCAACTGTGCACGCACGCGCTCGGCCACGGCGACCAGGACGGCATCGCCGGCGGCGTGGCCGAAGTTGTCGTTGATGTCCTTGAAGCGGTCGCTGTCGAGGAACAACACGGCGACGCGCTCGTTGAGTTTGGCGGCGCTGCGCAGGGCACGGATCAAGCGACCTTCGAAAAAGGCGCGGTTGGGCAGGCCAGTAAGACTGTCGTGGTTGGCCTGGTGCGCGAGGGTTTCGTTTTCGCTTTGCAGGTGGCTTTGCCAGGCTTCCATCTCGCCGAGCAAGGCGTTGAAGTCGCTGCCCAGGCTGTCGAGTTCGGCGATCTGCGCCGGTGGCACGCGCCGGTCGAAATCACGCTCGCTACGGGCAGCGTGGGCCACGGCGGCGAGGCTTTGCAGCGGGCCGGTGATGCCACGCAGCAGGCGCTGCGCCAGGTGCAGGGCGACCCAGGCGCTGAGGGCGGTGCAGATCAGGATGCCGGCCAGGCCGCTGAGCAAAAAGCGCAGCAGGCTGGCGCCGTGACCGGTCAGGTGGATGCTGCCCACGGTGCGCCCTTGATGGAGGATCGGCTGGCTGATGGGCTGTTCGAGCAGGGTATGCGCCAGTTCCAATTCAACCCGCGAGAGCATGCCGGTGTCCGGGCGTACCCATTGCGCCAGCAGCTTGCCGTTGGCGTCGAAGACTTCGGCCCGGGCCACTTCTTCGGTGGAGGCGATCAGGCTCAGGGCTTCGGTGGCGGCCGCGCTGTCGTTGAACACCACCGCCGCTTCCACGGTGTAGTTGATGGAGCGCGCGATCAGGTGCAGGTTGTGCTCGGCGTACACCCGCAGCGCCAGCACGCCGAGCAGGGTCAGGGACACGCTGGCCAGGCTCACCGCCACCAGCGCCAGGATCATGTGGCCACGCCCGATGACCGAGCGCAGGGTCGGGCGCACGTTCAGCGCGCTCATGGCTCAGGCGCTCGACGGCGCGACAGTTGCAGCACGCTGGGGTGAATGCGTACGCCACTGCGTGCCACGGAATCGAGATTGACCTCGAACGACACTTGCTCATCCCCCACCCGCAGGCAGAACAGGCTGCCCACCGTGCATTGGTCACCGCCTTCACTGATGCTCAGCACCGGGTGTCCGATCAGCGAAGCAAACAATTGGTTGCGCTCATCGCCACTGAGCTTGCCGATATACACAGCGTTGCAGGCGTTGACGATATCGGGATGGTCCGCCAGCAACCGCTGCACCAGCACCGGACGGCCGGTAGCCTGAGTGGTGCCTTTGATCAGGTCGTCGGTGTACTGGGTCGGCCCGACGATGCACAGGCGCAACTGCGCCGGCTCCACTGGCCAACGGGCATAGCTGAGGATGCCGAGCACCACTTGGGTCACTGCCTGGGCGCGGTGATCTGCCGGGCTGGGTGCCTGGGCAAATACGCGGGGCGCGAGTATGCCAAGAACCGCCACCAGTAACATGCGTCTCCAGCTCAAACTACGCTCTGTGGACGAGCCAGCCACGTTCATGCAGCGATTCTCTCAGGTCTTTTCAAGATGATGCCGCAACGATAGCACAGCGACGGAAACCCCCGCGATATGGCGCCATAAATGACCTATCAGTCAGATTTTTCCGCGTCATGTTCCAACTCCAGCATCAGCCCACTCAAGCGCTTGACCTTGCGCCCAACGGCCTCTTCAAACACCCCGCCACGGGGCTCGATCAGGCTGAACCATTGCTTGGCCCGGGTGATGCCGGTGTAGATCAGTTCTTTGGTCAGCACGGGGTTAAGCGCGTCCGGCAGGATCAGCGCGGTGTGGGTAAATTCCGAGCCCTGGGATTTGTGCACGGTCATGGCGTACACGGTTTCCACATCATTCAGACGGCTAGGCAGAACAAAGCGCACGCCGCCCTGGCCATCATTACGTGGGAAGGCCACCCGCAGCACGTGGGACCCGCCGTCGCTTTCCGGCAGCTTGAGGGCGATGCCGATATCGCCGTTCATCAAGCCCAGGCCGTAGTCGTTGCGGGTCATCAGCACCGGGCGGCCTTCGTACCATTGCTCATCGCCGTCGATCAGCCGCACTTTGCGCAAGGCGGCGGTGATGCGCAGGTTCAGCCCTTCCACACCCCATGGGCCTTTGCGCACGGCGCAGAGCAATTGGAAGGCGTCGAAGGCTTGCAGCAGTTGTTGGGCCCAGTGGGTCCAGGCCCCGTCTTCGCGCGGGGTGTCGAGGGCCGGACGCGCGCTGCGCAGCAGGTCGAGGTAGTAGCGATAACCCTGGGCACCGTCGCTGCCCTGCCCGTCCAGCACCAGGCGCTCCAGGGCGTGGTCGTGCTCGCCTTTGAGCCTGACGCAGGCCAGGTCGCTGTGGCTGCCGGCATTCAACAGTTGCCGGGCTTGCTCGGCGTGTTGCTGGTTGACCAGGCGCGCCAGCTGGCCGATGCCGCTGCCTTCACCAAAACGCCGCGAGTAGCGCAGCATCACCACTTGCTGGGCCAGTGGGTGGCTGGCGTCGAGGTCTTCTTCCAGGCCGCTGGCGCTGAGGTCTTCGCCGCTGACGGCTTGCAGCCATTGCCGGGTCTCGGCGCTGTACCAGCCTGCTTCGGCGTCGCGGCACAAGTCGCCGAGTACGGCACCGGCCTCGACCGAGGCGAGTTGGTCCTTGTCACCCAGCAGCACCAGCCGCGCATGCGGCGGCAAGGCGTCCAGCAGGTTGGCCATCATTTCCAGGTCGATCATCGAGGCTTCGTCCACCACCAGCACATCCAGGGGCAAGGGGTTGCCCAAGTGATGACGGAAGTGCCGCGTGCCCGGGCGGCTGCCCAGCAGACGGTGAACGGTGGTGACCTGGGTCGGGATTTTATCGCGCACGGTGTCGGGCACCGTCAGCGACTGCACTTGCTGGCTGATGGACTCGGTGAGGCGCGCGGCGGCTTTGCCGGTCGGCGCGGCCAGGCGGATGCGCAACGGGCTGCCGGCCTCCACTGCCGGCGCCTGCAACAATGCCAGCAGGCGCACCACGGTGGTGGTCTTGCCCGTGCCGGGGCCGCCGGTGACGATGCTGAACGCACCGCGAGTCGCCAGGGCGCAGGCGAGTTTTTGCCAGTCGATCACGCCATCGGGCGGCGGCTGGTCGAACAGGCCGTTGAGGCGCTGGGGCAAATCCGCGGCGATGGTTTCCTGGCTGGCGAGGCGTCGGCGCAAGGCGCTGTCGATGCGCCGCTCGTAGGTCCAGTAGCGGCGCAGGTACAGGCGCGTGCCGGACAACACCAGCGGACGGCTGCGGGCCGACTCGCTGCCATCGCCGCCCAGCGCGACCAGGCGACTGGCGGCCAGGGCCTGGCACCAGTGATTGCCATCGAGGCCGTTGAGCAGTTGCGATGGCAGCAACATCGCCCCCGTTTGCAGATCGCCTTCGGGCGGCAAGGACAGGGCGAAGTCCGGCGCCTTGAGGGTTTCGACCAGGTCCAGGCACACGTGACCGTGGCCCAGTTGGTGGCTGGTCAATGCGGCGGCCAGCAGCACCACGGGGTCGGCCTGGGGGGCGAGTTCGTGGAGGAAGCCGACGAAGGCCTTGTCCAGGGCGCGCAGCCAGCCGCGGTCGACCCAGCGCTCAAGCAGTTGCACAAGGTCCGCGGCACGGCTGAGGGGTTCCAGCGCCTCAAGCGGCAGGGGCGACAGGCTCATAACAGGACTCCTTGTTCCCAGGCGGGCTCAACCTTGGGCGGGATGGGCTTGCCCTGGAACAACAGGTCCAGGCTTTCGATCAGCTCACGGGGCGGGCGTGTGAAGTACGCGCCCCGGCTGGCGGATTGAACGCCGCGCAGGAACACATACAGCGCGCCGCCGACGTGACGGTCGTAGTCATAATCCGGCAGGCGCGCCTTCAGTTGGCGGTGCAGGGCCAGCAGGTAAAGGACGTATTGCAGGTCGTACCGATGATCAAGGATCGACTGTTCCATGGCTTCCAGTGTGTAAGCCGAATCGTCAGGGCCAAGCCAGTTGGATTTGTAATCCGCCACGTAATAGCGACCGTCGTGTTCAAACGTCAGGTCGATAAAGCCCTTGAACATACCATTGAGCAACACCGGTTCGGCGGCGACCCGGGAGACGCCGTTGTGGGTGTGCTGGCACACCAGTTTGTCGAGGGCGAGTACGTCGACCTTGTGGCTGGCAAACCAGAACTCCATTTCGATCTGGTACTGCTGCAGGCTGCTGAGGGTGACCTGGTCGTTATCTACCGGCAGCGGCGTTTGCAGCAACTGGCCGAGCCAACCACTGAGGGTGGTGATCCAGCCTTCCCAGTTGCGGCGGTTGCAGCGCGCGCCGACAGCTTTTTCGATGGCTTCAGCCGTGACGTTGAAGCCATCTTCGCCGGCCCATTCCAACAGGCCGTGGAGGAAGGTCCCCGGATTCGGGCCGCGTGGGAAACGGTGTATATCACCGCCGGACGCCGCCACTTCGCGCGGTGCGTCGGGATCGAGACGCTCGTCATCAAACAGCTTTTGCGCTTGTGGGCTTTCCGGCGCTTCCGGCGTGGCCACGCTCATGCTGTCGCCAATGCGCAAGGCGCTGTAGGAGGCGATCCACCAGTTCTCCGCAGCCTTGCGTTTGGGCAGCAGCGGCGCGAGCAGCGTGGCTTCGTTACGTGGCGGGTGGAAGAGGATGTCTTGCACTTCGGGTACGTGGCTGTAATGCATGGCGGGGCAGCCTTCCTGCAAGTCCAGCAGCCAGCGCGCCAGGGCGGCGGACTCGCCCAACGAAGCGCCGGCGCCGAGCAGGTAGCCCAGTGCAGACAAGTGCAACACGGAACTGCTGCTATTGCCGCGCTTGAGGTCGGCAATGCCCAGCCAGCAGGCGTGTTTGGCGCGAGTCAGGGCGACGTAGAACAGGCGCAGGTCTTCGGCCAGGCGCTCGTCGTCGGCCTGGGCGATCAGCTCGGCGGTCGGGCGCAGGCTGACTTGGGGTTTGCCGTTTTCATCGTGGTAATGCAGCGGCAAGCGGCTGCCATCCACCGGTTTGGCCGAGCAGATGAAGGGCAGGAAGACCAGGTCGTATTCCAGGCCCTTGGATTTGTGGATCGTCACGACCTTGACCAGTTGCTCGTCGCTTTCCAGGCGCAGGATCTGTTCTTCACCGGCCTGCCCCGACAGCGCCAGGTGTTCGGCCAGGTGACGGATCAGCGCTTGCTCGCCGTCCAGTTCCGACGCGGCCTGTTGCAGCAACTCGCTGAGGTGCAGCAGGTTGGTCAACACGCGCTCGCCATCACTGCGGGCGATCAGGGTTTGCGGCAGCTTGAAATCGTGGAGCAGGCGCCGCAGCATCGGCAGCACGCCTTGGCTACGCCAGATCGCGCGGTAGCCACGGAACTGCATCACGCGGGTTTCCCACGCCAGTTCGTCCTGGTTCAGACGCTCCAGTTCCGGCAGTGACAGGTTCAGGGTTACGCAGGCCAGGGCGGCGCGCAGTGGGCGTTCGACGTCCGGCTCGGCGCAGGCCTTGAGCCAGGCCAGCAGGTCGTGGGCTTCCTGGGCAGCGAAGACCGAGTCTTTGTCCGACAGGTACACGCTGCGCACGCCACGGGCGGCCAACTCGGCGCGTACGGCTTGGGCTTCCTTGCCGTCGCGTACGAGGATGGCAATGTCCGACGGCAGCACGCCGATGAAGCTGTCATCCGCTTGCAGGAAACCGGCAGTGCCCTGCTGCCCGCCGTTGAGCAATTCGACAATCTGCGTGGCACAGGCGGCGGCCAATTGTTGGCGGTACACCACGTTGGAAATCGGCTGGTCGGTGGGCAGGTGCCACAGGTTCATCGCCGGCAGCGTTTGGCCATCGACTTGCAATTGCTCTTTGCGGCCCTGGGACAATACCGGCTGGAACGGCACCGGGTTTTCACCGTCCGGCTTGCGGAACAGGAACGCGCCACGCCCGGTTTCGGCACGCTGGAACACATGGTTGACCGCCTCGACCATCGCATGGCTGGAGCGGAAGTTGGTGCCCAGGGTGTGATGGCGCCCGGTGGTGGCCGCGCGTGCGCGCAGGTAGGTATAGATGTCGGCGCCACGGAAGGCATAGATCGCCTGCTTCGGGTCGCCGATCAGGAACAGGCCACTGTCGCGGTGGTTTTCTTCGATGCGGTAGATGCGGTCGAAGATGCTGTATTGCACCGGGTCGGTGTCTTGGAATTCGTCGATCAACGCGACGGGAAACTGTTCACGAATCACACTCGCCAAACGCTCGCCGCCTTCAGCCTGTAGGGCGCTGTTGAGGCGGGTGAGCATGTCGTCGAAGCCCATTTCGGCGCGGCGCCGTTTCTCTTCTTCGAAACGTTTGCCGACCCAACCGGCGGCATGTTGCAGCACGGCGGCGTCGGGGGTTGGCAGGGCGTCGAGGGCGGCCTTGAGGCCGGCCATCGCATCGATACCGGGGTGATGCGGCGGGTCGCCCTTCCAGGCTTCGGCCATGCCATCCGGGGTCAGGCGGGTGAAGCCGGTGCCGATGTCGAGTTGTTCAAGGGTTTCGTCCGCGGCCCAGGCGCTGATCTTTTCGAACCACGGTTCGAAGTAACGCGCCTGCATTTTACGGCCGTCGACGGCTTTGGCGGCCACGGCTTGTAGGCAGATGTCACGTAGCTCGATGGCCCATTGTTGCCAGGGCGCCTTGAGCTCCCTCAGGGCTTCGCGGCGCTCTTGCAGGCAGGCGTTGATCAGCTCGGCAGGGTCGCGGGTTTCACCGGTGGGGCGTTCGCTGCCGAACAGTGCGCGCACCCGTGGCATCAATGCAGCGGGGCCACCCCAGTTGTTGCGCACCCAAGTGAGCGCGTCATCGTGCATCGGGTAGCAGAACAGTCGCCAGTAATCGCGCAGGACTTCACCGAGCAGGTCGCTGTGGTCGGTTTCCAGGGTCTGGGTAAACAGGCTGCCGCTGTCGAACGCGTGTTCGCGCAGCATGCGCTGGCACCAACTGTGGATGGTCGAGACGGCGGCTTCGTCCATCCACTGTGCGGCGATGTCCAGGCGGTTGGCGCAGGCGGGCCATTGCTCCGGTGCGTATTGGTCACGCAGTTCGGTGATCAGCGGGTCGAGTTTGTCGATTTCACTGCGGAAGAAACGCGCAGCTTCGGCGAGCCGGATGCGGATGCGCTCACGCAGCTCCTTGGTCGCGGCGTCGGTAAACGTCACCACGAGGATTTGTGGCGGTAGCAGTTCGCGGCCAAAACCGGACTCATCGCCGCCGTTACCCAGTACCAGGCGCAAGTAGAGGGCCGAGATAGTGAACGTTTTGCCCGTGCCGGCGCTGGCTTCGATCAGCTGGCTGCCTTTTAGCGGGAAGGCCAGGGCCAAGGGTTTGCTGCTCATGCGCTGGCCTCCTCGCTGGTAAGTGATCGCCACGGGGCGTTGATGAGCGGGCGATACAGGGTTTCGCACCAGCCGTCGAATTCTTCGCTGGCGATGAGCGTGGCGTAGTCTGGGAATTGGCGGGTGAGCGCCGGGGTTTCGCGGCGCTCGCCGTCGGTGTTCACGCCGTCGCCTTCGTAGGCTTTTTGGGCGGCGGCTTCAGCCTTCGCGGGGTCCGATTGACCAAGCCAGGCGAAGGCGGTTTTGACCGCGACCGGGAGCGGCTTTTTCATCCCTGCGTGCCAGGCCAGCAGCAGGTTGCCGAGGATTTCCCGGGCTGCGCTTTTTTCCAGCGGCGACAGTAGCAAGGTGTCATCGCTGGCCACCAAGCCGGTGCTCAACGAAAGGCCGCAGGCACACGCGACGACGTGATTGACCCAAGGGCGAATCAGGCGATGCCATTTGCGGGTCTTGATTGAGCCGATGCTGTTGGGGATGGTGGTCACGCTTAGCAAACCGCCATCACTGCGCCGGTGCAGGCCGCTGATCCAGCCTTCCAGTTGAATACCTTGATGCTCAAAACTGACCGGTTCGGCGCCGGTGTGTGGCGTCGGCCAGAGGGCCAACAACTGTTGGTAGCGTTGTAGCAGGTCGGGCAGGGGTTCGATCAATTCGTTGCGCAGGCATTCGCCGAAGCCGACCATCGGCAGCAGGCCGCTGCCTTGCAGGCGTAGGGCCTGAGCGTTGAGGGCCAGGTCGAGATGTTCGGGTTGGGCCAGCGCTGCGTTCAACAGGCTATCGCTGAGGCTGTAGCGTTGCAGCGCATCGAGTACGAAGGGTTCTTCATCGGCAAGGGGCACTTCGGCCGCTTCAAAGAACACTTTCAGGCGCTGACTGAAGAAGTGTTTGACCGGGTTGCGTAGGAAATCTTGGAGCTGGCCGAGGCTCAGGGGCTCTTCTTGTTGGTGCTCTGGTAGCTCGTCTGCTGTGGGTTCGGCAGCGGAGGCTTCGTGCAGCAACTGCCATTCGCGGGCGTAGCTGAACAGCGGGTCGCCTTCGTGGAAGTAGCGGGCACTGAAGGGTTGCAGTGGATGCTCTTGGGTCATCGCTTCGAGGAGCGGCTCCTCGCTTTGGGCGTGGTGCCAGCCGCTGGCGAGATGGTCGCGTAGTTGACCGATCAGGACCGAGGCCGGGCGCTCGCTGTTGTCGCGGATGCTGCGGCCGACCCAGCTGATATAGAGCTGGTCCCGGGCGGAAAGCAGGGCTTCGAGGAGCAGGTAGCGGTCGTCTTCACGGCGTGAACGGTCGCCGGGGCGGTAGTCGCTGCCCATCAGGTCGAAGTCCAGCGGTGGCTGGGCGCGGGGATAGTCGCCGTCGTTCATGCCAAGCAGGCAAACGAGCTTGAACGGGATCGCGCGCATGGGCATCAGGGTGCAAAAATTGACAGCTCCGGCGAGGAAACGCTGGGACAGGCGGCCTTGGTCCAGGCCGGCGAGCCAGGCTTCGCGGACGACGGTGAGCGGTAATTCGTCTTGCAGGCCGACGGACTCGCAGGTTTCCAGCCAGGTTTCGCGCAGTTGTTCAAGTTGGCCGAGCAGGTAGTCGTCGTGTTCACTGCTGGGCAGGAAGAACAGTTGCATCAGGCGTTGCAAGCGCTCGCCCCACACTTGGGGAGCGGCCGACTGGGACAGGGTTTGGTGGGCGTCATTCAGCGCATCAAGCAAGGCGACCAACGGACCGATCAGGGCAGCGTCGAGTCCGCCGATTTCATCATAGGGCTCGATGCCTTCGCAGGCTGCGCCGGTGCCTACGGCGTAACCCAGCAACATCCTACGCAAGCCGAATCGCCAGCTGTTTTGTTCCAGTTCTTGTGGCAACCCAAGCCCCGCGCGTTGTTCCGCGTTTAGCCCCCAGCGAATTCCGGCGCCTTCGATCCAGCGGTGCAGCGTGGGCAGATCGCGCTCTTTAATGGCGAACCGTTCGCGCAGGGCCGGGACGTCGAGCAGGTCGAGGATTTCACTGACAGGGAAGCGGCTGTCGGGGAGTTTCAGCAGGTGTTCGACGGCGATCAGCAAAGGGTCGCGGCCGCGTTGGCCTTGGTCGGTCAGGGTGAAGGGGATGAAGCGCGGGTCGTTGCGCTCAAGCTGGCCGAACACGGCGCGAATGTGCGGCGCATAGCTGTCGACGTCGGGGACCATGACGATGATGTCGCGGGGGCGCAGCGTGGGGTCGGCGCTGAAGCGGTGGAGCAGTTGGTCGTGGAGGATTTCCACTTCGCGTTGGGCGCTGTGGGCGATGTGGAAGCGGATGGAAGTGTCGCGTTCAAGATCGACAGCAGGCCAGAGTTCGCGGGTTTCATTGAGCGGACGCAGCTCGAGGATGTCGTCCTGGAGTTGGTTGAGCAGCGTGGTGGGTTCGCTGTCGCTGAACAGGTCGATGCGACCATCGCGGAACGCGGCGCGGTAGCTGTTGGGGTCGTCGTAGCTGTCTAGCAGGCTGATGTAGTCACGGCCTTGTTTGCCCCAGGCGGCCAGCAGCGGGTGGGCATGCTGGTGCAGGGTTTGTGGGTCGATGGTGACTGGCATACCGGTCTTACGCGCCTGGCGTTTGTATTCGTTACGCAGCAGGTCTTTGTCGGCAACGATGTCGGACCAGTGGTGACGGCAAGGGTTGTGTACGCACAGCAGGACTTGGCTGAAACGTGCCAGACCGGCGAGGGCTTCCAACGCTTGGGCCGGCAACGATGAAATGCCGAAGACGATCACTCGGGAAGGAAGGCCCGGTGGGGCTTTTTCCAGGGTATTGATGCGTTCGATGAAGCGCTGATGCACGCCGGCGCGGCTTTCGGCCATGCCTTCTTCACCCACATCCAGCAACAGTGCACGCCATAACTCGGCTTGCCAGCAGTTGGCTGGGTCGAGGGGCTTTGACTCGCCTCGACCGTTACGCAATTGGTGGCTGCCGGCGGCCCAGTCTTCCAGCCAATCGGCGCGGTAGACCTGGTATTGGTCGAACAGGTCAGCCAGGCGCTCGGCAAGTTGGTAGCGCTTGCGCAGGTCAGTGTCATGGGTGAGGAAGCGTTGCAGCGGCTCGAAGTGGGGTTGATCGATGAGCTCCGGGAGCAAGCGCATCAGGCGCCAGGTTAGCGGGGCTTTGTCGAGCAGGGACTTGAGCGGGATTTCGTCACGGCCAAGGACCATGCGGTAGAGCTGCCACATGAAGCTGCCGGGGAGTTGCACATCGATTGCGGCGGCGATGCCACAGCCGCCCATGTCGTCATCTTCCGGGTCTTCGGCCAGGGCCAGTTTGAGCCATTGGGCGATGCCGTTGCTTTGTACCAGGGCGATTTCGTTTTCCAGAGGAGCCAGGGGATAGCGGCGCATCCAACTGACGACCAGGCCGCGCAGTTCGTCCAGGCGGTTGCCATGAACCACCATGAATCCAGCGCTGAGGGACGTCGCATCCGGCATAACGGCTTCCTTGGGAAAACAAAATCGAGGCGTGGACTTTAGCATTGAAGGTCACCGTAATGGCCCTTCACGTACTTTTCTCGCGCCCAAAACAAAACCCCATCTGCTTTCGCAAATGGGGTTTCGGAATTTAATCTTGACGATGACCTACTCTCACATGGGGAAACCCCACACTACCATCGGCGATGCATCGTTTCACTG